>JAFTME010000045.1 GCA_017452545.1 Clostridia bacterium | reverse complement strand
ACGATGCCGACGATGACGATGATGACGATGACGACGAGGAGTGAGACGGCGAGTGCGAGGCCTGCGGAATGGGCTGCTTCGACGACGATGAGGAGTGCGACGGCGAATTCTTCGAGATCATCTGCCCTTCCTGCAACGAGACCATCTGCTTTGACGATGAGGTCGATCCCGAGAACCTGATCTGCCCCGCGTGCGGCGAGAAATTCGCTTGCATCGTCGAGGAGGACGATCTGGCAAAGCTGGACGGCGCTGACGAGGAATAATACTTCACGAGAGGGTCGGATTCGATCCTCTCGTTTTTTATCTGTACCGAGAAAGTGCGTAATCTATGTTTTTTCGCTTGACAAACGGGACGGGATATGCTACAATACTATTAAGTATAGGCATCCCTCTCTGCCGGGATTGCCGATGATGTGATCGGAGGAATATCTGATGAAAAGAATCATTCCCTGCCTGTTGGCGTTGATCGTGCTGGTTTCCATGCTTTGCGTTCCTGCGGCTGCCGCAAGAGAAGAACAGGACGTGGTTGTCATTCATAACGGTGATAAAGCGCTGGGAGGTCTTTCTTCGCAAAAAGAAGTGGTCAACGAGGGCAATGGCGCGCTCGCCGTACGCTTCACCGGGACCTCGTTTGTTTCCGAGCATAGATTTTTAGAAGAGGACGTTTCCGAGACGGACGTGCTGGCTATGGACGTGTATATTCCCGACCTTTCCGTGCTTGACACGATTTCCAACTTCTTTGCGGAGGTCTCCTCCTCCGGTACCTGCGACGTCGCCGAGCTGCAGTGGGATATTCTGCCTACGCTCAAGGAAGAGGCCGTAGAGGAAGAGTGGTTTACCATTTATATGCTCACCGGCAGCGCCTCCAAAACCCAGGAAGCGTTTGATGATACGGCGGTGAACTATTTCCGCATCTATGCCTTCTATACCGCCGGTAATCACACCATCTACGTTGATAATATCCGTATGTGCTATGTCGGCGGCGAGGATTTTTCTGAGCTGAACCTCGATGCATACGTAGGTGAGAACCCTAAGGTCGATATCCAGATCAAGGATCAGGCGACTCCCGATCTCTCCAAACGCGATGAAGGCATCACCGTGACGCAGGGCCTGTCCGCAAACTCGTCCACGCCCGACGAGCAGCCGAAGGATACCGAGCAGACGCCCGAGCAGCCCGAGAACCCCGAGGAATCGTCCTTCAATCCGCTCTTCCTCCTTCCCGTGGCAGCTGCGGTCGTTGTCGCGGTCGTCGTTGTACTGCTCGCAGTCAAGAAAAAGAAGGCGTAAGCCCGCCTCATAGTAAGAGCCGTTTCCGATCTGTCGGAAACGGCACTTATCCTCTTCCGCGCACTTTGTGTTGACAATCCTGCATAAATGTGATAAAATAAATAAGATTAACCGCTGCGGCGGCACAAGCGGAGGAGTATCATGCAGCAAAAGCGCTTTACCAAAAACGACGCAGGCTTTGTCTGTGCCCATTGCGGACGACAGGTCGAGCCACTGGGATATACTTCTCGCAATCATTGCCCCTTCTGCCTGTGGTCGCTGCACGTCGATGAGCTGCCCGGCGACCGCGCCTGCGAATGCCGCGGCGAGCTTGAGCCGATCCGCGTCGAGCCGGATGCCAAAAAGGGCTATATCATCATCCATCGCTGCACCCGCTGCGGTGCCCTTCGCCGTAACCGCGCGGCACATGAGGCTGCCGTGCAGCCGGACGATATCGACCTGCTCATCCGCCTGACGGTGGGTAAGCTTTAACGGAGGATGCCATGAGAACTACGATACAACAGCTTGCACAGACCCGCGGCCGCATTCTCGGCGTCGATTTCGGCGACGTGCGGACGGGACTGGCCGTCTCCGACCCCGCGCGCTTTCTCGCCTCGGGACTGCAGACCGTGACCCCCGGCAGCATGACCAAAACCGCCATCTGCGTTGCCGAGACGGCAAAGGAGCAGGACGCCGTTGCCATCGTCGTCGGTCTACCCGTCAATATGAACGGCACCGAAGGCCCCCGCGCCGAGCATATCCGCCTGTTCGTCGATATGCTGGAGGAGAAGACCGAGTTGCCCATTCTCCTGCTGGACGAGCGCATGACCACCATGGCTGCCTCCCGCTTTCTCAATGAGACCAACACCCGCGGTGCAAAGCGTAAGCAGGTCATCGATACGCTCAGCGCCCAGATCATTCTGCAAAATGCGCTGGACCGCTTGAAAAATCAGGCAAACTGATCCCATTATTCACATTCACTTCATACGGGTGCGCTATACTTGCACCGTGAAAAATACGGAGGAACCGTTTATGGAAGAGAAAGAAGAACGCAGCTACGAGGAGGAGATACACCCCGAGCGACGCCCCCATCCCGTCATGCGATGGATCGGGAGAATTTTGCGTTGGCTGGGCGTGGCGCTGATCCTGTTCGTCGTCGGTCTGATGCTGTGGCGCATTCGGACCATGGAGCGCATCCCAAAGGAAATGCAGACACTGCTGGTCAACGACGCTACCTACGCAGCGTATGAGGAGAACGGCAAGGATCTGCTGATCTATACCCAGGAAAAGCTGGATCCCGTCACCACCAACCGCGAGGCATACGGTTATTTTTGGATCGATCAGGTGCTTATCCTGCCCGAGGCAAAGCAGGTGCAGGTGCTGGTCAAGTATAACAGCAGTACGCTGGAGCATCTTGCCGAGGATCTGGAGCTCGCTGCCGTTCCGTCGCGCGAGGAGGACGTCATTGATCTGTCCATGCGCATCATTACCGATGCAACGCCGCATAAGCTCGAGGATATCGAGGACGAAACGACCTGGCTGCAGTCCCGTCTTGCGCCGACGGGTGAGGTGGTGCGCGGCGAGAAGGACGTGTACAACTTCCGCAAATATATCTTTGACGGCGTGGATATTACCGCCGATACCATCGGTCTGAAGGTCGATTTCTATTACGCAGGCAGCGTTGATTATGAATCCGATCCCTTAGGCTCGCTCTACGTTTACTACCAGCTGGCGGATAAAACACCCGTAAAGCTGTCAAGCGCCGACCTTGAAGCGCTGAATTCTTACCGAAATGAAGGAAAAACACAGGAAAATTGAAGAAATTTCAAAACTTCTCTGTGAAAATTTCAGAAACTCCTTGACAAGTCGGGAAGAATCGTATATAATATAGGTTGTCATTGTGCAAAAACGAAAGTAGCCACGGCTGCTTGTTTCCAACCATCGAAATAAAGGAGGTACTCCCAAATGCTCAGAACTTATCAGCCCAAGAAGCGCCAGAGAAAGATGGAGCACGGTTTCCGCAAGAGAATGAAGACTTCTGACGGAAGAAACGTTCTTAAGAGAAGACGTGCAAAGGGAAGAAAGAGACTCACCTACTAATTCTCATTCACCCGTAAATTGAATCACATAAAACCTCCGACTGCTGTGAATGCATATTGTTTTCGTGTTTGTGGCGTCGGGGTTTTTGTTGGGTGGGCGAAGGTCTGCCCGAACAGCAAGCGCAACACATATTATTCTAACATCAAAACAAAGGGAAACAAGACAGTCACCGTTACACAAAAAGTACAAGGGAATACTACGCCATGAAGTTTGCCGCGATCAAGGAGCATCATCTGTATAATAAGGCATATCAGAAGGGCAGCCGCGCCGCAGGAGCCACCGTTACCGTGTATATTCTGCGCGACTATGCCGCCCGTCGCCTGATGAGAGCAAACCCGCAAAAGCAAACCGTCAACCGTATCGGCATCGCCGTTTCCAAGCGGATCGGAGGCGCCTGCACGCGAAACCGTGCCAAGCGCATTATCCGCGAGGCGTATCGCGCGATATGGCAAGAGGGAGGGCTTAAGACGGGCTTTTTGGTCGTGATCTCCGCGCGTCCCGACATCGTCGGGAAAAAAACGGCAGATGTGGAAAAGGATCTGCGTCGCGCCTTCCGCCGACTGGAGCTTACCCCGACACCCAAGCAGGGTGACGGTGCCGCACCGGTATGAAAAACCTTTGTATCTGGCTCGTTCGTTTTTATCGAAGGTTTTTGTCTCCGCTCAAACGAACCCCCACGTGTCGGTTCACGCCGACGTGTTCTGCCTACGCCATTGATGCGTTTACCAAACGAGGCTTTTTTATGGGCATGATCCTTACGGTGTGGCGCATTCTCCGGTGCAATCCCTTTTGCCCCGGCGGATACGATCCCGTGCCGCAGCACGGCTTCCCCACCCGCGGATACTATTCCATTCCGGGGAACGAGATAACGCCTGACGATGATACGACGGAGCAATTGGCTCCGCATGACACGGATGCCCCGGCGCAGCCAAAGCTGATCTGCGAGGATTACGTTTTGCGCCGCAGCCATAAAGCACCCGTCAAGGAACAACCTCCGCAGCACCGTGCGGAGTAAAAAAGACGGTGTGAGTCCCATTATGCAGAAGGGAGCCTGTGATCTTACTCACAGGACAAACGAAAAAAAGAATGAACAACAAAACAAGACGATTTGCAGGACGCTTGCTTGCCTTCGTGCTGCTCGCTACCATGCTGCTGACCGTGCTGACGGGATGTGCTACGTCCTCCAAAAATCAGCCGGTAGCCCCGACGTCTTCCACCATCTCCAACAGTGCAGCAACCGAGGGGAACGCACATCTGGATGCCGACGTGCTCAATGCCATCTCCGAGATGCTCACGACCGCGTACTCGGCAAGCTTTGATACCCGTGAGCTTCTGATTGCCGCATACCGCGGTTATGATATGCTGGCAGAGGGCTTTGATGATACCAAGGTGGATCCCACCGTCGTCAAGGAGCCCGACATGGATGCCGTCCGCAAGGTGTTGGATCAGGCGCGCGAGGCGGTTGAAGCGGAGGATCGCGTCACCGTGTCCGAGTATGCCGAGATCACCGCAGAGGATACGCTCTTGATCATTCAGTCGATGCAGACCACGGCGGACCTGGACAGCGACGGCGGCTTCCTTGATAAGCTGCTGGGCTGGATCGGTTCCTTCCTTGGCTGGATGGACCGTGTGACCGGCTCGTATCTGATCGCACTGATGATCTTCGCCGTGCTGGTCGAGCTGCTGATGCTGCCCTTGGGTATCCGTCAGCACAAGAACTCGATCCGTCAGGCAAAGCTGCGTCCCAAGGAAATGGCGATCCGCAAAAAGTACGCAGGACGCGACGACCAGGCAACCCGCCAGAAGGTTACCACCGAAATTCAGGATCTGTACCAGCGTGAGAATTTCAGCCCCTATAGCGGCTGTCTGCCTCTGTTCTTACAGATTCCCATCATTCTGGCGCTGTATCAGATCGTAATCAACCCGCTGCAGTACGTGCTGGGTCAGTCACCCGTCATGTCTGCCGCGCTCACACAGTATTACACCGCAGCCCGCGCAGCCGGCGGTCTGGGTATGGCTACCCCTCGCTCGGGTACCATTGAAATCCTTTCCCGTATCGGCGATAAGCTGGACGGCCTGAAGGACTTCCTGTTCTATCAGAACGGCACCGAGATCTACGACCGCATGAGCTTCCTCAAGCTGCCCGACTTCAATCTCGGCAGCATCAATCTGGGCAACAGCCCCTCCTTTGACGATTTCAGCATTCTTTGGCTGGTTCCCGCACTGACCTTTATCGTCTACTTCACCTCCATGAAGCTGACCAAGAAGTTCACCTATCAGCCGACCATGAATACCGATCCTCAGGATAAGCAGACGGCCTGCTCCAATCAGATCATGGACTTCATGATGCCCATCATGAGTACGTGGGTCTGCTTCATGGTGCCCGCTCTGGTCGGTATTTACTGGATGTTCAAGAGCGTAATTTCCACGCTGCGCCAGTTTATCGTGGCTAAGGCGATGCCGTACCCCAAGTTCACCGAGGAGGACTACCGTGCCGCTGAGCGTGAATACGCAGGTAAGGCGCCCAAGAAGGGTACGCCCGCACCCACCTACTCCTATCCCCGCGGCACCAAGACCGTCGGCGGCAAGCCCAAGTCGCTGTTCCACATGGACGATGACGACTACGTGGCAAAGATCGAGGAGGAAACGCGCCGCGAGCAGGAGGAAGCCGAGGCTCGCGAGCAGAAGGCGCAAAAGAAAGCCGGCGTTAAGGGCATTTCCTCTGCCGAGCTCAAGGACGATGAGAGCAATAAGGAAAACAAATAATATCCGAGCGTAACTGCAATTTCAAAAAAGAAAATGAAGCCGCCCTGTGCGGTATTTGGAGTATGACCGTGAAAAAGGAAATGATTGTTACAGCAAAAACTGTTGACGAAGCCATCGCCAAGGCTGTGGCTGAGCTGGGAGCCCCTGCCGCTTCCGATATTGAATACACCGTGCTTGAGGAGCCCAAGAAGGGCCTGTTCGGCATCGGTGCTACCCCCGCAAAGATCCAGGCAAGCTACCGCAAGAGCGGTCTTGCACTGGCACTCGAGTTCCTCACCGACCTGACCCGCAACATGGGCCTGAGCGTGACCATGGAGGTGCGCGACGGGACCAATGACGATAAGGTCATTGCCATCGACGGTGACAACGCCGGTGTCCTGATCGGTCACCACGGCGATACGCTGGATGCTCTGCAGTATCTCGCTAATCTCGCCGCCAACAAGAAGGTCGAGGGCGAGAAGAGAGAGTACGTTAAGATCACCATCGACGTCGAGAACTACCGTGCAAAGCGTGAGGAAACGCTGCGCGCACTGGCTCGCCGCATGGCATCCCGCGTGCTCCGCTATAAGAAGAGCGTTATGCTCGAGCCCATGAACCCCTACGAGCGCCGCATCATCCACTCTGAAATTCAGGGTATCGACGGCGTGTCCACCAACTCCATCGGCTCCGAGGATAACCGTAAGATCGTTATCTTCCTGGATGACCGCAGCGCCGCAGCACACGCTGCCCCCGCTGAGGAGGAGCCCGACTTCTCCGATAGAGAACTCTATTGATCTGCGAAAAGAGCCCGCGCTTCCGTGGGCTCTTCTTTTTCGCGTGAATAATTACTCGCAGGGGCGTTACCCCTGCAACCCCACCAAAGGGGATTTTTGAAAAAATCCCCTTTGGAAACCCAAAAACTTTGGAAAGAAAAATATTTTTCTTTATAAAGTTTTTTGAAAGGGGCGCGGGGGAAATCTTTTTTCAAAAAAGTTTCCCCGCCATACGCAACCTATCACGGGGCTCCGCCCCATGCCCCGCCAAACCCTTTCTTGGAAGAAAGGGTTTGGATCCCAAAGAACTTTAGAAAGGAAATGTTTTTTTCTTTATAAAGTTTTTTGAAAGGGGCGCGGGGGAAAACTTTTTTTCAAAAAAGTTTCCCCGCCATGCGTAGTCTGACACGGGGCTCCGCCCCACACCCCACCAAACCCTTTCTTGGAAGAAAGGGTTTGGATCCCAAAGAACTTTAGAAAGGAAATGTTTTTT
>JAFTME010000044.1 GCA_017452545.1 Clostridia bacterium | reverse complement strand
TTATGTACTTTTTGTCGTCGGACAAAAAGTACCAAAAAGCCGACTTAGGGGTGTTCCCCTAAGTACCCCCGATGTCGCGTGCTAACGCCGACGCTCCGCCTCGGCTGATCCGCACGCGGTTGCTAAATAGAAAAAACTCCGCTTTCGCCGCCTCAAAAAGGACGGCGAATACAGATAAGCGAAGCCGGGTTGAAAGGCAAAGGTTTTTAGTACAGCTCGGTTCAAGTCCAAACAAAAAGCGCCGCGCGGAGCGCGGATATGGGAATTGATCAAATTTCCACATCCGCGCTCCGCGCGGCTTTTTTGTTGCTTTCACCCAACAATATCCTTAATGATCTCCCCCGCCATGATCAACCCCATGACTGCAGGCACGAACGAAAGGCTCCCCGGTGTAGCCCTGCGGCTGCCATCCGCAGCGGAAGCTGTATCACTTGGAGCATCCTGCGGACGAGCAACCGGCTCCTCACGAGAATACACCACCTTGACGTGCTCGATCCCGCGCCGCCGCAGCTCCACACGCATAACCTTTGCCAGCGGACAGACCGACGTTTTGGCAAGATCCGCCACCTCAAAGCGCGTCGGATCCAGCTTGTTGCCCGCACCCATCGCACAAATGATGGGCACGCCCGCCTCCCGCGCCCGTACAACCAGATCGATCTTGGCACGTACCGTGTCAATGGCGTCGGCGATATAATCATATGCTGAAAAATCAAAGCGATCCGCCTCCTCGGGCAGATAAAAGCACTCGTGTGCCCGTACCACACAGTCGGGGTTGATGTCACGAATGCGCGCTGCCATCGCCGCTACCTTGCTCTGCCCCACCGTGGAATGCAGCGCAACGATCTGGCGGTTGAGATTGGAAAGCGCCACCGTGTCGCTGTCGATCAGATCGATCGCACCCACACCGGCACGCGCCAACGCCTCACATAAGTGTCCGCCCACGCCGCCAATGCCAAAAACCGCCACCCGCGCGCCCGCAAGACGTGAAATCGCACCCACGCCCAGCATCATCGCCGTGCGGCTGTCCTGCTCTCTGATGTCCATACGCTTGCCTCCCTTGCTTGATGCCTTCAGTATATCACACTTTTTTGTATTTTTCAAGGGGCATACACAGCGAATGTCACCCATAAAATAGACTAACCCTGCTTTTTCGGAGGTGCGCTATGCGCTGCTTGCTTTTGTTCGGAACCCGCCCCGAGGCGATCAAGCTCGCCCCACTGCTGCTCGCGCTGCGCGCCTGCAGCGATGTCACCCCCATCGCCGTCTGTACCGGTCAGCATCGGGATATGGTCGCACCCGTGCTCGATTTTTTCGGCATTCGCCCCGACCGCACGCTGCAGCTGATGCAGACGGAGCAATCGCTGACCGCGCTGACCCGCCGTCTGCTTGACACCATCCCGGAGATCATCGAGGAGGAGCAGCCCCATCTCGTGCTCGTCCACGGCGATACCACCACCGCCATGGTCGGCGCACTTTGTGCACACCTTGCCGGCATCCCCGTAGCACATATCGAGGCAGGGCTGCGAACGGGTGACCTCCGCGCCCCCTTCCCCGAGGAATTCAACCGCCGCGCCATCGACGCCGCAAGCGATTGGCTGTTTGCACCCACCGCCGCAGCCGCCGCAACGCTCGCCCGCGAGGGACACCCACCCCACCGCATCTTTACCGTCGGAAATACGGCGACCGACGCGCTGCGCCTCTGCCTTGCCGCGCCGCCCGTAAAAGAGCTGATACCGATAGCGGCAGAGGGTAAACGTCTGCTTGTTCTGACCGCCCACCGCCGCGAATTGCGCGCACAGGACATGACCGCGCTGCTGCGTGCCATCCGCGAGGAGATCGAGGGGCGGGAGGACGTGTATTTACTCTTCCCCGTTCATCCCGCCCCTGCCGTCCGCCGTGCCGCACGGTCTGCCTTTGCCCATTGCGCCAACGCCGCGCTGACCGATCCGCTCCCGCTCCCGGCAATGCAGCAGCTGCTCGCCCGCGCTACGCTGCTGCTGACCGACAGCGGAGGGCTGCAGGAGGAGGCGACCTACCTCGGACTGCCGACGCTGGTGCTGCGCGACGTCACCGAGCGCCCCGAGGGCGTGGCGGCAGGCGTGCTTTCCCTTGCGGGGAGTCTCCCGTCGCAGGTACGCAGCGCACTCGCCGCATTGCTGGACGATGGCGTACGCATCGCCGCCATGGCTCACGGGAGCGACGTTTACGGCGACGGATACGTCAGCGAGCGCATCACGGAGCTGCTGCGCCGACAAATTTTCCCTGCCCTGATTGAGCACGAAACGAAACGGAAATAATGCTCATAGTACATATTACGGTTCAAACAGGAGTAGCGTATGGTCAAGGGAGCACAAAAGCGCATGGTCGTTCTGCGCACATCGGGCAGCGACCTGTATGAGCAAGCATATTTCGTCCTGCGGGACAGTCGGACGCAATCTGCCCCCGACGAGCGCAGCATGATCGTCGAGGCAAACCGCATTTTAAATGAAAATCTGTTGCCATCAAAGCCCAAAAGGAAAAAAACTCGCGTCGCGTGGTGGCTGCTGCTCGGCGCGCTGCTGGGTGCCGCACTTGCCTCGGCGCTCTGGCTGCTTCTGCTGCATTGACCCAAAGCACGGAAATGCGGCGGAGATATTGACAAACGGGGCAAAATGGTATATAATAGAGATACTGTATTGTTCGTCATCGGACGGATCCGCCGGTATGTGCGACAGCCTTCCACTCTACGCTGTCGCCGCGACTCCCGTCGCCCCCCTGCACGTTGTGATCGTTTTGACGCTGCCGGGGTTTCCTGCGTGCCTCCTCCGATCCCCATAGCAACGGTTCCCGACGCCGCTCCTCGGCTGTCGGGTGCCTTTGTGTGTCCTTTTGTGCGCCATGCGCGCGCGGACACACTTTTGTCGTTGCATCCGGAACATCAGAATACTTATTAAAAAGGAGAATACCTCTCCCGTTTTGCAGGAGAGGGCATCAACAAATGGCAAAAAACGAAAACAACGCATCCGCTGCCGCCAAGCCCCGCGCACCCAAGCACCGCCGCAGCACGGGCGGAAAGCGCCCGAACAAGGCGGCGATCGTCGAGAAGGCGGCACACGAGGAGCTGCTTGAGGAGCTGGAGATCGCGCCGCTGCGCAAGCCGCCGCGCCAGTCGCCCGCCAAGAGCAGCGCACAGCAGCGAAAACCTGACCGCACCCCCGCCGCCTACGACAGCCGTGCCAACACGCTGGTCGCTATGCTGGATCCCGTCACGCCGAGCAAGTCGGGCAAGCGCACCGCAGCCCCTGCTGCGCCCGCCGTCGAGCAGCCCGTGAGCACCCCCGCGCCTACGCCCAAGAAAAAGGAAACGGCGCCCCACTCCCGCAAAAAGACGACCAAAGCACCGCCCGACGGCAAGATCCGCATCATTCCGCTGGGCGGACTGAGCGAGATCGGTAAAAACATGACCGTGATCGAATACAACGACGATCTGCTCATCGTCGACTGCGGCATGGGCTTTCCCGATGAGGAAATGCCCGGCATCGATCTGGTCATCCCCGACATTTCCTATCTGGAAGCCAACAAGGACCGCATCCGCGGCATCTTCCTGACGCACGGCCACGAGGACCACATCGGTGCCATCCCCTACGTCCTGCGCACCATCAATCCTCCCATCTACGGCACAAGATTGACGCTGGGTATCATCCGCAACAAGCTGCAGGAGCACGTGCTCGCATGGCAGCCGCAGCTGCATGAGGTCAGTGCGGGTGACGTCATCCCCGCAGGGAAGATGAGCGTGGAGTTCATTCACGTCAACCACTCCATCGCCGACGCCTGCGCGCTCGCCATCCGCACCCCGCTCGGAACCATCCTGCACTCGGGCGACTTCAAGCTGGACATCTCCCCCATTGAGGGCGAAATGATGGATCTGGCTCGCCTCGGCGAGCTGGGCAACGAGGGCGTACTGCTGCTCATGTGCGAGTCGACCAACGCCGAGCGCCCCGGCTTTACCCCCTCCGAGCGTAAGGTCGGCGAATCCCTCGAATATATCTTCTCCCGCCACCGCGACAAAAGATTGGTCATCGCGACCTTCTCGTCCAACGTCCACCGCGTGCAACAGATCATCGATGTCAGCGCACGCCACGGCAGAAAGGTCGCCGTCACGGGACGCAGCATGACCAACATCGTCGGCGCCGCCGTCGAGCTCGGCTATATGACCGTGCCGCCCGGCGTGCTGATCGATCTTGCCGATATCAAGCGCTACCGCCCCGAGGAGCTGACCATCGTCACCACGGGTAGCCAGGGCGAGCCCATGTCGGCGCTCTACCGCATGGCGTATTCCGATCACGCCCAGATCACGCTGGGACAGAACGACCTCGTCATTCTCTCGGCGCACCCCATCCCCGGCAACGAAAAAACGGTCGGCAAGGTCATCAACGAGCTGACTCGCAACAACATCGCCTGCCTGCACGACGCCTCCCTTTCGGTTCACGTTTCGGGACACGCCTGCCAGGAGGAGCTCAAGCTGCTGCAAGCGCTGACCAAGCCCCGCTTCTTTATGCCCGTCCACGGTGAATACCGCCACCTCGCCGCCAACCGCGACCTTGCCCTGTACATGGGCATGGACAGCCGCAATATCTTTATCTCGGATATCGGCAAGGTGCTGGAGATCGACGCCAAGGGCGCACGCTTTACGCAGGAGGTCATTCCCGCGGGTCGCGTGCTGGTCGACGGCTACGGCGTGGGCGACGTGGGTAATATCGTGCTGCGCGACCGTATTCATCTGGCACAGGACGGCTTGATCGTCGTCGTCGCCACGCTGGACGAGCAGCAAAAGGATCTGATCTCGGGTCCCGATATCGTCTCCCGCGGCTTCGTTTACGTCCGCGAGTCCGAATCGCTCATGGAGGAGGCACGCCGCATCGCGCTCGACTCCATCGGCATGCATCTGCGCCCCGGACGCGACTTTGACCGCATGGCGCTCAAAAAGCAGATCAAGGATGATCTGACCAAATTCCTCTATGCAAAAACCAAGCGCAAGCCCATGATCCTGCCCGTGATCATGAACGTATAAGGCAAAAAATTGTAAATTTTCGCGTTTTTTCGCAAAAAAACAAAAGAGTTTAGAATTCGTTCATATCTTATTCACATATCCATCATGCAAATAAGATATAATGATATGTCTTGACAATGGCGATCCATTCGCACATTGTATCAAATCAAAAAATATTGTTAAAAAGGTGGGCCCTCTACAATGGGAAAAGGTTCAAGAAACAGACAAGTGCGCGTTGACGATATGAGCGTCAATCCGCAGAAATACGTGCAGAAGAAAAAGGCACCCAAGTATCTGAGCACCGTGATCATGGTCGCTCTCATCGTCGTTATCGTTGCAGCGCTGGTATTCAGCGGCATCACCAACGGCGGCATGCTGCTCCGTGCAGGCGACGCAGTCGAGTCCGAGAACTTCACGATCGACGGCACGATGATGTCCTATTTCGTTCACAACTACTATCAGTCCTACGTCAGCTCCTTCCAGAGCACCTACAGCTCTCTGCTGTCCTCCGGCTCTTATACCGTGTATGATCTGATCGGCATCGACCCCGACGTCAGCCTCAAGGATCAGGTAAAGAACAAGGAGACCGGTGAGACCTGGTTCGACTACTTCCTGACGCAGGCACGCGCCGAGGCAGAGGAGATCCTCGTTTACTGCGAGGGCGCCCGCGCTGCAGGCGTCGAGCTGAATGAGGACGACTACGCAAGCATCGACAGCTCCGTTCAGATGGTAAAGATCTACGCGCAGCTGTACGGCTACAGCACCAGCTCCTACTTTGCTAATATGTACGGCACCGGTGTCCGCGAGAAGGACGTCCGCCGCGCAATGGAGCTGTCCACGCTGGCAAACAAGTATGCACAGAAGCTCAGCGACGACGGCTATGCAGCAGCAACCGACGAGAAGGTCAACGCCTTCTTCGCTGATCACACCACCGATTATCTCTCCACCGACTATCTGATGTTCAAGATGGACGCCTCCAAGGCTAAGCTTGCTACTGACGCTACCGAGGAGCAGAAGACCGAGGCTGACACGAGCTACGCTGCAGCCAAGGCAAAGATCGACGAGTTTGCCGAGACGCTCAAGGCTGTCAAGAGTGCTGACGAGTTCCGTGAGACCGTTCGCGCTTACCTTGATACCGCAGAGGCTCTCGAGACCTATATGGACGAGTACTACGAGGATTACCTCGAGGATGCAGAGGGCGACACCGACGAAGCTAAGGCTGCTGCAGCCGAGGCTAAGGTCAAGGAGACCATGAAGGAAGAGATCGACGCACAGGTTGAGGCTCTCCTCTACGAGAAGGTCGCTTACTCCAACGCAACCGACGCCAACAAGTGGATGTACGGAGAGGAGGGCAAGAACCCCGCAGCCGTCGGCGCAACCTACGTTGAGGTCGATGACTCCAAGGATGCAGAAGGCACCTACACCGTAAACGTTTACTTCATCACCCGCGCTTCCTCCCGCGATGAGGCCGCAACCTACGATGTCGCTTACCTTGCTCTGGCAAGCACCAGCTACAAGCAGGAGGATGCTGACGCCGCTCTCAAGGCATTCGAGGAGGCAGGCGCCGACAAGGATGCACTGCTGGCTCTGGCTACCAAGTATCCCTCTCACAACGGCTGCACCGATATCGAGAATATGAGAGAAGGCTACTTCGGCATGGCTGACGTAGACGATTGGACCTTCAACGCAGAGCGCAAGGCCGGCGACTACAAGCTGATCACCCACGAGTACGGTACCGGCACCTCCGCTACCACCTACTATATGCTCGTATACATCATCGGCGAGGGCGATGCCGCATGGTACGCAGATACGCTGGATGATATGGTCGCAGCAGAGTGCGAGCAGTGGATCGAGGATGCAGCGAAGACCTATCCCGTATACGTTTCCGAAAAGGTTCTCGCAAAGATCGGTATGTAAAAATCAGGCGGCACTGCCGTCATCGGGGCTGTCGCACATCGACAGCCCCTTTTTATCGAATATCTCCCCGCCGTTTGGGACACAATAGCCCACACGCGCATAGGCTAAAATAGAGATCGGCTCCACCACGGGCGGACGCGATCGTGTATTCAGAAAGGAACCGTATTGCCATGGTTTTAGATACCAAAAACGCCACGGTGGCGTATCGCTGCCCCCATTGCGGCGCAGCAGTTCTCAGCGGCGTGAATATGTTTACGCTGACCGCAGATATGCTCAAGCTCAAATGCTCCTGCGGCAAGAGCGAGATGACGCTGGTCAATACCGCTGACGGCAAGGTGCGCCTGATCGTCCCCTGTATGCTCTGCCCCAAGCCGCACCAGTTCCTGCTCAGCCGCTCGCTGATGTTTGACAAGGAGCTGTTCTGTATGCCCTGCCCTTATTCGGATATCAACATCTGCTGCGTGGGCGAGGACAATCACGTCCGTGCCGAAATGGCTCGCTCCGAGCTGGAGCTGCTCAAGCTGCTCGAGGAAAACGGCATATCGGATTTCAGCGCCCTGCATCCGGAGGAGGCTCCCGACGAGGATAGCTTCCCGACCGACCCGCAGGTGCGTGATATCGTCATGTTCGTCATTCATGACCTTGACGCCGAGGGCAAGATCTATTGTCATTGCCCCGAGGGTACGCCGCATGAGTACGATGCCGTCATTGAGGACGATGGTATTCGCGTCACCTGTACCGTCTGCGGCGCTTCGCGCCTCATTCCCACCGATTCCGGTCTCGCCGCACACGCATTTTTGCATAGCGACAGTCTGGATCTGACCGTGACCGATCAAACGCCCCCCGACGACAACTAAAACGAAAGGATGCGACCGCCATGACCAACAAAGAACGCTTTATTGATATTTTCCAGTCCAAAATTCACCGCGAGGGCGCACGCGAGCTGCTTGATTTTCTGCTCTCCGATCATTGCGATTTCTTCACCGCCCCCGCCTCCACCCGCTATCACGGCGCTTACGAGGGCGGACTTTTGGAGCACAGCCTCAACGTCTACGATTGCCTGTGCGATCAGCTTGCCCGCACGCGCGTCAAGGAGGTGTACGGCATTTCCTATAGCGAGGAAAGCGTCGCCATCGTTGCGCTGCTGCATGACCTCTGTAAGGTCAATTTCTATAAGACCAGCTTCCGTAACGTCAAGGACGAAACGGGCCACTGGACCAGCGTGCCCTATTACACCATCGAGGATTCCCTGCCCTACGGTCACGGTGAAAAATCGGTGTATATCGTTTCGGGCTATATGCGCTTGACTCGCGACGAGGCCTTTGCCATTCGCTATCATATGGGCTTCTCCGGTCCCGAGGACGCAAACCAGGTCGGTAAGGCACTGGAAATGTTCCCGCTTGCCTCTATGCTCTTTATGGCAGATATGGAGGCATCCTACTTTATGGAAGGCACCAAAAAGAATTGAACATACACAACAGAGGGAGCGTGGGGCAGTGCCCACGCTCCCTCTTTTCTGTTTTGAAAAACTTTATATTCCAAACAAATCCCCCCTGACAAAACACGGCGCAAACCGCCCCTCATTTACAATCCTCGCCCATTTTTCCCTTTTTTTGGAATCTTTCTACATTTTTTTGCAAAAACCTCTTGACAAATCATAATTTCCATTTTATAATGATAAAGGAAAAACCAATCCGCAATGGAAAATATTGTAAAAAGGAGATACTTATCATGAGATCCACCGGAGTAGTACGCAGAATCGACGAGCTTGGCCGCATCGTGCTTCCCAAAGCCCTGCGCGATACCATGAACATCCAAATCAAAGACCCCGTTGAAATTTTCACCGACGACGGCGGCCGTATCATCCTCCAGAAATATCACCCCGCCTGCGAATTCTGCAGCAATGCCGACAATATCGTCTATTTCAACGATAAGCGCATCTGCCGCGAATGCATCGAAAAGATCAAAGCGCAGTTCGGAAACGCGTAACCAAAGAAATCAGGTGCTGACCAATATCAGCACCTGATTTTTTATTTCTCCTGCTGCCACTCTACCCCCGCACAGCGGGCAAATGCCCCCTCCGCAGGCGGCGGACAGAAAATATCGATCATCTTTCCCCGCTTTATGGGATGAGGGAAGCAAAGCCGACAGGACCATAGCGCCACAGGCACCCCGTGATCCCGCGCCCCGTATTTTCCATCCCCGACCAGCGGCATACCGCGCGAGGAAAACTGCACCCGAATCTGATGCGTCCGCCCCGTGCCAAGACGAATGCGTACCAGCGTCAGCGGCGCCCCCTCGTCGTCCGTATAGCGCGCCACCACGCGGTAACGCAGCTGCGCCGATTTGACACCCGCGCGCTGCCGCGCCACAACAAAGCTCTTGTTTTTGGCAGCATCCTTGTATAAAAGGTCAACCATCTCGCCCTGCGACTCGTGCGGCTCTCCGTGTACCATCGCCACGTATTCCTTGATCAGCGAGCGATCAGCCACCGCCGCGCTCAACCGTCCCGCCGCATCCTGGCGCTTGGCAAATACCATTACGCCGCCAACGCCGCGATCCAGGCGATGGATCAGATATACGTCCCGGCAACCAAGCTGCTCACGCAGCAGCGAAAGCATATCGCCGCCACTCTCCCCCGGCGCACTCTGTGAAAGCACTCCGACCGGCTTTAAGCACACCGCAAGCGCATCATCCTCGTATAAAACCGTCAGCACCGCATCACACCTCCGCGCCAAAGCAGCGACAAACAGCGGCATATACCGCATCGTCCACCGTCGTCTGCAGCAGCGCAATGTTGTCCGTAACGTGCGCCGGACGCTTGCTTCCCACGATCACCGAGCTGATGCCGCCGTTTTCGTACAGAAAGCGCAAATTGATGGCCATCAGCAGCCGCACCGCCGCTTCGTTTTCGCCACCCAACAGCGCAAGCGCCTCCCTGACCTGCTTGCGACGCACCTCGTGCAGCCCGTCCATGGCAGTCAGTACACGCGGCGTGAACAAGCCGTTGCCCATGCCACAGCGCACGAGCACACCCATTCCCCGCTCCTTGGCAAGGCGAATGTTCTCAGCATTGCCACGATCGGCAAGATTGTACGCCATCTGCATGACGTCAAAATCCCCGCTCAAAATGCAGCGCGTCGCCAGCGCGCCGTCGATGGATGCGCCCAGCGCACCGATCTTGCCTGCCGCCTTGGCGTCCTTCATGGCAGCAACCGTCTCGCCGTCGTTCAGTACCTTTTCGGGATCGGGGCCAAAATGGATCTGCATCAGATCAATGCGGTCGGTCTTGAGCAGCTTGAGGCTGCGGTCGATCGACTCACTGACCGCCTCGTAAGAAAAATCATAGTAGGTCGAGGGCTCGCTGCTGTGCTCGCCGCATTTGCTCGCAAGCACGTACTCCCCGCGTCTGTGCGATACGTACGCACCGATGCGCTCCTCGCTGCGATGGTATGCCGAGGCCGTGTCGATCAGATTGATGCCCGCATTCAGCACCGTGTTGAGTACCTCTCCCGCGCCGTCAGCGTCGGGGCGCTCGGTATCCGTACCCATACCCCAGTTTCGACCGATCTCAAGCGCGCCAAAGCCCAAAAACGTCACCGACGTGTCCATCGACGGAATATATCGGCGCTGCAGCGCCAAAAGGTTAGAATCACTCATATCAGAATTCCTCCATTTCATGTAAGCGATCGCCCCGGGCGCGGACCTTGCCGCGCCCGGGGCGTTTGGGTTAATCCTCGTAATAGATCTCCAGCTTATGCACGGCAGTACCCCAACCTGTTTTGGTGTCTGCGTTGGCAAAGCGGACGTAGAGATAATCGCCGTTCTTGGCGTACTTGGATGCCGCCATACCGACGGTCGCCTTGTTGCTGCTGCCGTCCTGTCTGCCGCCGTTAACGGCTGCAAAATCCTGAACGGTCACCCAGCTCTTACCGTCCGCAGAGACCTGCACCAGATAGTTCTGCGATACCGTTGCTACAACGACGGCATCCTCAAAATCGAGCAGATCAAAGCAGTAGATCAACTCCATCTCAAGGTCGGTGTAGCGGCAAGCAGCGTTAGCTGCCGCAGAGTTTTTGACAATATACTCCTCGTCGTCAGTGCTGTTCGCGTTGACCTCCAGCACCAGCTTGGCGCGATCCTTATACTTGGATGCGTAGTCCACGTTCAGCGGCTCAAAGCCGGAGGTGTCGACCTTGTCCTCCTCCTTCTCATCCTCGTCCTCGGGAGGCAGCAGCTCAACGGGATCCTCATCCTCGTAGCGCTGATAGGTAATGCTCAGCGAGGAAATGGTTCCGCCCCAGCCGTCGCCGGGATTACAGTCGGAAATACGAATATACACAACATCCGCATCTCCCACCTCGGCAGCCGACAGCGTCACGATGGTATCGTTACCGCCGCCCATGAGCGTACCGTTGTAGCCCTCGGTCTTGGAATAGTCGGCAATGGTCGTCCAGTTCTTGTCGTCGGTGGAGTATGCAACCAGATAGTTCTGCTTGATATTCATGGAAACCAGCGCATTGCGGAAACGGGAAAGATCGATCTTGTAGATCAGCTGGCCCGATCCGTCTGCAAAGCGGAAGGAAGTGTTTGCTGCCGCGCTGTTTCTGTGGATGAGCGCTGCGTCCAGATTCTGGCTGTTGGTCTTGATCTGGATTTCCTCGGTGATCATGGGCTTGGTATCCTCAATCGCGCTCGTGCCCCACGTTACCGTGATCTGCGCGCCGCTCGGATCGCCCAGGATCTGAACCAGCAGCGAGTCCGTTTCGTTGTTCCAGACGTAGTTGACGTTCATTCCTCTGCCATCGGTACCCTTGGCGGTCACGCTCTGCGGATACAGACCGTTGCGGCAAGCAATGCGCGTGGAAATGGTCGTGCCCGCAGGGCCGGAGATCAGCAGCATGGTCTTGTCTGCCGTCTCTACCGGTGCGCACATATGCGAGCCGCCACTGTAAAGAATGCGAGGAACGGAAAGATCTGCCTCGGAAATATCGCAAAGCAGCGCCTCCTCGTTGGCGTTCAGCGCCTTGTACTCAATGATCGGCAGCTCGGGATCAAACAGGTCGATAAAGCTGCCCACCAGCACGTTGTCATCGGCAAAGGAGTGTGCCGCTACGATGCGACCTCTCTTGGTCCAGCTGAGCGTGGTGGAGGCATACTCGTAGTCCGTGCTCTCGCAGGCGTATGCCGCCAGCGCACGCATGGCTGCCGTTCCGCCCACCTGCTGCGAATATGCCGCGGAGGGAATGCCGACCGCGATCAGCGTACCCTTGCCCGCCGTCTGCTCAATGGCAAGCACCGTATCGCCAACCTCCATCAGAGGATTAACGTCTGCGCCCTCAAAGCCGGCGTAGAAGCTTGCATACTTGGTCTGCAGCGTCATACCGACGGCTGCCTCGGTGTCGCTCGAGCCGTACCAGATCGCCTTGGCGCTCTTCTTAAGCCCGGGTGCACTCACCGTAATATCCAGTCCCAGCTTATCAATCAGAGCCTGCAGCGGCGAGCCGTACTCTGCCCACCACTCGGCGTCGGATTCTTCAAACTTGTCGTGACCGCCGACGTACAGCGCCACGCCACCGTTCTTGATCCAGGTTGCGATCGAATCAACGACCACCTCGTCAAGCGGCTTCTGGCAGTCCCAGGAGATGAGCAGCAGCGTTACGTCGCCCAGGTCCTCTGCACTCTTGACGTTTTCCATCGACTGCACGCGCAGCGGGATACCGTCTCTGACCAACGGCGCAGTCACGCCGTAGTAGCCGTCCTTGGAGGACAGCGACCACGCGCTGCTTCCCGTCTGCCAGGACAGCGAGTCGGAGAGCAGATAGGTGATACCGGGCGTACCTGCGCTGGTGATCATCGCCTTACCGCTCATTTCGTTGAGCGCCTCAAAGCAGTTGAGCTGCTCGGTGCGGTACTCGCTCGTGACGTTACCAAAGCCGCGAGAGGGCCATACGGATGCTTCAAAGCGATGGATCTCGGGCTGCATCAGTGCCGCTACCAGCGTCGCGTGATAAACGGGATGCGCGCGAGATTCCTCCCAGTCGCCGTCTGCCATGGTGTCGGTAATGGCAAACAGATCCAGCTTGCCCGACGCACCCGCGTAGGAGGCGTAACCGAGGTAAGCGTTTTCATACGCAACGGTGCGGGAGGTGCCGTCAATATTGATCGGCACGACCGAGGTGTTGGTCCAGGTCTGACCAATCACACCGTCGATCTCGCCCGTGGCAAGATACGAGTTTAGACCTGCGGTAATGCTGATGCTGGTGTAGCTTGCCGTCGAGTGGCTGGCAACGTACAGCTTGGTCTCGGGTGCCATCTCATGCATGCGCTGTGCGATCTCGGACAGCAGACGGTCAAACAGATAGACCTTGAGGCGCATGGTCTTGAGCATAGCCTCGGGAGATGCCTTCTGATCCTGCCAGGGCTCGCCGTAGTAGTCCTCCCACTCCTCCTTGAATCCGTCGGAATAGCCGGAGGCATACCACATCTCGGGCTCCTCAAAGGTGATCGACTCTACCTCGTATTTTTCCAGAATGGTCTCGACCATTCCCCAGATGTATTCCGTCCAGCCCTCGGTGGGAACCATGTAGTACACCTTATCGCTGGTCGAGTGCGTCAGATATTTGCCTGCCGCATCGGTCTGAATGTGCCCGAAATAGTCGTCGTCCTGCAGCACGTAGTCGTGCGAGTCGCGGTTGATGGGCATCATAATGTTGAGCTTGTAGTAATCGGAGACCGCCTCCCAGCTGCTGACCGTGCTCTCCAGCTGCGAGGGCACGGAAACGTACGCCATGACCGCCTCAGTGTTGATGCGGATCACGTCGCGGTAGCCGCCGCTCTGCTGGAAGTTGGTGACCGAGCCGGGAACGCCGAGCGCATCGTACTGCGTCATGTACTTGTTGATCGCCTCGGTCAGTCCCGCGGGTACGGCGCTGTCATCCGCGTCGGGCTGCAGCAGCGTGCCGTCCACGATCGAATATTCGCGCAGCGTAATATCGGTCTGACCGTTGGCGCGGTCGGCGTGAGGATTGTAGCGCTCCTCCGTCGGCGTCAACGTGTCACCGTCGGGCGTCACCGCGTCACCGTCACCGTCATCAGGCGTCGGATCGGGGGTATCTCCGTCGGGCGGGGGCGTAGGATCATCTCCACTTGAGGGATCCTTGGGCTCCTCGGGCTTTTGGCAGGCGCCGAGTGAGAGCAGCAGCAGCGCCGACAGCGCCAGCACAACCAGGCGCAGAAAAAGTGAGATCTGTTTTTTCATCGTGATCAATCAATCCTTTCTGTACTCAATTACACTCAAATTCCTCAATGGTCAGATCCTTGACGGTCTTGTCAAACGGCTTGCCGTCGAAGTCGGTAAAGGTGCGCTCCACGTCGTGTCCCGAGTAGTTCATGACCAGCAGCGTGTCCTTGCCGTCGTGTGCACGGTGCGCGGTAAACACACCGTCCATCTGTCCGTCGGATACGTAAACGCCGTGCTCTGCGAGGAATGCCGTCAGCGGATCGCAGATCTCCGTCTGCATGACGCGCAGCCCCTCGGGCGTGTTCTTAACGGTAAAGCCGGACGCCGTCGAGGTCGGCTCGACCTTGCTGTGACCGACCGTTCCGCGAATGATCTTGGTCGCGCCCTTACCCAGCGTGATGCCGTCGCACCCCTTGCCGCCGAACAGAATATCCAGATAATCCGCGTCGTTGTCAAGATCGCGCAGCTCATTCAGATTGTAGCCGATCAGAAGTCCGCCACCCTCTACGAACGCCTTGATGCGCTCCAGCGTCGCCGTCTTGTAGTAGCCGTCCATCGGAATGATCAGCGCGCGCAGCCCGTCCAGAATGCCGTCCGCAACGGTCAGATCGCAGGCATAGGCATAGTCGGTGTAGTCGCGCATCAGCGAGAACGCCGCGTGCATCTGCCCCATGCGGTGAACGTTGAGCACCATGGGCGTGTCGGGATACAGCATACCGATCTCGCGGACAATGCCGCCCTCGCGCAGATAGTGCACGTTGTCAGCAAAGTTCATGGCGCGCTCCTCGTTACCGAGAATGTTGTTGCCGTAGTAGTGCAGCGAGCGTGCACCCGTCGCAGCCGCATTGTAAACACGGCAAACCACGCCGCGCTCGGTCACCTGCCCTGCCGGCTCAAAGCTGAAATAGCCGCCGTAGTAGGTCGATGCGCTCGCCACCCAGTTGGTGACGACAAAGTTGTAAATGTAGTTGGACGCCTCGTTGGTAATACGAACGCCTCCGCCAACGGCTGCACAGACCTTGCTCTGCTGCGCGAATTCCGAAGCGTGCCACGGCTCGGCGTTACCGCCCGTGCACAGATACAGCTGCACGTCGGGGAAATACTTGCGCGCCGTCTGCATCCAGAAGGAGGCGTAATCAGTCATGGAGGCGCGATACCAGTCGATAAAGTCGATCCAGCGACGGCGCTCCTCAATGCTCTGCGGCACGAAGACACCGGGGCTTGCCGGCTCGTCAATGCGGAAGTTGTCGGGCGTCGTCTCAAGCGCGGGCATTTGCGCCGCGCCGAAGCTGCGGTAATCGGTGCCCCAGGCTGCGTTGAGCTTGGCAACGTCCGCGTACTTTTGCTCGGCATATCTGCGGAAGTCTGCCTGCGCAAAGCGGTCGCCGCACCAGTAGCCTGCGTGCGCATGGTACAATCCCGGAATGTTGGTCGGCCAGTTGCCGTGCCATACCGATACGATCGCCTCGCCAAAGTCACCCGTGATACCGAACAGCAGGCCCTCAAAGATGGAGTGATCCTTGTAGTGCTCGGCAAAGGCAGCAAGGAAGCGGTCGATGTAGTTGTAGAAATTCTTATCCCAGAAGGTCTGGATCTTGCTCTCAATGTTGTGCTCAAGGCAAACCAACCCCTCAAAATCGCGGGATGCGCGATACCAGTCAGGCAGAGAGTACGCAGGGCCGGCAATCAGGAAGGGCAGCCACTTGAGCCCCGCCGCGCGGATCTTTTCCACCTCGCGGTCCCAGTGCGAGAAGTCCCATTTGCCCTCGCCGCCGTTTTCGCAGGTCTCCCACGTTACATACTGCTCGACCGAGGTCACGCCCATGTTGCGCAGACGGCGCAGCTCGGTGGGATTGGCAACCGTGCCAATGCCGACGCAAAGCTCCTGTCCCTCGGGAATGGTCACGCTCATCGCATCCAGCTTTTCATCCCAGCCGGCAGCCGAGGTCTTGTAAACCACCTTGTCCTTGACCTCGCGGCGCAGCTCGCCGACGTCCGCCGCGCAGCGGAAGCCGACCGACGCGTTGGTGCCGCCACCCAGCACCTGACGGCGACGGGAAATGCGAAGATCCTTGGCAGGCGAATGATAGCAGCCGCCGCGGCACACCTTGGAGCCGCCCCAGCCGTCCTTGAACGCCTCGGTGTTGTGCGTCGTATCGGTATAGGGGAAGAACCAATCCTCCACCCATTCAAACACGTTACCCGCCATATCGTAAAGCCCGTAGCCGTTGGGCGCATAGCTGCCAACGGGCGAGGGGTATTTATATCCGTCGCTCTGGCTGCTGTCGCGCCAGGTAAACTCGCAGCATTTATCGGCATAGTTGACCAGCCGTCCCGTGGGCGCATCCTCGCCCCAAGGGTAGGTCGGGTGGTCCAGTCCGCCCGCAGCCGCATATTCCCATTCCTCCTCGGTCGGCAAGCGCTTGCCCGCCCATGCGGCGTAAGCAGCAGCCTCGCCCCAGGATACGTTGATCACGGGATAATTGGGATAATCCAAAAAATAGTTGGGGCAATCGCTCCAACGCGGCGAGCCGGGATATCCGCGCCCGACGGCGTCACAATACGCTTTGAATTCCGCATTGGTTACAAGGGTTTCATCCATGTAAAAGGGGGCGATCTCCACCTCATGCAACGGCTTTTCCTCGGGATAGCCGTTCTCCGAGCCCATGACATAACGTCCGCCCGGAATATATCGCATGATCTTTCCGTCCTTTGCAGTTCTGGTCTTTTCCATATGCTTGCTCTCCTTTCCTGTTACGCAGCTTTGCGTGTTCGGGGTCTGTCAGCATTCTCGCGCGCACGCGCGCGCGTGATACCATATTTTATCATAAAAATTCTTTTTGCGATACCCCTGCGTCGCATTTCGGCGTTTTGACCAAAAATTTTGTCACAATGCACAAACGCAGCCCCCGAGGTTAATCCCTCGGAGACTGCGTCAAGTCATCAGATCATTGCCAGGATATCCGCCTTCGGCCGGAAGCCGACGGCGGTCGCCGTTACCTCACCGCCCTTGATCACGACCAGCGTGGGAATGCTCTGCACGCCAAAGCGAGCTGCCAGCTCGGGAGCCTCGTCCACATCCACCTTGCATACCTTGATGCCGTCGTTCTCTGCCGCGATCTGCTCGATCACAGGCGCGATCATCTTGCAAGGGCCGCACCAGGTCGCAAAAAAGTCCACAAGCACGGGCTTGTCGCACTGCATGACCTCTGCTTCAAAATTGTCGTTGTTGAGTATGATTGCCATAACGTATACCTCTCTTTTTATTTTCATTTGCATGGTTGTATGCTGTGATCTATTATCTCCATTTTACCATGAAAGCCTCACTCTTGCAAGCCCTTTTTGAAAATTCCCGATTTTTTCGTATAACGCCGCCCCCACAGGGCAAAATAAAAGCACAAAAATATGAAAAGGAGTCAAATCATGACACTGACCACCAAAGAATGCAGCCTGCTGAAGGATATGCAGGGACAGGAGCAGCTCTGTATCCAGAAATACGACAACTACGCCAAGGAAGCCTGCAGCGAGCAACTGCGCTCCCTCTTTCAGTCGCTTGCCGACGTCGAGCGCGGACATCTGAACAGCATCAACGAGCTGTCCGCAGGGCGCCTCCCCTCGCTCTCGGGCGCAACAAGCACACCGCCTACCCCCACCAAAGCAAGCTATACCGACGAGTCCTGTAAGAAAAAGGACGCCTACCTCTGCTCCGATATGCTGGCAACGGAAAAGCACGTCTCCTCCGTTTATGATACCGGCGTGTTTGAGTTTTCTGACCCCGCAGCCCGCCGGGTGCTTAACCATATCCAGTCCGAGGAGCAGTCGCATGGCCTCTACCTGTACGAGTATATGAACGCCAATAATATGTATAATTGAATTTGGGGCTCCGCCCCAAACCCCGCTTAAGGTGCTTTTTTGAAAAAAAGCACCTTAAGAATCCTTAAAAAACTTTAAAAAGAATATATTTCTTTTTTTCAAAGTTTTTTGAAAGGGGAGCGCGAGGGGAAAACTTTTTTGCAAAAAAGTTTTCCCCTCGCTTTTTTATAATCAGACATTGGGGCAGCGCCCCAATGTTAGTTATACATATTATTGGCGTTCATATACTCGTACAGGTAGAGGCCATGCGACTGCTCCTCGGACTGGATATGGTTAAGCACCCGGCGGGC
>JAFTME010000043.1 GCA_017452545.1 Clostridia bacterium | reverse complement strand
TCCGCCCCACGCCCCGCTGAAAACCTTTTTGCAAAAAGGTTTTCAGACTTTCCAAAAAACTTTGGAAAAGGAACAGATAATTTTTTGAAAGTTTTGGGGAATGCGGAACTCCCGTCGTGCCGTACTTATGGGGTAGGGGCCCCATATCGGGGCTTGCGGTTATTTCCGTAGAATAAAGTTGCTCGGACGTTTGTCTTAAATTTTTTCAAAGTTTTTTGGAGATCCAAGAACCTTTTTGCAAAAAGGTTCTTGGTGGGGATTGTAAGGGGCAAAGCCCCTTACACCTCATCAATTTTGATAGTTACCGTGCGGCGGATATCGGTGCTGGACGCGCCGATCATGATTTCGAAGTCGCCCGGCTCGACGACCCAGGTCATCGTGCGGTCAAGCAGCTTGAAGCTGTCGAAATCCAGCGAGAAGGAAATCGTTTTGGTTTCGCCGGCGGGGATATGTACGCGGGAGAAGCCGCGGAGATCGCGGTCGGGCGTGACAATCGAGGAGACGACGTCGCGCACGTACAGCTGCACGACCTCATCGGCGTCCACGCCGCCGACGTTGCTGACGTCAAGCGAAACGGTAAAGTCATATTGCCCCGTTTGCTCCACACGCGGCGCGCCGTAAGCGAATTCAGTGTAGGAAAGACCGTGACCGAAGGGGAAGAGCGCCGCCTTGGGCCCCTCCAGATAATGCTCGCCGCCGCCGGGCAGGCGGTTGTAGAAGCAGGGGGTTGCGCCCATGCTGCGCGGGAAGGAAATGGGCAGACGTCCCGCCGGGCTGAACGCACCGAAGAGCGCCTCGGCAATGGCGCGTGCACCGTGCTCGCCGCCGTACCACGTTTCCAGAATGGCGTCGCAAAGACCGACCTCCTCGGACAGCTCCACCGGCTTGCCGTTTTCCAGCACCAGCACGATGGGGGTACCCGTTTCGGCAACGCGGCGGATCAGCTCGCGCTGGCGACCGAACAGCTTGATTTCGCTGCGGTCCATGCCCTCGCCGCTGGTGACCTTGTCGTCACCGCAAACGATAACGGCAACGTCGCTCTCGCGCGCAATGGCAATCGCCTCCTCCATGCTGTCGGAGCGGTTGTCCACTGACAGTGTCAGATTGTGGCAAGCACCGATGTGTGGCAGCTCGATCTCGACGACGTGCGACTCACCGTTGGCAAAATGCATCCACGTTCTCGGCATGGCTCTGCCGCCGTCGCTGCGACCGTCGATGCGCAGCTCGCCGTCCACCCAAACCTTGACGTTGTCGTTGCCGGTAAAGATCAGCCAGCCGTCAAAGGCATCCACACCGCAGTAGGTGCGCGTGTCGGGGCAAATGCGGGCACGCATTCTGACCGAATAATTGTTAAAGGGAAGATCTCTGTGCGGCTTGGCGAGTACCCAGGTAAAGTTGACCTGTCGCGCCATCTCGCGACCGACCATGGTGCCACCGAAATTCGGCTCGGAGTAGTATTCCATCTCAACACCGTCGGGATACCAGGAGAGCGGCAGCGCGTCCACGTCCTGATCGGTGATGCCGCTGCCCGCACATTGGCGAACGGAAATGCCGTCCATGGCGGAAAGCTCGTCCAGAAGCGAGGGCACGCGATAGCCCCACGGAACGGAGGAGTAGCCGCCCAGGCGCTGGTTTGCCGAGGAGGGACCCAGCAGCGCGATCCTGGTGCCGTCCTTGGCGAGCGGCAGACGCGCGTTCTTGTTTTGCAACAGCGTGATCGCCTGACGCGCAGCGTGCAGCGATACCTGCTTGTGCTGCTCGCAGCGCAGGATCTCATCCTCACGCCCCTCGGGCATGTAGGGATTTTCAAATAAGCCAAGCTCAAACTTGACGCGCAGCACTCTGCTGACCGCATCATCGATCACCTCACGGGAAATGGTGCCGTCCGCCAGATTGTCAAGCAAGTTTTTCTGCCATACGGCGTTGGAGTAGTCAAAGCCCTGTACGTCAAGACCGGCGTTGACGGCGGTTGCAATGCTGTCCTTGTCACCGGCGGTCATGTGGTGCGTGTGGTGCAGACGGGCAACCGAGCCAAAGTCGGCACGAACGTAGCCCCGCATCCCCAGGCGGTCCTTGAGTACCTTCCGCAGATAGTGCGCAGAGCCGACGACGGGCTCGGCATCGATGCTGTGGTAGGCAGCCATAGCGTTGTACGCCCCCGCCTTTTTGATGCCCGCCTCAAAAACGGGCAGATAGTAGGTCTCCACCTCGCGGACACCCGCGTGCAGCGGCGCGCAGTTGGTGCCGCCCTCGGGCACGCCGTGACCGAGGTAATGCTTGGGCTCGCAGGCGATGGCAGCGTCGCTTGTCATGTCGCCGTGGTTTTGCTCGCCCGTGATGATGGCGTATGCCATCTGCGAGGAAAGGTAGGTGTCCTCGCCAAAGGTCTCCTCAATGCGTCCCCAGCGAACCTCACGCGCAAGGTCAAGATTGGGCGCAAGGATCTCGGTGATGCCCAGCGTTCTCGTTTCCTTGCCGATGGCGTGACCGACGGCGTGCGTCGTTTCGGGATCGAACGTCGCGCCCAGCGCGATGGGCATGGGGAAGGAGGTGGCGCCGGGATAGGAAATTCCGTGCAGCGCCTCGCCCGTGAAAATGCAGGGAATACCAAGGCGTGTCTTTTCCACAAAATACTTCTGAAGCAGATTGAGTACACGCGCACTCGAATATACGTCGTGTACAAAGCCGATGCCCTTCTCACCGATGGAGGCATCGACGCGATCCCAATGATAATCGGAATCGGGGTCAACCGAGCAGAAATGCGCGGGGTGCACCTGCGTGGCAAGCTCTACACCGCGGATCATATCCATCTGCGCGACCTTTTCCTCGTCTGTCATGCGAGAGAGCAGATCGGCAACTCGTTCTTCAATGGGCCTTTTGGCGTCCTGATACGGAAACATAAGCGATACCTGATCCTTTCTGTGATCTATATCATCATTATATTGTTTTTTGCCTGCAATTTCTCGACATATCAGGGGGTATATATAGACATTTTTTGGTGTATGTAAAAAGTGTCGGCAGAGATTTTTCTCTGCCGACACTTCGTTGCGTCAGGCTGTTCGATAGTGACGCGCATTACTGCTGCGTATAATCCTCGTAGAGCTTGATGTGGTCCTGCAGGTACTGCAGGGCTCCACCGGCGTTGCCCGTCATAACGACGTATGCCTTGCCGGTCTGGCTTTGTACGAAGTAGGAAACCAGACAAAAGCCGGATTCCGGGCCGACCCAGCCGGTCTTGGCTGCGACGATGGTTCCGTTTGCGGGCTGTGCCTGGAAGCCGCGATCGCGGTAAGAGTTTACCACGTCGATAAAATACGTGCTCTCAAAGCTGCGTCCGTTGGGACGAAGATTGGTGGTGGTCTCGTAGATCTTGGTGGAAAGCACGGTGCGAACGGTCTCGTTGTTCATGGCTGCCAGCATGATGCTTGCCATCTCGCGGCAGGTGGTTCTATGGTTGTCATGGTAAAGACCGGTGCAGTTTTCAAAGGTGGTGCTGATCAGTTGAAGATCTTCCTTTGCTTTTTTATTCATCAGCTCGACAAAGGCGGCCTCGCTGCCCGCGATGTACTTTGCCAGCGCCACGGCGGCAATGCCGTCGGACTCAAGACCGATGGCGTACAAAAGATCGCGCACCGTCAGCTCCTCGGCAACCAGAAGTCCGTCGCCCGAGGCGTTCTCTGCGGTCATCTGTGCCACAGTCTCCGCGTCGATCACAACGATCTTGTCCAGATCCTCCGCGCTCAATCGCTCGCACGCCACCAGCAGCGTCATGACCTTGGTGGTGGAGGCGGTGTGAATGAGCGTATCGTAATCGATGCCCGTTACGATCTCGTGCGTGTCGGCATCCACCAGAATGGCGTGCTTGGACTGGAGCAGCGTGTCGTTGAGCTCGGTGGAATTCTTGGTCTTTTTGACTATGTAATCCTTGGGCGGCTGCGGCTGCTGGATATCGGGACCGGGGGTGCTGTCAGGTGTTTTGCCGGAACCGGGGGTGTTGTCGGGTGTTTTGTCGGGGTCGGGATTATCATCCGGCGGGTTGTCGGGGAGGTTGTCGCCGTCGGACGGGTCGGAGGTCTCGTCACCGGGTGTGGTGGACGGATCATCCTCGGGGTCGGAGGCGTCAGCGAACATATCAATGGAAAGAACAAATACAACGATCAGTAAAAATGTAAGTAAAGTCAGGATCAGCCCCCAGAGCATATTCATCGGAGTTCCTCTGTCGGGATCATCCATGTGATGGTGGTGCGTCTGTTGATCTTGGGGATTCATCTGCTTCCTCCTTTCTTGGCGTTGCGCACAGGATAGTCTGCGTGATAGGTGCAGTTCGAATCGGGTGGTCTGAAAAATGAGCGCAATTATGAGTCTAATTACACACATTTTACCATGAAATCCGCGCGTTGTCAAGCAAAAAAACGAAGAAATCTGAAATCCATCAGCAAAATTCACAAAATTTTTGATATTTTTTTGTGAAAAAGACATAGACAAGCCTCTCCGTCCCCGCTGTATCGCGTTTTTTTGACACAAAGCGGGAACATTTGCGGCGCTGCGACATAAGATGATAGTGCGGAGGGGAAATCTCTTCCGAAAAATTTTAACTTACGGAGGTTCTTATTATGAACGGCAACTGCCTGTGCAATTTCCTTGACAACAACTGGATCTGGCTGGTCATCATCGCACTTCTGATCCTCTGCTGCGGCTGCGGCTGCTGATCGCTCTCCCGGCAGCTCCCCTTTGCGGGAGCTGCCGCTTTTTTGCCTGTTGACAAGGGTGAGAAAACATATTATAATGAAAGCATCACCACCGTGCAATGACAGCCGAGTGCACCTGCAAAATGATCAACCCGGAGGAACGATATGCAACTGATCCGATACGAGCACAATACCGACGGTGTTACGCTGTACACCGACGCGAACACGCGGCTGCGCCTGCAGGCATACCGCGACAACGTGATCCGACTGTCCTATACCGAGAGCGAGTTTGCAGACGGGGAGAGCGATATCGTCATCGCTGCTCCGTGCGCCGTGGATTGGCGCGTCGAGGACAGTACCGCCGAGCTTTGCTTTTTCGTCGGGCAGGCAAGCCTGCGCATTCGCAAGGCAACCTTTGCCATGACGCTGCAGCGCGACGAGCGCCGTCTTGTGTCCTTTGCCCCCTGCGGTCTGCAGCTGCGCAAAACGACGGTGACCGTACCGCACTATCACGCCGACCGCGATACCGGGGACAAGCTCAAGTGCGAGTGCATTGAGGAGCTGCCCGGCTATCGCTTCTACCTGTCGCTTGACCTTTTGCCCGAGGAGCAGATCTACGGCCTGGGGCAGCACGGCATCGGCGCGCACGACCGCCGCACGTGTACCACCGAGCTGTATCAGATGAACAATACCGCCCCCGTCCCCTTTTTCGTTTCATCGCGCGGCTGGGGCATTTTGGTGGATACCGGTGCCTATTCCACCTTCTCCCGCGATACCTTTGGCACGACCTTTTACACCGAGGCGGTCGATATGGGCGACGTCTACCTGTGCGCCACCGCGCGTATTGACGATGCCATCGGCTGCTACCGTGCACTGACGGGCGCCGTTCCCATGATGCCCAAGTGGCTGTTCGGCTACGCCCAGAGCAAGGAGCATTATCATACGCAGCAGGAGCTGCTTTCTGTGCTGCGGGAATACCGTCGCCGCCGCGTGCCGCTCGATCTGATCGTGCAGGACTGGAACTATTGGCAGGAGGGAACTTGGAGCGACAAGTCCTTTGACGCGACGCGTTACCCCGATCCCGCAGGGATGTGCGACGAGATCCACGCCGCAGGCGCACACGTCATGATCTCGGTCTGGCCCAATACGCGCGGAGGCGAGTGCTTCCGTCAGCTCTTCGAGCGGGATCAGCTGATGACCGACAGCGGTACGTTCGGTGGCGGAGGCTTGTACAACGTCTTTGATGACGGCGCGTGCGATACCTATTGGAGCCAGCTGGAGCAGATCCGCCGCTGCGGCTTTGACGCCTTCTGGTGCGACGCGACCGAGCCGTTTGAAAACGGCTACGGTGACTATATTACGCCAAACGAACTGCGAGACGGTGCGCTCGCCCGCTATAAAACGTGGTTTGACAGCCGCCGCATCAACGTCTTCTCGCTGCTGCACAGCCGTAACGTCTATGAGCATCACCGCCGCGCAACGGCAGAGCAGCGCGTGGTCAATCTGACGCGCTCGGGCTACGCAGGGCAGCAGCGCTACGGTACGGTGGTCTGGAGCGGCGACATCGGCGGCTCGTTTGAGGAGCTGCGCCGACAGATCAGCGAGGGCTTGCATTTCTGCGCCTCCGGCTTGCCCTATTGGTCGCTGGATATCGGCGGCTTCTTCCCCTCGCACGGAGAGGCAACCTTTAACAGCGGCGTGCCCTACCGCAGCGTGACGGACAACGGCTACCGTGAGCTGTATACCCGTTGGCTGCAGCTCGGCTGCTTCTTGCCGGTCATGCGCTCGCACGGTACCACCTTCCCCCGCGAGATCTGGCGCTTTGGCGAGCCGGGAGATATGTTCTACGACGCCATTTTGAAATTTATCGAGCTGCGCTATCGCCTGCTGCCCTATATCTATTCCACCGCATGGCAGGTCACCTCCGCCGACGAGACCTTCATTCGCCTGCTTGCCTTCGATTTCCCCGAGGATGCCCGCGCGCTGAGGGAGCAGGGAAGCTACCTGTTCGGGCGCTCGCTACTGGTCAGCCCCGTGACCGAGGCGCAGTACTTCGAGGGTGCGGATACCCCCTGCGATCACCCGCATACCAAGCAGGTCTACCTGCCCGCCGGCGCGGATTGGTACGACTTCTGGACGGGCGAGCGCCATCGCGGCGGACAGGAGATTACCGTTCCCACTCCGATCGACTCCATGCCGCTGTTCGTTCGTGCGGGCAGCATCATCCCGACCGCGCCCGTCATGCAGTACGCGGACGAGATCCCCGATGCGCCCTACACGCTGACTGTCTATCCGGGCGCCGACGCTCACTTTACCCTCTACGAGGACAGCGGCGACGGCTATGCCTATGAGAAGGGCGAGTATGCCGAGGTTGACGTCACCTGGAACGATGCCACCGCAACGCTGAAAATCAGCGACCGCCGCGGCAGCTTCCCGTCGCTTGTCCAAAAAAGAGAGCTGCACGTGCAGCTCGTCAACGGTCAAATACATACCATCCTCTACGACGGCAACGCGCAAGTTATGCGGATGGAGTAAGAAAACGGCCGGGGGGA
>JAFTME010000042.1 GCA_017452545.1 Clostridia bacterium | reverse complement strand
GAAGATTTCATCCGAGCTTGTTCGGATTTCATCGTGCGTAGCACGATTTCATTCTTTTCGGGTCTGTAGACAGATTCGAACCAGCGAAATGCTTGTTTGATATAGATTCCCCACAGAAGCAAATCCGTGGACAGATTCGAACCGCCACAATGTAGGGGCGTTCTGTGAACGCCCGCGGGCGACCAATGGTCGCCCCTACCAGTTCAAAATTTATTTACACAGCCATAGATGCAACGACATTTTGGGGAGATTTGAACTAACGAAAGCCTTCCTCCGGGAGAAGGTGGCACGGCGTAAGCCGTGACGGAAGAAGCCCGCGTAACTTTGAAATTTGATTAAACTTTACGGCAACGCACTCTCCCTCAGTCGCTTCGCGACAGCTCCCTCCCGGAGGGAGCCTTATCAGAATTGCTTGCTAAGCTGTTGTAATATTTACAACTTTGCGGTTATTGAAAATGAAAAGTATCTGTGTTACAATATAATCAAAGAGAGGAAGTGAACGGATGTATCATCTTAATAAATTTTGCAATATTATCTCTGAATTGAGAAAAAAACGCGGTTGGACACAAGCGATATTGGCAGAACATCTGAGCATTGCTCCTCAATCCATTTCCAAGTGGGAATGTGGTATAGGATACCCTGACGTCACTTTGTTTCCTCTGATTGCCGAGCTTTTCGAGGTTGACATTGGTGTTCTTTTCGGACAAAGCAAAGAGGAGAATGAGAGTATGGATCACGGCAATGAAAAGAAGTTTGTTTTTGAACCGCTTCATCGTGTTGAGTTTCTTGTGGGTAACGAATGTGATATTAGAGTTGCCGAAAAAGAAGGTGAAAAGGCGCATCTTGAGATAAACGGCGATAATTCCTTTATTGAATTTTTAGGAGTTGAAAACAATAACGGGATCCTGCGCATCAATGTAAAAAATCCAACCGGCAGCGATACAAAATGGATACCTTACGAAAGAGGAAATTATGACAAACGAAATACCATAACACTTCATACGGGAAAAGAAAATTGCGACATTTATGTTACCAATTATCTTGATCTCAATTGCTATGAAAGTGAAATAGATGATCATATCAGCCAGTGGATATTTATGAAAGAACGCTTGTGATTTAATTGAGTGATATCTCATTTTTACTTACAACTATGGCATCAAAAGTCGGCAGGTCGCGACATTTTGAACCAAGCACAAAGAAAAGGCACCCGCGAGGGTGCCATTTTGTCGGATTTTTTCTTTATGGATGCGGTGCGGTTTCAAGCAGGTCGGACAGACAGGATAGGATCCGCTCGATCTCATGGTCGGTCTGACCGCCGCTGAATTCCAGCGAATAGTGTCCGCGGTAGCCTGCGCTTTCAAGAATGCTGATGGTGCGGTCGATGTTGACGTCGCCCAGTCCTATCGGCGCATCGGTCAGGTACATTCCCGCCTTTGTCCGGTAGCTCCGCTCATTTTTCGGTGTCTCGGTCAAGTCATAATCCTTGATGTGGACGTGATCGATCTTGCCGGCGAACTCCGTGCAGAAAGCCTCCGCGGTCTCGTCCACGAACAGGATATTTCCTACGTCAAGCAGGATCCCGATGCTACTGTCGGTGTCGTTTCGGAAGCGGGTATAATTCGAGATCCCGTTTGCGATGAAGCCCATATTCTCGACGATCGTCTTGACGCCCTTTGACGCCGCATATGCGCTTACCTCAAGAGAAGCCTCCGTTACGACCTTCATAATCGTATCAAACGGATCGCCGGGCACGCTCGGATCAAGGGAGGTGAGAAGCGTGTGGTGAAGATACGGGATCTCAAGCGCGGAACAAATATCGGCATATGCCTTGAGCCTTTCGATCTGCGGGCGGTTGCATTCGGAATACAGATGAATGCCAACGGAAAAGCAGGGGAGTGCAAGCCCCGCCTCGCGCGCGAATCTACCGATCTCCTTCGCCGCATTCATATCGGGTTCCTTCAGCTCGTCACAAAAGTTCATCAACTCAAGTCCGCCAACGCCCCATCTGACCGCCTCCCTTGCAATCTCAAAAGCAGAGGAGCGCCCGTCAAACATACTGGAATAAAAGCAGATACGGTTTCTCATTTTGAATCAATACTGTGCCGCGATCCGTCTTGCAACGTGAACGCCGCTGGCGGATGCGTGCGAGAGCGAATGGGTGATGCCGCTGCCGTCGCCGATGACGTACAGCCCGTCATAGCAGGTTTCAAGATCCGCGTTGACCTTGACCTCCATGTTGTAGAATTTCACCTCTACGCCATAGAGCAGCGTGTCGTCGTTGGCAGTTCCGGGCGCGACCTTATCGAGCGCGCGGATCATTTCGATGATGTCGTCCAGAATGCGCTTGGGGAGCACCAGGCTCAAGTCACCCGGCGTAGCCTGCAGCGTCGGCGTGATAAACGCTTCCTTGAGTCGGTTCGGAGTGGAGCGTCTGCCGCGCACAAGGTCGCCAAAGCGCTGGACAATGACACCGCCGCCGAGCATATTGCTCAACCGTGCGATCGACTCGCCGTAGCCGTTGGAATCCTTGAACGGCTCGGACAGATGCATGGATACCAGCAGCGCAAAGTTGGTGTTTTGGGTCTGCTTGGCGGGGTCCTCATAGCTGTGACCGTTGACGGTGATGATACCGTTGGTATTCTCGTTGATGACCGAGCCCTTGGGGTTCATGCAGAAGGTGCGAACCTTATCGCCGAAGGCCTTGGTGCAGTAGACGATCTTACTTTCATACAGCTCGTCGGTCAGACGGGAGAAGACCTCTGCGGGCAGCTCGACGCGCACGCCGAGATCGACGCGGTTGGAGCTTGTGGGAATCGCCAGCTCGCCGCAAATGCGCTCCATCCACTTGCTGCCGCTTCTGCCGACCGAAATGATGCATTTGTCGCAGGTGTGGGCGTCGTTGCCGCAGTGGATCTCGTAGCCCTTTTCCAGGCGAACGACGGTATCGACGGGGGTGTCAAAGAAAAAGTCGACCTTGTCCTTGAGAGCGTTGAAGATATTTTCCAGAACGACGTAGTTGATGTCCGTTCCGAGATGGCGTACCGAGGCATCCAGCAGGTGAAGATCGTGCTGGATGCATTCTTTTTTCAGTGCCGTTCCTGCGGTGGAATACAGCCTTGTACCCTGACCGCCGTGTGCGACGTTGATCTCATCGACGTAGCGCATCAAGGAGAGCGCCTGCTCCTTGCCGATGTATTCGTGCAGCGTGCCGCCGAAATCGTTGGTGATGTTGTATTTTCCATCGGAAAAAGCGCCTGCACCGCCAAATCCGCTCATGATGGAGCAGCTTTTGCAGTTGATGCAGGTTTTGATCTTGTCACCGTCAATGGGGCATTTGCGCTTGCTCAGTGCGTGTCCTGCTTCAAAAACGGCTACGCGCAAGCCGGCGTTTTGCTTGATCAGCTCGTATGCGGAAAAAATGCCGCCCGGTCCCGCACCGATGATAATTACGTCATAATTCATGGTCTTGATCCTCCAAAACAGAAAAGTATAACCGCATTTGTAGGCAACCGTTATCTGCGGTCGATAGAAACACTCAACCATATCATGAGTCTATACAAACCGTTGCTGTCTTCATTATATCACAAATTTTTTCGTATTGCAAGCGGTAGAGAGATTATTGTATCGGCTCTTATCGTATTGGTATGTGTGTGTTCGCAGATCGTTCCACGATGCGAAACTTTTCTATTGATTTTTGTCGGCGTTTGCGGTATAATGAGTACAGATGCTGCCGGTGGCATACGTCGCTGTGAAGAGCACCGCGCCGGAAAACAACCGGCATACAGAGGAGGCTATTTCTTATGTCTATCAGATTTCTCAAGGACAAAAAACGCTTTATCATCAACACCAAAAGCACGACCTATGCGTTTGATATCGTCATGGATCACTATCTTTACCATATATATTACGGCAAGCGGACGCGTGAGCTGCCCGATCCTGCATTTCGTTCGGTTTCTTTTGCCCCCTATCTTGCCGGCTATGATGAGAGCAGATCTCCCGACGTTTTCCCGCAGGAGTGCTCCTTCTACGGCTCGGGTGATTTTCGTCCCAACGCACTGCGCCTCAGTAGCGATGGCACGGGTGTTTCCGATTTTGTCTATTGCTCTCACCGCACTTTCCGCGGGAGAGCTTCTCTTGACGGGCTGCCCTGTGCCCGTGCCGATGAGCAGACGCAAACGCTGGAGGTTACGCTGCTTGATGAGGTCAGCGGCTGCCGTTTGAAGTTGTATTACACGGTGTTTTCCTCGCTCGACGTCATCACCCGATATATGGTGATCGAGAATGGTGGGGCTGGCTGCGTCAAAATTGAAAAATGTATGCCTCTGATGCTGGATCTCGGGCGCTCGGATTTTGATATGATCTCACTGTACGGCTCGCATTGCCGCGAGCTTAATTTCCAGCGCGTTGCCCTGCATCACGGAACGCAATCGGTCTATTCCAAGCGCGGCGCCACCTCGCACCAGTACAATCCCTTTATCGCGCTTTGCGACCGTAACGCCACCGATGAGAAGGGCGAGGTCTATGGCTTTAATTTCGTGTATTCCGGTTCCTTCCTTGACGAGGTGGATGTGGACCAGCTCGGTACCACGCGCGTGCTGATCGGTCTTGGCAGCGATTGCTTCTCGTATACGCTGGGGGCAGGAGAGCGCTTCTGCTCGCCCGAGGCGGTCATGACCTATTCGGCGACGGGCATTGGCACCATGTCGAGAAGCTTCCACCGTTTTGTGCGCGAGCACATCATGCCGCCGGAGGCACTTGCGCCGCACCCCGTTGTGCTCAATACGTGGGAGGCTTGCTACTTTGACATTGATGCCGAAAAGCTGATCCGCTTTGCCAAGGAGGCGAAGCAGACGGGCTTTGATATGCTTGTCATGGACGACGGCTGGTTCGGATTGCGTAACAATGACCGCGCGGGACTGGGCGATTGGTTTGAAAACCCTGCAAAGTTCCCGAACGGATTGGCGGATTTCGTTGGTAAGATCCGCGCCGAGGGCATTTGCTTCGGCATATGGGTGGAGCCGGAAATGGTCAATCCCGACTCCGATCTTTATCGCGCGCATCCGGAGTGGGCGCTGCGGGTGGAGGGGCGTGAGCCGCTGCGTTCGCGCCATCAGCTGGTGCTTGATATGTCCAATCCCGCTGTTCTGGATTACCTGATTGCGCGTTTTGATGAAACCTTCCGCGGCATTGAGATCGATTATTTCAAGTGGGATATGAATCGCCATATGAGCAACGCGGGCTCGGTCGTGCTGCCCGCAGACCGACAAGGCGAGGTCTTTTTCCGCTATATGAAGGGTGTTTACCGTCTGCTTGATTGGTTTGCTACCCGTTTCCCGAACGCGGTGATCGAAAGCTGCTCGGGCGGCGGCGGACGGTATGACCTCGGCATGATGCAGTACGGTATACAGATCTGGACGAGCGATAACACCAACCCCTACGACCGCACCATGATACAGGCATCGGCGATGCTCGCATACCCTGCGGCGACCATGTCCTGCCACGTATCCAACCCTCACGGAGATCTGCGCTCCCTGGATTACCGTTATAAGGTCGCCGTCGGTGGCATGCTGGGCTACGAGCTGAACATTCTTGAAATGAGCGACGAGGTAAAGCAAACGATCGCCGCGCAGATCGCAGAATACAGAGGCTTTGAGCACATTGTGTGCCTCGGGGACTATTACAGTCTTGCGTTCCCGACCAAGTATCCCTATTCGGCGTATTATTACGCGACCGCCGGCGCCGGTGAGCTGCTTCTGACGGTCATTGAAAAGAGCGGGTGCCCCAAGGGCAGCACCAAACTCCTGAAGCTCAAAAAGGCAAATCCGGATGCAACGTACGTGGACGTTCGCACGGGCAAGACATACTGCGGCGAGGAGCTGCGCGCAGGAATTCGCGTAGAGCTTTCGGGCGAGAGAGATCAGGCGCACTTGTATCACTTGATTCAGACTTCCGTGATACCGGGATATGAAAATACCACCGTATAGGAGGAGAGCATGATCGATTATACAATGCTCAACGAGCAGCTGCGCGCACTGATCGACGGCGTGCCGCATAAAATTGCCAATCTTGCCAATGCCTCGGCGCTGCTGTGGCAGAGCCTTGATGATATTAACTGGGCAGGCTTTTATCTGATGCAGGACGGTGCGCTGGTGCTGGGCCCGTTCCAGGGGAAGCCCGCCTGTATCGAGATTGCCGTGGGACGCGGCGTATGCGGCACGGCGGTGGCGCGGCGGGAAACCGTACTCGTTGAAAATGTGCACGACTTTCCGGGGCATATTGCCTGCGACGGCGCCTCTAACTCCGAGATCGTGGTGCCGTTGTTTTGCGGCGACGAGGTGATCGGTGTGCTGGACATCGATAGCCCGATCTACTCCCGCTTTACCGCAAACGATCGCGTAGGTCTGGAAGCATTTGCACGCGTGCTGGAGCAGCAGTTGTTTGGAACGTAATAAAAAAAGGAGCGACTCATGGTCTGTGAGTCGCTCCTCGCGCTTTAGCACCCCCAAAAATCCTTGAAGGCGGCAACCTTATCGTAAAAGCATATCAGCCATCCTGCGCGCGTTTTGGGCGGAATGGGAGTAACGGGGAACATATGCCGCAGGATCATATCCCGCTCCACCCGGCTCAATGCCCCAAAGCGCGCCTGTGCGTTGTTCAGTGCGAGGCGCGGATGGCGGTAGCCGTGAAATCGGGGTGGTCGCGTGTCACCGTGCAGCTCGTACAGAAAAAAGTCGTGCAGCAGGGCGCCGCGCACGATCTCCTCCGGCGACGCGGAGCAGCGGTGCCGCTTACAGTAACGGTAGCAAAGATATGCCAATCGTACGGAATGATCGTACACGTTGCTTCTGACGTGATGCCGATGCTGCTTCAATCGGCGATATTCTTCGGTACTGACGATCGGCTCGATCATGGCTAAAAATTCCTCTTCCACCGTGCTTCCCCTTTTGCTTTGCATTCACGCTTATTATTTCCCGCCTCCGCCCTTTTAACGGAGGAAAATTACGGGAGTACGGGGAGATTTCGTTTTTTGAACAAAAAAAGCCGCCGCACCATTTGGTGCGGCGGCTGCGTGTTATTTCGGGAGAGTGCCGTCGGAGCATTGGATGGTATAGTTTCCGGTGTTGGAGTTCCAATTCAACCCCGTGGTGATGGCTCGCCATTGCTTTTTTGTTCCGGTGAACGTGATGATCTTTAATTGGCGGCAGCCGGAGAATGCCATGGTATCAATGCTTTCCACAGAACTCGGAATGGTGACGTGAGTCAGCTGGCTGCTGTTGGCGAATGCCAGCTTGCCGATGCTTGTCACACCCTCGGGAATGATAATCACCTTGAGCGTGTCGCAATTGGAGAGCATGGAGGTGTCAATGCTTGTAATGCCGTCGGTGAGGATCAGGGTGGTCAGCTTGGAGCAGCGCCCAAAAACTCCTCGACGGTAGATCGGGGTGGTGATGCTTTTGAGCCCCGTACATCCGTCAAATGCACCGTCGCCCAGCTTTTTTAATGTGATGGGAAACGTAAGGGTCGTCAGACGATTGCAGTCTGCAAATGCGCGCTCCCCAATGACAATGATGCCATCTCCAACATCCAGATTTTCAAGTGCGGTACACTCCGCAAAGGCATCTGCGCCAATGCTGATCACCTGATCGGGGATAACGATCTCCGCTAAGGATGTGCATCGCTCAAAGGCGCGAGGACAGATCATCGTCGCGTTTTCTGAAATCCGGACATGCTGCAGCGCAGAACACCGGAAGAAGAGCGCCTCTTCGATGGTTGTAATTCCGGCACCGAGCGTGACGGTATTTAAGCTTGTGCAATCGGCAAATGCATGAGCGCCGATGGATGTGACATTGTCGGGAATCGTGATATCAGTCAATGCCGTGCAGCATCCAAACGCTCTCGGACAGATGCTTGTAACACCCTTGCCGATCGTGACGGATTCCAAAGCGGAGCAATTGGAAAAGGAATCCTCCTTAATGCTTGTGACGCTATCGGGAATGGTGATGCTTGTCAGTGCAGAACAACCATTGAACAGGCCGATTTCTATGCATGAAAGCTTGGAGGGAAGGGCGATCTCGGTCAAAGCCGTACACTCGGAAAACGCAAAAAATCCGATTTCGGTTACGCTGTCGGGAATAGAAAGCGAGGTCAGAGCGGAGCAAGAGCCAAACGCACTGCGTCCGATGCTTGTGACGCTGTCGGGGATGATTACGCTTTCTAACGCCGAACAATCCTTGAAGGTGCTCTCGTCAATGCTTGTGATTCCGTTGCCGAGTTGAATACTTTTCAGCGCTTCGGAGAACTCAAAAATGCTCAAGCTTGTAATGCCATTGCCGACGGTAACATGCTCCAGTCCGGAGCACCGATGAAATACGCGCTCGCCGACGCTTGTGACACTGTCGGGAATGGCAATGTCCGTCAAGCAGGGGCAGTCACTAAATGCAGAGTCACCGATTTCGGTGACGCTATCGGGGATGATAATGCTTGTCAATGCGTGGCAGCTTCCAAAGGCAAGGGAACCGATGCTTGTGACATTATCGGGGATGGTGATATCCGTCAGCGAAGTACACATAGCGAACATCAGGTAGGGGATCTCGGCTATGCTGTTGCTCAGCGTAACGTGTTTTAAGCTGCGGCAATCTTGAAATATTGCGATGTCGATGGACGTAACGCTGTCGGGAATGACGATGCCGGTCAGACTGTGGCATGACGCGAATGCGGAATTCCCGATGCGCGTTACGCTGTCGGGAATGGTGACAGAAACAAGCTCGATGCAGTCCTTGAAAGCAGCAGAATTAATTTCTGTAACGGGCAGATCCTTGTGTGTCGCAGGGATGACCACGCTCGTCTCGCTGCCAACGTAATCGCTTACGCGGTAACGATTGCCGATCTTTTCCAGCACCAAGCCGGTTGCTGTTTCTTCCAAAGGGGCGATGTTGTTTGGCGTATTTTCGTCCAGCATATCCGTATCGGGCGAAGGCGAAGGGGCGGGCGACTGATCGCCGCAAGCGCAGAGCAGCGCACAGGCAAGCAGGGCGCACAGCGCAAGGAGGCAGAAGGCTTTTACCGCTTTGTTTCTTTTCATAAGCTTTCCTCCGAATACAGGGGAGTTTATATCGGTATTATACCATATTCTTGCGTATATGTCAATGCCGGGCGCCGGGGCGAAAAAAGCAGACCGCGTGCGCGGTCTGCTTTGGGTTTATTCTTTCCATTCAAAATGTCCCGTGAGCAGGGTAGTGCCCTCGGCGGTGACGGTGAGAAGTCCGCCGTCGGTATAGCCAATGCGCTGGCTTTCCGCCTCGTCGGCAAGCTCGATCTTAACGTCGCATGCCTTGACCGAGGTGACAAAGGGAATATGCCCCGCCATCACGGCAAGATCTCCCGCGATGCCGCGCAACGAGAGCATGACAATCTTGCCGCTCCAGGCGGTGCCGTTGGGGGTGGCAACGGTCAGCGTGAAGGTGTTCATTCCGTCACCTGCCCCTTCGCCTTGGCGACGGCCTCGTCAATGCTGCCGACGAACAGAAATGCCGACTCAGGCAGATCGTCGTGCAGCCCCTCGATGATCTCGCGGAAGCCGCGAATGGTTTCTTGGAGCGGAACGTATTTTCCCGTAATGCCCGTGAATTTCTCGGACACGTCAAACGGTTGCGACAAGAATCTTTGGATTTTTCTCGCACGTCCAACCAGCGCCTTGTCCTCGTCGGATAGCTCATCCATACCCATAATGGCGATGATGTCCATCAGCTCGGCGTACCGCTGCAAAATGCGCTGCACCTCACGGGCAACGGCGTAATGCTCCTCGCCCAAAATCTCGGGAGAGAGAATGCGGCTGCTGGACTCCAGCGGATCGACCGCGGGATAGATACCCTGCGATGCGATGCTGCGCGAGAGAACGGTGGTGGCATCAAGGTGAGCAAACGTGGTGGCGGGAGCAGGGTCGGTCAGGTCGTCCGCAGGCACGTATACTGCCTGGATTGAGGTGATCGAGCCACGTTTGGTCGAGGTGATACGCTCCTGCAGCGCGCCCATCTCGGTAGCCAGCGTGGGCTGGTAGCCGACGGCAGACGGCATACGTCCCAGCAGCGCCGACACCTCGGAGCCTGCCTGGGTAAAGCGGAAAATATTGTCGATAAAGAGCAGAACGTCCTGTCCCTCGCCATCGCGGAAATATTCCGCCATGGTCAGACCGGAGAGTGCTACGCGCATTCTCGCTCCGGGCGGCTCATTCATCTGTCCGTAGACCAGCGCGGTGTTGGCAAGAACACCGGACTCCTTCATTTCGTTGTACAGATCGTTTCCCTCGCGGGTGCGCTCGCCGACACCGGTAAAGACGGACAGACCTCCGTGCTCCTTGGCGACATTGTTGATCAGCTCCATGATCAGCACCGTTTTTCCGACGCCTGCGCCGCCAAACAAGCCGATCTTACCGCCCTTGGCATAGGGGCAGATCAGGTCGATGACCTTAATTCCCGTTTCGAGGATCTCGGTGGAGGTGGAAAGCTCGCTGTATTCGGGCGCGGCGCGGTGAATGCTGTGTCGCTCTGCGTGCTCGGGCGCGGGGCGATTGTCGACCGTATCTCCAAGCACGTTGAAAATTCTGCCGAGCGTTTCCCGTCCGACGGGGACGCTGATGGGGCTGCCGGTGTCTGTAACGGGAGCCTCGCGCTGAAGACCGTCGGTGGAAGACATTGCGATGCAACGGACGACGTTGTCGCCGATGTGCTGCGCGACCTCAACGGTCAGCGTTTTATTGCCGATGGGCATGGTCAGTGCGTTGTTGATCGCAGGCAGGTGTCCCTGCGCAAAGCGAACGTCAATGACGGGACCCATGACCTGGGCTACACGGCCCGGTTCTGTATTCGTTGTCATTGTGGTGATACCTCCTGATTTACATGCCGCTTCCCGCGACGATCTCGGTGATCTCCTGGGTGATGGCACCCTGTCTTGCGCGGTTGTATTGCAGCTGCAGACGGTCGATCATTTCCTGCGCGTTCTTTCCTGCGCTGTCCATGGCGGTGCGGCGGGCAGCGATCTCGCAGGCAAAGCTTTCCCGCACGGCGCTGATCAGAATGCCGGCGACGTACTCGGGAATGGCAGCGTTGAGAATGGTGACCTCATCCGGCTCGAAGATGACGCTGCCGGCAGGCGCATGCTCGGTGGGCTGCAGGGGGAAGAGCCAGCGAAGCTGTACCTCCTGCGAGAGCATGGAAACGTAATGCGTACAGAGAATGCCGATCTTGTCGTACTTCCCATCGGCAAAATCGCGGCAAAGCTCGATAGCCATACCGAGCGCGGTGGTGTAGTCAAAGCCCTCGGCGCGCAGCGCTTCGTCACCAAAGCGGTCACAGGCGCGCTTGCCGATGGCGATCATATCGGCGTCGGGGTAATCCTGCAGGGCGCGGAATACGTTGGCGTTATAGCCACCGGCAAGTCCGCGGTCGCCTGCGATTACGATAAGACAGACGCGCTCCTGCCCCTCCTGCTTGGGGGCAGTCCGCATATAGGGACTGCGTTGACAGTCGGGGGAGTGCAGCAGCGGCTCGATCGCAGCGCGAACGGCAGCCTCGTACTGGCGCCCTTTGTTCATATGATCCATGGCGCGGCGGATCTTGGAGGATGCGACCAGCCCCATGGCGCGGGTCAGGTGCAGCGTGGAATCGACACTTTTGATGCGATTTCGCAGCGATTTGATATCGGCACCCATGGCTTACCTCGCAAGATCGTTCAGCGCGCTCTTGAGCATGTCTACGTCTGACTCATCAAAGTAGCCTGCCTCGAAGCGCTGCAGCAGCGACTGGTACTTGTTTTCCAGATGATCGTAGAGCCGCTGCTCGTACGCGGCAACGCCGGAAACGGGGATGCTGTTGAGGTATCCGTTGATCACGGCGTAAACGATGGCAACCTGGCAGCCGACGCGTACCGGTGCATTTCTCTTCTGCTTGAGCACCTCAACGATGCGCTCGCCCAGCGCCAGTCTTGCCTTGGTGTCAGCGTCAAGGTCACTGCCGAACTGTGCAAAGGATTGCAGCTCGCGGTACTGCGAGTAGAGCAGCTTGAGCTCACCCGCGACCTTTTTCATCGCCTTAAGCTGCGCCGATCCGCCGACACGGCTGACCGAAATGCCCGGGTTGATGGCGGGCATGATACCGGCATGGAACAGCTCGGTCTCAAGGAAGATCTGTCCGTCGGTGATCGAAATGACGTTGGTGGGAATATAGGCGGATACGTCGCCTGCCTGCGTTTCAATGATGGGCAGCGCGGTGATCGAGCCGCCGCCGTACTCCTCGCTGACACAGGCTGCGCGCTCCAGCAGTCTGGAGTGCAGATAAAAGACGTCACCGGGGTATGCCTCGCGTCCCGGAGGACGGCGAATGAGTAGCGACAGCGCGCGGTATGCAACGGCGTGCTTAGACAGATCGTCGTAAATGATCAACACGTCCTTGCCCTGCTCGCGGAAATATTCCGCCATGGCACAGCCCGAATAGGGCGCGATATATTGCAGCGGCGAGGATTCCGATGCGGACGCCGACACAACGATGGTGTAGGGCATGGCACCTGCCTGTGTCAGTTGGTTGACAAGGGAAACGACGGACGAGTTCTTTTGTCCGATCGCCACGTAAATGCAGATAACACCGGTGTTTTTCTGATTGATGATGGTGTCGATGACGATCTCGGTCTTACCCGTTTGTCTGTCGCCGATGATCAGCTCACGCTGACCTCTGCCGATGGGAATCATACTGTCGATCGCCTTGATGCCGGTCTGCAGCGGCACAGAAACGCTCTTGCGCTCGATGATGCCGGGCGCTTCACTCTCCGCCGGGCGAGTTTCGGTCGTCTCAACGGGGCCCTTGCCGTCAATGGGCTGCCCCAGGGCGTCAACGACTCTGCCGAGCAGCGCTTCGCCCACGGGAACGGAAAGCACGCGCCCCGTGCGCTTGACCGAGCTGCCCTCGCGGATGTCATTTTTGTTGGAGAGCAGCGCGACGGATACGGTTTCGTTTTCCAGGTTTTGGGCCAGTCCCACGCTGTCGTCCTCGAACGCAAGCAGCTCGCTTGCCATACAGCTGCGAAGACCGTATACGCGGGCAATGCCGTCGCCGACCAGAATGACCGTGCCGGTCTCCTTCATGTCCAGCTGTGCTTGATAATGTTTGATTTGCTCCCGAATGACGTTGCTGATCTCTTCGGGTCTGATGCTCGTATTCATTTGGTGATCACTTCCTTTACTTGCTGCAGGCGATGGCGCAGCGAGCCGTCGATCAGACGGCCGTCCATCTCTACTATGATGCCGCCGATCAGCGAGGGATCGACGGTGCATTCCAGCGTTACGGTGCGGCTGCCGAACCGTTGCAGCTTTTGTGCCAAAGCGGCTTTTTCCTCCTCGGTCAGCGCGACCGCGGAGGTGACCTTTGCAATTGCGCGCGATTCCCATTGCTGCAGCAGACGGCGGTATTCCTCCACGCAGGCGGGGAGAATGCGAATGCGTCCTCTCTCACACAGCAGCTGCATAAAGGATATGACGTGCTGCGGCGCAAAGGCAAACGCTTGCGCGATCATCTGTCGACGCTCGGATTGGGGGATGGCAGGCGAGGCGAGCAGCTCGCCATAAGCCGGGTTTTCCTGCCAGACGGAAAAAATTTGCTCCAGCGCCGAGGCAACCGTTTGCTCTGCCTGCTCCTCACACGCAAGCGCAAACAATGCAGCGGCGTATTCCTTACTCATTTCCGTCATTGCTCTCACCTACCTGCTCGATAAACGCGTCGATCAGCTCACGGTGATCCTCTGCTTTGACCTCGCGCTCCAGCATTTTTTCGGCAAGTGCCGTTGCCGTGTCTACGATCTCGCGGCGGATCTCATCCTCTGCGCGCTTGCGCTCCAGCGCGGCGTTGTTCTCCGCCTCGCGGACGATGATGTGTGCGCGCGCGTCGGCAGCCTCTACGATCTGCTCGGCGCGATGCTTGGCGATGGCTGCGGCATCACGGACGATGGTGTCCGCTTGCTCGTGCGCATCCTGCATGGTCTGCTCCCAGGCGGCGCGGTTGGCATCTGCCTGCTCCTGTGCCTGCGCGGCGGCGGCATAGCGGTGATCCAGCTCTGCCTGGCGCTCGGCAAGCAGCTTTTTGACCGGCTTGAACAGAAAAAGCTTAACCAGCAAAAAGATGAGCAGCAAATTGAGCAAGGAGATTAAAATGTTCCATACGTTGATCGATATGACATCCAGCGTTTGTACGCCGGCGCTGACGCTCAACGGGATATGCTTGAAGAGTAACATGTGCTTGCTCCGTCAGATCAAAGTCCTGCCATGGTGGACACGAGCAGATCGACCAGACGCCCGGGAGCGACGAAAATGAGCAGAATGGCGATAACCAGCGCGTAAAGACCGGTGGTTTCTGCGATAACACAACCGAACAGCATGGTCGAGGTGACTGCACCCTTGCTCTCAGGCTGGCGACCGATCGCCTCACAAGCCTTTGCGACCGCGTTACCCTCACCGATACCGGGGCCGATACCTGCGATCATTGCCAAGCCTGCGCCCAGTGCGCAGCATCCGAGAATAATACCAATTGCGAGTTCCATAATCAAATACCTCCAAAAAATAATTTATAAAGATGATTTATTGTTCACTCTTTTGAAGCCGTTGCTTTTTTTCGGCCCGGCGCCGTTTTCTTTGCTCGTACTCGTCCTTCGGGAATGCCGACGAGACGTAAAGCATGGTCAGAACGGCAAAAATATATGCCTGCAGGCATCCGCTGAATACGTCGAAATAGACGGACAGGGCTGCGGGAATACCGATGCGAAGGAAGGGGAAGTCTCCCAAAAATCCGGGAAGCGCACCGAACAAGCGCTCGGAAAGTCCCGCAAGACCGGCGGCAACCAGTACCGAAACGATGCTGCCGGAGAGGATGTTACCGTAGTGACGGAACGCCATGGAAATGGGGGTTGCCACTTCACTGATGACGTTCATGGGAGCAAGCACGACTACGGGATCTCCAAAGCTTTTGATATAGTGCCACGGTCCGCATTTCATTTTGTAATATGTGATGAGAATGAATACTAAAATTGCCCACCCCGCCGTAACGTTGAGATCTGACGTGGGCGGATAAAGACCGAGCAGGGAAGAAAGACTGGAAAAGGCGGATAGTGCCAGCATGCCTGCCACAAAGGGGGCAAATGCGGCAAAATATTCACCCATATTTTCGTGGATCATGTTGTCCACCGTTTCCACGATCCATTCCGCGAGCAGCTGCCGGCGCGTTTGTACCCTCGCACGAATGCCGTGCGTCAAGTACAAGCAGAGGGCTGCGATGGAGAGCATGATCAGCCAGGAATTGATTTGAGATTCCGTGATAATGAGTGGTTGGATCGGCATGGGAAGCGTGACATAGATCTGTGCGCCCGTAATGGAAATGCCCTCACTCGGTGGCGCAGTCAAAATTTTGAGCACGATTGCAGCCAGCAACGGCAGTATGGATAGCGCGAGCAGCAATACATCCACAACATAAAATCGAAGATTTTTTTGTTTCATGCTTCTCCTTTCTCCGTAGCATCGCGCCTTTTCTCCCAAAGGGGGCGGAGCATAACGGCAAAGCGGGAAAAGAACAGCGGGATCAGCGTCGTCCACGTGTTAAAGCAGGGGAGCAGTACACCGATCAGCGCGATGATGAATAAAAGAAATGTGCGCAGCGTGTTAGAGATTTTCATCGCCTGCTTGGCTTCCTTTTCTTCCTTGAGCACCGCGCGTTGTACCGTGATTCCCAGCAGGAAAAAATTGATAATGGTAGCGATACCGCCCAGCAGATTGCCCAGCAGCACGGTGTAGTCCCATCGATCGATGATCAAAAATACTGCCTGCATGATCCGGCTGAATATAAGCGTCCAAACGGCAATATATGCAGTTTCCTTGCGTACGATCGGGTCGATTTTTTGTTGCATCTTGATACCTCATGCAAACGAGAATGATATAATACTTATTATAATATAAAATTGAGCGCTTGTCTATACTTCTGCTCGAAAATTTACAATTTTATTATTGGCTTTTGTAAGGCTATGCTCGTAGATTCCAATAGAGGCTCTCTCGGCTTTTATCATCACTGATTTCGCCTTCGAAATCATACAAAAATCGGCGTGGCATATGAATACGATACTCACATTCTCAAAGAAATAAAAAACTAATAAGAGTCGACTATTACAGTCGGCTCTTTTTGCCTGCAGATGATTGAAAAATTCATAAAAAAGTGATATAATTAGTGTATCAAATATTCAAGGAGGTACTCCATGGGAATACGAGCGTTTTTTCATAAAATCAAAATAGGCTTTGTAAGAGCCGGGGAGTCCTCCATTCCGTATGTCAACGAAGCAAAGCGATATGGTAATTACGGTGAGGATGAATTCACATATAGACTTCGTAGAGAGCTTCCTTTGTGTAAAATCAAACGAAATGTAATCATTTCAACATCGGACGGCAATGCAGAAATTGACTGTGTGGTTCTCCATAATAATAAGCTTTTTGCCGTAGAGGTCAAGCGTTGGAAGGGATATTTGACTGAACGAGATGATGGTTTTTTACAAGAAAAAACGGACAAGTGGACAGGAGAGACACATACAAAGCTTCTGAAATCACCATTCAAACAGCTTGGAAGAGCCATATACCTTTTGAGAAAGCAAATTCCCATTAAGGCTTGGGTGAATACAGTTGTATTCTTTGAGAATGACGAGCTTGAATCGGTTTCAGCTTTTTCGGATAACGTATGGTTTGACCGCTACCAAGACCTCGTAGATTATATCAGCAATGATGGAAAGGCTTCGTTCGGAACTGGAGCAAAGGACTTTTTTGATAAATGTGTTCCCGCCGACTACCTATATGCCAACGCTTGGGGAAAGTCCTTGCATTGTATTATAAACCGCGCTACATTGAGGTTTGAATCACCACAAGGCAATATTTATTCTGACAATATTGCTTCCATTCGAATCTCCCATCATTGGTCATATGACGAGTTGCATATCACTATGACGGATGGCTCGGAGAGAACCGTGTCTCTTGAAAACGCCAAAATCCAAGTCAGCGATAATGGTCGCATCAGCACCTACGCTTTATGCAAATTGGATTATATTGAGTTGGGCAGAACACTAAACAAATAAGGATCGTAGTCCTAACTACACAAACGAAGAAATTTTCTAAAAACATTTCTAAAACAAAGTCCCGAAAAGCCTTATGTAGCAAAGGTTTTCGGGACTTTTAATTCGTCTGAAAATTGCGAGAAAAATGCGAGAAT
>JAFTME010000041.1 GCA_017452545.1 Clostridia bacterium | reverse complement strand
TTCATCCTGAGCCAGGATCAAACTCTCGATAAATTTGTATCAAAACGCATCTTACGATGCGGTCCAATCTACCGAGCTTGATTTGCTCTTTTTACTTTTGTTTGAGTAGTATTCTCTTTCAGAATTGCGAGATCTGTATTTCACACATTTGACCGGATATCTCTATCCGATCCTTGCTTTGTACTTATCTCTTGTTGTTCAATTTTCAATGATCCATCCGCGCTCTCTTGCGCAGCCTGCATATTATACTACATCGTTTTCGGTTTGTCAAGAGGTTTTTTGAAAAAAATTGAAAAAATTTTTATTGGTGTTTTATCGAGGTTTTACTTGACAAATCTGCGAGTGCGCGCTATAATGCAAGCAAAGATGCGCCAAGGAGGGCTACGACAGATGGACAAGCAGCAGACAAAAACAACCGAGGCACAAAAGGAACGCGCAGCGACCATCGTCGGGCTCTTGAAGGAACGCTATCCTTCTGCCGAATGTGCGTTACAATATGAAGGTGAGCCGTGGCGGCTGCTTGTGATGGGGCGACTTTCGGCGCAATGCACCGATGCACGTGTCAACATCGTATGCGAGGAGCTGTTCGCCCGTTTTCCCACGGCAAGAGCGCTTGCCGATGCGCCGATCAACGAGATCGAGTCCATCGTGCGCCCCTGCGGGCTGTTCCGCACCAAGGCTGCCGACATCAAGGCAGCTTGTGCCATGCTGACGGACGATTACAGCGGTGTTCTGCCCGACGAGATGGATGAGCTGCTGAAATTCCCCGGTGTCGGTCGCAAGATCGCCAATTTGCTGCTGGGAGATATTTACAAAAAGCCCGCCATCGTTGCAGACACGCACTGCATCCGCATCAGCGGGCGATTGGGCTTTGTGCCGGCGGATTGCAAGGATCCCGTTAAGGTTGAGCGTGCGCTCGTTCCGCTGATCGCTCCCGAGGAGCAGAGCGATTTTTGCCACCGCATCGTATGGTTTGGGCGCGAGGTGTGCACCGCCCGTGCGCCGAAATGCGACGAGTGTCCGCTGCGTGCGTTGTGCGCGCAGGGGGCAAAAGCGAAAAAATAAAAGCAAATACCACCCCAAAATGCTTCGGGGTGGTATTTTTGCTTATTCGGTTGTCTTTGACGGACGATTTTTACGCAAGGCAAGCAGAACAGGAACAAGCAGCACGACGTGGCACAAAAAGGCGAAGAGGTGGAAAAACTCTCCGTTTGCGAGGACGGTCAGCGAGTCCAGAAGAAGCAGCAGTGTTTCCAGCGTCAGCATGACGGCAGCGGCGATCATCCAGCCGCGACGTTTTTGTGAAAAGCGCCAGCAAAGCAGATACGGCACGAGTGCGACCAAAGCAAGCACGGTAGTTATGATCACATAAAGAATTTGACCCTCTTGCAGGTACAGCAGCACTCCCGTGCTGACAAGCGTGGAGGACATATAGGCGTTCAACGGAATGTTCCATCCGAACAGCGCCTGCAGCAGTGTACTGATGACCGCCGTACAGCAAAAGATACCGAGGGCCATGCGCCCGACGGAATAGCGATCGTTTGGAAATTTCATATTATTCTTCTCCTTTTGTTTCTTTGAGCAAAGCAAGCAGCGTTTCTTTTTGGTTTAGTGATGGGTCATCGAGCACCCGCTCCAGCAACCACCGCAGCGTCTGACCGATCTGTGCGCCCTTGATCCCGCGCTGCGAAAGATCGGCGCCGCTGATCGCCAGCGATGCGATGCTGAGGCAATCGCCGCGCGCGAGGATCTGATCCGCAACAGCCAGGGTATCCTTCCATTGCGGCGACAGGCAGCCCTCAAGCGTGGGCAGTGTGCCGTTAGCAGCGAGGGACAGCTCCGCATCGCGCAGCGCACACAGCAGCAGCACGCGCTCGGCGCGCGCACCGTAGTGCGCCATCAGGCGGCGAAGCGCGGCAGCGCCTTGCGGGCGCGGTTCATACGCGCCGCGTGCCAGCGCCGTTGCATCCTCCGTCATATCCCGTGACAGTCGCAAAAACGAGCAGCACTTTCGTACCGCTGCCTCGGTTTCGGCGACGGTTTTATCATTATTATAATATAGCTGCGCCACGCGCATGGCCGCATCGGGCGGCAGCAGCGCTACGCGGACAAATTGCATCTCCGACGGCGCGCATCCCGGCAGGACGTACTGCCATAGCTGCGCTGCATCCAGCAAGCGCAAGCCCTCACGGGGATCATTTTCGCACGTCAGCATTCGAACGAGCTCGGTCGCGCGGCGCTCTGCAGACACGCAGGCAAGTCCCTCTCGGCAGGCGGCAAGCGCACGGGCGGTCTCCTGCTCGACGCGGCAATCCAGCTGCACGCAAAAGCGAACGCAACGTAAAATGCGCAGCGCATCCTCGGTCAAGCGGCGCACGGGCTCTCCGACGCAGCGCAGCACGCCGCGTCGCAGATCCTCCCTGCCGCCAAACAGATCAACGAGCTCGGTCGGCACGCTTTGCGTGCAAAGTCCTGCGGACAGCAGGCTCTCATCCATTGCTGCGACGGCGGGCAGGCGGCACGCCATGGCGTTGACCGTAAAATCCCTGCGGCAGAGGTCGTCGGCGATGCGATCGGTAAAGCGGACGTCATCCGGGTGGCGACCGTCCGTATATGCTCCATCTATCCGATATGTGGTGCATTCGATCGGCTCATGATCGACCAGCACGGTGATCGTACCGTGCTTGATGCCGGTCTCAACGGTGCGCAGCCCGGCTTTTTCAAAGACACTTTGCATCTGCGGCGGCGTCGCCGGCGTGGTCACATCCCAGTCGTGCGGTGTTTTGCCGCGCAGCGCGTCGCGCAGGCTTCCGCCGACGATATAGGCAGGGTAGCCCGCACGCTCCAGCGTCCACAGGACGCGCAGCACGGTGTGCGGCAGCTGCATGGCAAACGGTTGCTCACTCTCGCCGCCCGGCACTTCCGCGCTCTCGTTTTCGACAAGAAGTGCCGCCGCACGTAGGGCGTACAGCCCCGCTTGCTCGGGGCGCAGCGGACACAGGCGCAGGCGGAAGCCGTCCACCGCCGTTCGTACATCAAAAAACATACCGCACCGCCGCGCAAGTGCCCCCGCCTCCTGCCATGCGGCAGGCAACGCAGCAGCCTTATCGCGCCCCGGCAGCATGGACACACGCAGTTGCGGCAAAAACATTCGATAGTCGGTCTCGCCGCACACCTCTGCCGCGCCGTTCGGGGCAAGGCACGCTGCACCCATGACCGCACAAAGCAGCAGCGCCGTCATTTGTGCGACCGAAACGGAGCCGCGGATGGGCATGGGAAGATCACCGATGCCGTCGAAGCAATCTGCCGCGCACGGCAGCAGCAACGCGCACGCTGCCCGCATTCGGCGAGAGAGCAGCACGGTCAGCTCGCTCCAGCTTGCGATGCGGTGCTCCGCTTCGATGCCGTGCAGCAGATGGCGAAGCAGCGAGAGCAGGCGACCGAAAAAGACGTACATTCCCGCGTCGCTCCGGCGCAGCCCTCCCGCGCCCGCCTCGGTCACGGAGGGTGTCAGCGCCAGGCGGTCGGCAAAGGAATGGCAAAGCACGCGCGCGGCACTCGGCAGCTGCGAGGACACTACGACCACAAGGCACAGGCCGCTCTCACGGCGCAGGGCGTCAAAGCAAAGGAACAGGCGGCGATCGGCGATGGCTGCGCAATCGGCAAGCAGAGGGGCAGTCTGCTCGCGCAGCGACTGCGGCAAGCGCTTGCCCGCCCGATATTTGTGATCTCTTTCGAGCGATGCCGTCACCACACCGTCGCGGACGAGCAGCACGTCGAAGGCAGGGCTTGCGCTCTCGGCGCCATCGACGTCAAAATCAAAAACGATCGGGCGATGCCCTGAAAGATCAAACGATACGTCCATAGAAGCGTTGTGCACACCCTTCCTCCTCCCGTACTTTTCTGATTTTTAGTATACCACAAAATCCCACGCTTGTCAACCGAACTCGCCGTAGGCGAGTTCACAACTCACCGTGGGCGAATTCACAACTCACCGTGGGCGAGTTCACAACTCACCGTGGGTGAGTTCAAAAAGAATGCTGCGCATTCTTTCGTGTGAGTTCTCCGCTCCATGCTACACGCATAAAAAGAAGCACCCGTCTTCGACGGATGCTTCTTTTTATGGGGTGGGCGATGGGATTCGAACCCACGGCCTCCAGGGCCACAACCTGGCGCTCTAACCAACTGAGCTACGCTCACCATATATTTGCGGCGACGCTTCCCTTTTTAAAGGGTGGCGTGCCTTGAGGGATTCGAACCCCCGACCTACTGCTTAGAAGGCAGTTGCTCTATCCGACTGAGCTAAAGGCACGTAGGATGGAGCGAGTGATGGGAATCGAACCCACGCGGCCAGCTTGGAAGGCTGGAATTCTACCATTGAACTACACTCGCATCTGCCAAACCGCCCGTATATAATAGCACAAACTTTCTTTTTTGTCAAGACCTTTCCAAAATATTTTTTGAAAATGATAAAAATTTTGATTTTTCCCCGAAAGGTTTGCAAAAAAGGCTTGCTTCATACGGCTCCCTGTGGTAAAATATATAAGGCGTATTATGCCCATCTCCCCTTGAGTGAGGTAGCTATGTTTCCTAGATCTCTCATTCCCGATTATATGTTTGAAAAATACGACGATATCACGCCCGAGTTTCTTGCATCCATCGGCATTCGCGCGTTGCTGATTGACATTGACAACACGCTCGCGCCCTATGAGCAGCCAGATCCCGACGAGCGAAATCTCGCATGGGTCGCGCGCATGAAGGCAAGCGGCATCGGCATGGCGCTGGTATCCAACAATCACCGCGATCGCGTGGAGCGCTTTGCTGCGCCGTTGGGGCTACCCGTGTTCTGGAACAGCGGCAAGCCTTTTCGCAAGTGCCTGGATCGCGCTATGGCGCTGATCGGCAGCGACGTGACCAACACGGCGATGCTGGGGGACCAGCTGCTGACCGACGCTTACGCAGGTGCGCACATCGGCCTTATCACGCTGATCGTACCGCCCATTCGTGACAAGCGCTCGCTGTTCGTGCGCTTCAAACGGTGGATCGAACGCCCCTACATTCGCGCTTACCGCGCACGGGGACCCATTTCACAGCAAGTAAAGGAGGAGGCACATGAATAGACCGGCACTTCCCGACCATCCGACCTTCGGCCCCGGCGGCAACGGTGACTGGTTTCGTCGCGACGGCATGAAATCCGCGCTGCAGACCCCCGGCTGGCTGCGCTCCAAAGGCATTGATGCCTTTGAGTATGAGGCGACGCGCGGCGTTGCTGCCTCGGAGGAATCGCTTCGTGCCTTTGGTGACAAGGCACGGGAGCACGGCATTTTCATCTCGCTGCACACGCCCTATTTCATTTCGCTCTCGGGTGTCGATCCCGAAAAGCGCGTGACGGGCAGCATCAATTATATTGAAAAATCGCTTTGGGCTGCCGATCTGATCGGCGCAGACACCATTGTGATCCACTCCGGCAGCGCGGGCAAGATCTCGCGTGAGGAGGCGATGCGTCTTTCCTGCGACACGCTGGAAAAGCTGATTGCAGCGCTGGACGGGCGGTATTCCCACATCCGCCTGGGCATTGAGACCATGGGCAAGCTCAACCAGCTCGGCACGCTTGACGAGGTCCTCGAGCAATGCCGCGTGCACGAACAATTCGTTCCCGTGGTGGACTTCGGGCATCTCAACTGCCGCGAGCGCGGCGGCGCCTTCCCCGACGTTGACAGCTATCGACGGGTATTCGACAGGATCGCGCTCTCGTGCGGCGACGAGGTCGCGCGTCATCTGCACTGTCATTTTTCCAAGATCGAGTACACCGACGCCGGCGAGAAAAAGCATCTGACCTTTGAGGACACCGTGTACGGTCCCGCATTTGAACCGCTTGCCGAGGCGATCGTGCGCGACAATCTCGCTCCCCGTATCATCTGCGAATCCGACGGAACGCAGGCAGAGGACGCACTTTGGATGAAAAATTGCGTCGCCACGCTGCGCTGATCCGTCCGCTCTCAAAATAAAAAACGAATGAAAAAGGAGATTTTTACCATGACACACATCGAAAAGCTGATTGCAGCCATGAAGAAAAACGAGATCGAGGCGGTTCTGGTATCGTCCGAGATCAACCAGAGATATCTGACCGGCTTTGCCTTTTCCGACGGCTACGTACTGGTCACGCAGAGCAAGGCTTGGCTGCTGACCGATTTCCGCTACGAGGAGGCGGCACAGGCTGCGGTTGACACCGAGGCATTTGAGATCATCTGCCCCAAGGAGGGACACCGCCGCGCCATCAAGCGTCTGCTTGACGAGGCGGGCATCACCAGCTGCGCCGTTGAGGCTGCAACGCTGCCGCTGCACGACTATCAGGTCTTCGGTAAGGTGCTTGAGGGCATCACGCTGACCGCCGAGGCTTCGACGCTGATCGACGAGCTGCGCTTGTATAAGGACGAGGGCGAGATCGCCAAGATGCAGGCAGCACAGGACCTCGCCGACGCTGCATTTACGCACATTCTGGATTACATCAACCCCGATCGCACCGAGATCGACGTTGCGCTGGAGCTGGAATTCTTTATGCGCGCACACGGTGCGGAGTGCGTATCCTTTGAGACCATCGCTGTTTCCGGAAGCGCGTCCTCGCTGCCACACGGCGTTCCCCGTCCCGTCAAGCTGGAAAAGGGCTTTTTCACCATGGACTTCGGTGCTCGCGTGGACGGCTACTGCTCCGATATGACGCGTACCGTCGTCATCGGTAAGGCAGACGAGGAAATGCGCCATCTGTACGACACCGTTCTGCGCGCCCAGACTGCAGCGCTTGACGCTGCTGCTGTCGGTGCCAGCCTTTCCGGTCTTGACAAGATTGCCCGCGACATCATCGACAACGCCGGCTACGCAGGTCGCTTCGGTCATTCGCTCGGTCACGGCGTCGGCATGTACATTCACGAATCCCCCCGTCTTGCCTACTCCACGCCTGCGGATGAGGTGCTCAAGCCCGGTCACGTCGTGACCTTTGAGCCCGGTATCTATCTTGTCGGCAAGTACGGCTGCCGCATTGAGGATATGGTCGCGGTCAAGCCCGACGGCACCATTCACAACTTCACGCACAGCCCGAAGCAGCTCATCGAGCTCTGCTGAGCCCGAAATTCCAACTGACGGAGGCTTATCATGCCACAAAACCAAGTTATATCCATCCCGTGGTGTCTTGTCCTGTATTTGCGTGAGCTTTGGGGACTGGAGGGCACGCAATTCACGCTGCTGCTGGCAGCAGGCATTCTGATTTGCGTCGTTGCCGCGTATCTGCTCGGTAGCATCAGCACCAGCATCACGCTCTCCCGCATCTTTTTCCGCGATGACGTCCGCACGCACGGCAGCGGCAACGCGGGAGCCACCAACATGCTGCGCACCTACGGCAAAAAATTTGCCATTGCGACGCTGGTGGGCGATATGATCAAGGCAGCGATCGCCGTGGGCATCGGCTACCTGATCTACCAGTGGGACGGCGCTGCCATCGCAGGCTTTTTCTGCGTTTTCGGTCATATGTTCCCCATTTATTACCGTTTCAAGGGCGGCAAGGGCGTTGCTTGCTCGGTCATGGTCATCGCGCTGATGGACCCGATCACCTTCGCCATTTTGTTCGTCTGCTATATGTCGATCGTTTTCATGACGCGATACGTATCTCTGGCGTCCATCATGTGTATTCTGCTCTATCCCATGATCCTGCACGCATTCCGCCCCGACCAGGGCATCATGTTTTTGTGCGCGCTGCTGATGGCGATCTTCGTCGTATTTATGCACCGCGAGAATATCATGCGTCTGTATCACGGCAATGAATCCAAGCTGTCCTTCAAGAAAAAGGCAGAGGTGGAGCAGCCCCTCTCCGACGGTGAGAAAAAGGAGTCCGACGATGAGCAATGAACCGCTGTCTGCCTCGGCACGGCTGAGCGCGCTGTTGCTCCGTGCTGCCGCAGCCGGTGCGCTGCGCCGCGCCGTTTGCTCCAAGCCGACCGACCCGACGCTTAAGCGCGCGACGGTCTCCCCTCGCCGCATCAAGGCGGGCGAGGTGCTGCAGCTGGAAACGCTGCACACCGACAACAAGGCAAAGCAGGAAAATCTTCCGCTCTCGGACGATGCGACTGCGCAGCGTCTGACGGCATTTTTTGACACGTTTGATCAGATCAATCTGTTGACCAGCGTGGGGGATTGCGAGCTGCGCCGCTCCAAGGGCGGCAAGGTCACGCTGATGCGCGACGGCGCGCTTGCCCGTGCGCTTTCCGCGGACGAGATCCCCTCCGCCCAGACCGCGCAGACCAACAACCGAAAAAAGACGTACATTCTGGACGGCAGTGAGCCCTTTTTGCGTGAGCTTGGGGTCAGCGATGCAAACGGACGTGTGTACGACAAAAAGCAGGCGAAATTCCGCCAGATCAACCGCTTTCTGGAGCTGCTCCGCGACGTGGAGCATCATCTGCCGCCGCGCGGTGTGCTGCACGTTTGCGACCTTTGCTGCGGCAAGAGCTATCTTTCCTTTGCGGTTTATCATTATCTGACCGCCGTGCTGGGACGCGAGGTCGTCATGGAGGGCGTGGATCTCAAGAGCGACGTGGTAGAGCACTGCAACGCTGTCGCCCGTGCACTGCATTTTGACACGCTGCAGTTCCATTGCGGCGATGTGGCAGCCTTTGAACCGCGCGACGGTGCACACGTGCATCTGGTCGTATCGCTGCACGCCTGTGACATTGCAACCGATCTGGTGCTTGGCTGCGCCATGCGCTGGCAATCCGAGGTCATCCTCTCCACGCCGTGCTGCCATCACGCGCTTAATCACGCGCTGGACTGCCCCGAGCTTGACAGCATTGCGCGCCACTCCATGCTGCGACAGAAGCTATGTGATGCAGCGACCGACGCGCTGCGCTTGCTGCTGCTGGACGCCAACGGCTATAAGACAGAGGCGCTGGAGCTGATCGATCCCGAGGAAACGCCCAAGAACGTCATGCTGCGCGCAACACGTCGTGCAAGACACATGAGCGAGGCGGAGCGCGAGGCTGCGATGGCACGCTACGAGGATGCCGTTCGCTTCTTTATCCGCACGCCCGGCGAAGCACAGGATGCTTTTTTGGGGTGGGGGAAATAAAATGAACAAGCAACCGGGATGCGGCTTTTGCATTCCGGTTGCTTGTTGTTATTTTGGAAAAAGATAACAAGGTGTTCTGTGAGGTGGTTTGTTCGCTCGATTTTTATTTACAAAAAAGTTTTTGGAAAGCAACGATAGAACTGCGAACATATTTTCCTCGGCAAAGATAATCGTGTTCATTTCTTTGTCACGGGACAAAGAAACGAACCAAAGAAAACCCGCTTAGGGGAGTCCCCCCTAAGTACCCCCGGGGTCGCGGGCTACCGACGACGCTACGCGTGTTCGCCCTGTGGGCGAACACGCCACGTGCCGTCTAAATCGCCCGCGGTTTGAACTTTTCAAAAATCTTGCTTTCGCCGCCTCAAAAAGGACGGCGAAAACAGAGAAGCTAACAAATGTTGAGCGCAAAGACTTTTTAGTTTCGCTCGGTGGAAATTTGCAGCGGTTCGGGTCGCGCGGTGCGCGGATAGCAAATTTGGGTAAACCCTCCTCTTTTTTGGAGAGCGAAGCGACGACGGGGAGATTTCTCTACGCTTTTGTGCAAAACCCGGACAAAAAGCTCTTTGAGGGGCAAAAAACTTCAGCCCGTTTCGGCTTCGTTCAGCAGACCGTGTTTGGTCA
>JAFTME010000040.1 GCA_017452545.1 Clostridia bacterium | reverse complement strand
GTAGGGTGCTTTGTTCGCTCTTCCTTCGTTTGCAAAAGATTGTTAGAAATCAAGGAGAGAACTACGAACATATTTTTTCTTGGGAATGATAATAGTGTTCATTTCTTTGTCAAACGACAAAGAAACGAACCAAAGAAAACGTTCATAAGGGGTTGCACCCCTTATGTATCCCTGCTGCGTCGCGTGCTAACGCCGACGCTCCGCGTCGGCTGATCCGCACGCGGTTGCCAGAGGGTGGAAACTTTGCTTTCGCCGCCTCAAAAAGGACGGCGAAAAGTGAGAAGCTAACACTGGTAGGGTTCGAAGCGTTGTTAGTTTTGTTCGGTAGAACGCTCCTGCGGTTCAAGCCGCGCGAGCGCGGATATGGAATTAAGGCGGCCGGGAGAGGCTTTTGCGGCGAAAATTCTCTTTTTGCTCCAAAGTTTCTTGAGGGGGAGCGCGAGGGGGAACTTCTTGCAAGAAGTTCCCCCTCGTTGGTATACTTAAATTTTCAATTAAACCTCTTTGCCCATGATCTTGACGGACTTCACAAGGCGCTTGCACTTGATCCACTCGGTCTTACCGGGGCACAGGCGATACTGACCGATGGTAGCAAAGATATACCATGCAGAGGTCGTACCGTTGTCCTCATCACCGGGATAACCGGCGTCACCCGAGTTGAAGGCTTCCTCAGCCAGCTTCTTTGCCCAGTAATCGGTCTTTTCCTGTGCGCCGAGCGCAGCGAAAATGAAGGGCAGATGGAAGGAGGGCTGATTGGAGATTGCCATCTGACCGAAATCAACAGCAGCCATCTCGGTCATTTCGTGAATTTCGTTGTTGTAGCCGAATACGCGATACTTGGGAGGCGTGTTGAACAGCTCATCCAGCTTTGCGATCAGAGCGTCCTTGCCGCCGTGCAGCTCTGCCAGGCCCTCAATGTCGTGAGGAACGGCAAAGGAGTTCTGCCATGCGGAGCCCTCGGTGTACTCACCGCCCCAAGAGCAGGGATCGAAGAATTCAGCCTGCTTGCCCTCGGTATCCAGGCCGCGCATAAAGCCGGTTTTCTTATCGAAAATCTTCTGATAGTTCTTGGAGCGAGCCATGTACTCGTCAACCAGCTCGTCGTGACCGAGCACCTTGGCAACGGTTGCGATACACCAGTCGCCGTATGCGCTGTCCTGCGTCAGGTTGACGGACTCACGCTGCTCATTTCTGGGCATATAGCCATACTTGAGGTAGGAGAGAGCACCGTTTCTGCCGTAGCGGCGGTCGGATGCCTCGTTGTTTGCATGGTGCAGCATGCCCTTGAGTGCATTCTCAAGCACCTCGCGCTTACCGATGCCGTTGACGGCAGCCTCGGCGATGACGGCGTCGATCAGCGTACTGGGCATACAGCCGACCTCACCCAGTGAGGGCCATCTCGGGAGCCAGCCGCACTCAAGGTAATCGTTGACGAAGCCCTCCAGCATCTCAGCGAACTCGTCGCGTGCGATCAGCGTGTACAGGGGATAAACGGTGCGGTAGGTATCCCAGAAGCCGTTATCGGTATAGCGAACGCCGGGACGGACCTTGCCGTCAGCGGGTGTGTAGTGAACGGGGTTGCCGTCGGCATCCAGCTCGTAAGCCTTGTGGGGGAACAGGAAGGGACGGTACAGGCAGGAGTAGAAGGTCTTCATCTGCTCCTCGTCGTCGGTTTCGATCTCGATGCGATGCAGCTTTTCCTCCCAGTTGTTTTCTGCCATGTTGCGCAGAACATCGAAGGAGAGATCGCCACACTCGCGGTCGATGGCTGCAACTGCCATCTCCTCGCTGATGTAGGAAATACCCAAGCGCGCCTCAACGACGCGATCCTTGACTGCCATGTGGATGCAAGCGCCTGCGCCCTCGCCTGCTGCATAGGTGCGCTCGGTGTCGATGACATCACCAAGGAAACGAACGGCAAAGTACATCTTGAAATCAACGGCGATATCCTGGCTGTGACCGTCGGTTGTGCCGTACAACGTGTTGGTAGCGGCATCGTAGCGGTAGGTATAATTGCCCTTGACGGGGAAGAAGGACAGGAAGGAGGGGCGCTCGTCGCCGTAGGTCAGGCGAATGGCTGCGCCGCGCTCGGTGGGAGTCAGCTCAAAGGTGCAGTTCGAGCGCAGGAAGGTCAGCTTGAGGTAGTCGGGGCGCTGAACGGAGTCCTGAATGCGATAGCCCGACCATGCACCTGCTGCGGAGTTTGCCACAACGTCGTTCTGGGGAGTCATAACAAAGGTGCCGTAGTCGTTGATCCAAGGGCTGGGCTGATGCGTCAGGCGAACGCCCTCGGCAAATTCGTGCTCGGGATGATAGAACCAACCCGGACGGCTTTCGGTCTGGATGCAGAAGGGCGCCATACCGAAGGGGATCTGCGTCAGGGGCAGCGTGTTACCGTAGGAACGGCGGGGAATCGATTTCGTTCCCATTTTGATATTCACATAAGGAATGTACTTCATGTGGAAACCTCCGTTTTCATGATATCTCTGGTCGTTTTGTTGGTGGCGCGGTGCGCCGTTGGTTTATTATAACACGCCTTTGTGTGAATTGCAAGGTATCTTGGCAAATTTCTCATATTTTTCTGTAAAATGTATTTTTGAAGCTCGGCTGCCCCTACATCTTGTGGTGAAGTCGTTGGTAGCACTTTCTCACGCACGCGCATATTATAATAATGTACGTTTTTGCCGAAAAATGCGTTCATGACGGGTCTTTTGCGCGCATATGCTGATATGCATGTGCGGGCGGTAAATATTGGCAGCGCCCGATGGATTGACAGGCGGGGCTTTCGGGTGCTATAATTTTTATGAAGAACGGCTTCATTCTTACCAAACGCTCCGAAACTTCCAATAAAAGGAAATAATCTTCTTAATTGGAAATTGGACAGAAGAAGAATAGAGAAAAAAACACTATTTTTTTACATTTTTTTGTCGAAGGGG
>JAFTME010000039.1 GCA_017452545.1 Clostridia bacterium | reverse complement strand
GGAAAAATAATCCGTGAGTATAAAATAGCCATCATCCTTTAATGCGATATGCAATTTAGAATACAAGCCCACCTTTTCTTCTTTTGTGAAATGGTGCAAGCTTTCCACCGATACAGCGGCATCAAACACATTCTCACCAAGCGGCACATCAAAATATGAGCCAAGAATCAAGGTTATATCCTTGCCAACGAATTTTCGTTGAAGCTCGGTTAGCATTCCTTCCGAAAGGTCTATTCCCGTAACCTTTGCCGAAGAATTACGCTTATAATATTCTTGCAGTTCCAATCCTGTACCGCAACCCAAATCAAGTATGCAACAGTTTTCAGCGGTCGGTAATTGCTTTGCCGTAAAAGGATAGAACTCGCTTGCGCATTCGATGTTAGTCATCATATGATCATCATATCCGTCAAGTCTTGCCTCAAAGAAATCACTCATTTTTTCAAGCATACATAACCTCGCGTCAAATTCTTATTTATATTTCCCTGCTCTGTATGTTTCATCGGCGCATGATTTTCCGAAATACATCAGCTCCCACACCGCAGGATCGCTGACGCTCTCGATGACCGCACCGTTCTCAATTCTCTCGACCGTTGCCGTTCCCTCAAAGCGCAAATATCCGCCGTCAAAGCCGATCATCCGGGCAAGTAAGCCCAGCGGCTTTGGCAGCACGTCAACAAACCGGGTTTTGTTGATGTCTCCGCTGCGCTCGTAGATAATGCGATATTCCTCTCCTACCTCGGTCGTATATTCATAGATGACCTTGTTGTACACCGGCTTGCCCGTATACGCATCGATATATCTGTCCTCGGGCTTGAATTTCAAGGTGTGATTGGAGTTGTCGCCGAGGATCTCGCCGTCTTTTGCGATCATAAAAACGTCATGATCCTTGTAGCCGTATTTTTTCTCCGCCGTGATCCACGAGGAGATCACCTTGTAATTTCCGATTTTGGCTCTGCCCCAATACCAGTGGTGCATCAGCTTGAGCATAGAAACGTTGCCCCAGTTGTGGTCGTGATAGCCCGAGCCCTCCAGATGCAGCTGCTTTCCGCCATCATAGACAACGTCTGCCACAGCCACCCCCTCGGGAATGGCAGGCAGCCAGGCAAAATAATGCTCCTCCCGATCGCCGAAAAAGATACTTCCCGTCTGCGAGCGCCAGGCGCGGATCGTTCCGTCCAGCGTCATACGGGCGCTCATCGTTTTGCCCTTGAACACAACGTCGTAGTGCTTGAGATCGCCACGGCAGTAGCATTCGCCGATCCTTACGTCGCATTGATCCTTGGCATAGTGACTCTCCTCGATCGTGGCGTAAACCTCCTCGGAATACTTTTGACCGTCGGGCAGCGTCAGCTCCATGGTCGAGATCGGCTTGATCGGGCCGTCAACGTCAATGGGCATTTTCGAGAAAAAGAAAATCACCAGTACCGTTCCGTCGGGATAATGGGAATCGTAATACCACCATTCATAGCAACCCTTGGAGCCGTCCACACGCGAACCATCCTCCCAAAGCGCCACCTCATGTCTGTCCAGCCTCATCGCCGCATAATGCGCCGCATCGTCGGGATGGATCGATTTTTTTATGTTTTTCATGTTATTCCCTCGTTCACTGTATTTTTTCGTCACCATACAAACGGAAAAATTCTGTATTTCACCCGTTTCTTGTAGTCGGTGTAGCCCGCAAGCCCTGCCTCCAGCACACGCTCCTCATTTTGTATGCGAACCACAATCACCGCAATATACGGCAAAAAGCAAAGCAACGCCCACCACGATCCAAGCACCAACGGGATCGAAAGAAACAGCCACAGCGTCACTGCATACATCGGATGGCGTACCATACCGTAAAGCCCCGTGTCAACCACGCGCTGATTTTCTTCCACCTTGATCGTTCGGGAAAGATAGGCGTTTTCCCGCATGACCTCCGCATAAAGTGCGTAAGAAATCAGCAACACAACAGAGGCAACGATCACCACCCACGTTGGCATACTCGTCCAGCCAAAGCGGAAATCGAGCCCGGCGATGACAAAGCCGCCGACAAACAGCAGCCCTGAGAGCGCAACTACGCCCTTTTGTGTCGCTTCCTTTTCCTTTGCATCCAGTCGCCTTTTCAGCAGGTCGGGAGATCGGATCAACAGAATAACGCCGAGGAGCAGCATCGGAGCAAACAAAAGTCCGATGAACAGCCAGCCGTTGGGGTAGTCAAAGCCGCCCGCAGGCAAAAACAGCAGCACTCCCACCAAAAGCAGACCCGCTATAAATTTAATCAACGCACTGCACGCAAGTCTCATTTTCGTTCTCCCTCCTCTGGTGCATCATTCCCGGCAGGCGCATCGTACAATGCCTTGATCCTTGCCAGAATATCCTTATCAGCGGGGCAGAAGGTATACGCATCGATCTCGCGCGGCGTGATCCATCGAATGTCGTTGTGCTCCAGCATCTGCGGCTCGCCCTCCACAATGACAGCGTGGTACAGCGTCAGATGTACGACGGCATCCGGATATTCATGTATCACGTCCATAAATGCCTCACCAACGGAGATGAGCACGTTCAGCTCTTCTCTGCACTCGCGGATGAGCGCCTGCTCTGCACACTCTCCCGGCTCAACCTTACCGCCAACAAACTCCCAAAGCAGCCCGTTTCCCTTGTGCGCCGGTCGCTGGCAGACCATAAAACGATCGCCTCGCCAAATGAGTGCCGCTACTACCTCCACCATGGTCTCACCTCACAGTTTCTTTCCTTCGTTACACCCATTATAACAAATTTCCCTGATAGTGTCAATGAATTTTTCTGCATATTCTGCACCGCACCTTCATATACTCTACTATCAACTTTCACGGGAGGACGTATGAAAAGATCCATCGGACCCTGGCAGCTGCTTGG
>JAFTME010000038.1 GCA_017452545.1 Clostridia bacterium | reverse complement strand
ACCCCTTTCAAAAACTTTTGGAGAATAAGGAAAAATAGATTTTTTGCTTTTGGGGATGGAGAAGAAAAATTTCTTTGTCCCAAGTTTTTTGGGATTCTCAAACCCTTTTTGCAAAAAGGGTTTGAGCGGGGTGTGGGGCGGAGCCCCACAAACTCCCCCCTTAAATCCGATACACGTCAGCGGGGTTGATATCGTTATAGCCGTGTGCGTGGAGGACCTGCTCGGCGACCTCCTCGTCATCGACGCGGATGACCATGAGGGCTTTACCGGACACGCGACCGACGCAAGCGTAGATATACTCGACGTTCAGCGCGGCCTCGGAGAGGCAATGCAGCACCTCGACGGCACCGCCGGGGTTATCGTTCATTGCGATGGCGATGACGTTGGTGATACGGACGACGACGCCGGAGGCAGAGAGCACGGCCTGTGCCTTTTCGGGCTGGTCGACCAGCAGACGCAGGATACCGAAATCGGTGGTATCTGCCAGCGAGAGTGCGCTGATATTGATGTCGTTTTTCGCGAGGACGTCAACGGCGGAGCACAGTCTGCCCTGCTTATTTTCAAGAAATACGGATAACTGTTTGATAATCATACGAATGTCCTCCTGTCGTTACATTTTACCCTTACGGTTGTCGATGACGCGCTTTGCCTTACCCTCGGAGCGGATGATCGACTTGGGGTTGACCAGATGAACCTTAGCGGAAATGCCCAGCATGGAGCGCAGCTGCTCGGTGATGGTCTTTTCCAGCTTTTCGACCGACTTGACGTCGTCAGCGAAGAAGCTCTCGCTCATTTCGACGTTGACGTCAAAGGTATCGGTGTTATTGACGCGGTCGAGAACGATCTGATAGTTGGGCGTTACCTGATCGCCGCTGACCTTAAGCAGCACCTCCTCGATCTGCGAGGGGAATACGTTAACGCCGCGGATGATCAGCATATCGTCGGTACGGCCGTTGGGCTTATTCATGCGGACGTGAGTTCTGCCGCACTTGCACTTTTCGTAGTTGAGCGAGCAGATGTCGCGGGTACGGTAGCGGATGAGCGGGAAGCCCTGCTTTGTGATGGTGGTGAACACCAGCTCACCCGATGCGCCCTCGGGCAGCACCTCACCCGTGTCGGGATCGATGATCTCGGGAATGAAGTGGTCCTCCCAGACGTGCATACCGCACTGATACTCGCACTCGCCCGCAACGCCGGGGCCGAGAATTTCGGAAAGGCCGTAAATATCGCAAGCCTTAAGACCCAGCTTGTCCTCGATCTTTTTTCTCATCTCCTCGGACCAAGGCTCGGCACCGAAGATACCGACCTTAAGGCTGAGCTGATCCTTGACGCCCATGCGCTCGACCTCCTCGCCAAGATACATGGCGTACGAGGGGGTGCAGCACAGCGCGGTGGAGCCGAAATCGATCATGGTCTGGATCTGCAGCGCAGTGTTGCCGGAGGAGGTGGGAATGACGGTCGCGCCGATCTTTTCGGCACCGCCGTGCGCACCCAGACCGCCTGTGAACAGACCGTAGCCGTAGGATATCTGAACGAAATCCTTTTCGTCAAGGCCCAGGCCGTTCATCATACGTGCAACGCACTCTGCCCAGATATCGAGGTCCTCGCGCGTATAGCCGACGACGATGCGCTTGCCCGTCGTACCGGAGGAGGCGTGCACGCGGACGATCTTGTCCAGCGGCTCGGCAAACAGACCGTAGGGATAATAATCACGGAGGTCACTCTTGTAGGAGAAGGGAAGCAGGTGCAGATCCTCAACGCCGTGAATGTCCTCGGGCTTAAGACCCTTGGCGTCCATACGGTTACGGAAGCATTCGACATTGTCGTACATACGCTTGACCTGAGCGACGAGGCGCTCGCTTTGCAGCGCGCGGATTTGCTCACGCGGCATGCATTCGATTTCGGGGGTGCGGATAGGCATGGTAGAGTCCTCTCTTTTTTTGTTTATATAGGTATGCTGTTCTTTTATGCAAAGGGCAGCGTATCGGTAAAGTATGCGCGGGTGTGTGCGGGACGCATTTGCTCATCCCAAACGGTGATGCGGAAGAACATATCGCGCGGCTTGACGTCAAAGCAAGCCGTAGTGATGGTCGAGCCGTCGGTGTTCATGCGGACGTCGGCGCGGCGGGTGCCCAGCACCAGCGTGATGCGGCGGGCGGGGGAGCACTTGACGTGCACCTGACCGTCCTCAAAATACAATTCCTCAATCTGCGGACCGCGAGAGGCGTAATAGTTGCCTTGCTTGAGCGCGGCAAACACGTCGCCATAGGTCAGCGCGGGGGCTTTGATATAGGTAAAGCCGCCAAAGGAGTCCCATTTAGCATGGTCGCGGGAGAAATGGTTGTGGTTATCATCGGCGGCGATACAGCCGATGCGCATGCCGAGGTGCAGCATATCGTCGTAGTAGCGGGAGTTTTCCTCGTCAAAGCCGCAGACGTAGCAGCCGTAGTTGCAGATTTCCATGGCATCAAAGCCCTCGTAGCGGGAGAACTCGCGATAGCTCTCCAGCGACCAGGTGGGATGATTATAGGTGATAAAAAAGCCTGCGTCCTTGAATTGGCGGACGTAATCGTTGATGCTCTCGGGGGTATAGGTGCGAACGTAGTCGGGCGCCTCGCGGTCGTAGTTGACCAGCTCTGCGTTCTTTTTGTTGTTGCCGTGGAAAAGATACTCAGAGCGGTGGAAGCAAAGCTGACGGGGGTCATGCTCCTCGGGGGAGATAAAGCAGATATGGCAGCAGCGGATGGTGCCGAGATTTTTGTCGATGGTGGCACCGCTCTCGTTGAAGTCGCCCTCAAAGCCGTTGAGCGGGAGGAAGTGCTCATCCCGCAGGTGCTGCTGGGAGACCATGATATTATGGTCGGTAAAGGCGATGATGGAATAGCCCTCTGCCATGTAGATGCGTTTGATCTCCTCGGGGGTCAGCGCACCGTCGGACATGGTGGTGTGACAGTGCAGATTGGCTTTATAGAAGGTTCCGTTTTCGGGGAGCAGATAGGTACGCATGGAAAAGCCTCCTTGTCAGAGTGGTTGCTTTTGACAATCATGTGGGGCGGGGTCCCACATGGGTTTCCGGTTTGCTTGGATAGAACAGAATCGCTAAAAATTCAGCCTGTAATTTTTCAAAAGGTTTTGGGGGTGTCGGACCCTTTTTTCAAAAGGGTCTGACCCCGCGGAGCGATATGATCACTCGTGATGGTAGCCCAGATCAAACGCCTTGAGGTTGATCTCAAGGAACTTTGCGGGAACGGTGGTCTTGACGGTTTCGATCCACTTTTCGTAGGGGATGTCGGTGTTCTTTGCCATCAGACCGATGAGCACGACGTTGACCGCCTTGGCGCTGCCTGCCTGCTCTGCGAGCGAGAGGGCATCGAGTGCGGTGACGTTGGCAACGGCGCGCAGCTTACCCTCGATATCCTCGGGGTACTGTGCGGCGCCGGTGATGACGGGCATGGGATTGATCTGCTGGCGATTGACGATGATCTTGCCGCCCTGCTTGAGCCAGGGGAGGGCGCGATACGCCTCGAGCAGCTCGAAGGCGAGGATGATATCGGCTTCGCCTTTATCGATGATGGGAGAATGGACGGCGTCGCCGAATTTTACGTAGGTGACGACACTACCGCCGCGCTGGCTCATGCCGTGGACCTCGGAGACCTTTACGTCATAGCCTTCGTTCAGGACGGTATTGCCGAGAATGCGGCTGGCGAGCAGGGTGCCCTGACCACCGACGCCGACGATCATAATGTTTTTAGTCATGGATTTATCCTCTTTATGTAAGATTGTGCGAAGATGGTTCGCTGTTTCTTTGGTGGGGTTATGTACTTTTTGTCTTCGGACAAAAAGTACCAAAAAGCCGTCTTAGGGGCGTTCCCCTAAGTACCCCCGACGTCTCGTGCTAACGCCGACGCCCGGCGTCGGCTGATCCGCACGCGGTTGCCGGATGGCAGAAGCTCCGCTTTCGCCGCCTCAAAAAGGACGGCGAAAAGTGAGAAGCTAACAAATTTTGGGAGTAAAGGTTTTTTAGTTTCGCTCGGCGAAAATTTTTCACGCTTCAAACCGCGCGAGCGCGGATATGGAGTTTTTGGGTTTTTGCGGGGGCAAGGACCATCTCAAGCGCCGAAGTTCCTTGCCCCCGCCTCCCCCATTCTCCTTGGCTGGAGTTTCAAGGGCAACGGCTATGGGGAAAGATACTTTTGTGCTGCACTTATGGGGT
>JAFTME010000037.1 GCA_017452545.1 Clostridia bacterium | reverse complement strand
TGAGATGGTCCTTGCCCCCGCAAAAACCCAAAAACTCCATATCCGCGCTCGCGCGGCTCGAACCGTTACAAATTTCCGCCGAGCAAATCTAACAACGCTTCGATCCCCACACGGGTTAGCTTCTCAGTTTTCGCCGTCCTTTTTGAGGCGGCGAAAGCGGAGTTTTTTCTATTTAGCAACCGCGTGCGGATCAGCCGATGCGGAGCGTCGGCGTTAGCACGCGACATCGGGGGTACTTAGGGGAACACCCCTAAGTCGGCTTTTTGGTACTTTTTGTCCGACGACAAAAAGTACATAGCAGGTTGCTCTGTAGAGTGGTTTGTTCGCACTTCCTTCGTTTGCAAAACTCCCCCAAAAAGAGAATTGGCGCTATCGCGCCAATTCTCTTTTTTGCTTATACCGTTCCCGTGACCCGAAGCGTTGCCGTGCCCGGCGTAAAACTCCAAGCTCCACTGACAGGATTCTGTACATACGTCGCCGCAGGCACCGTGATCCGACTCTGTACCGTCGTAAATAACCCGCTCGCCTCATTGTAGGTGTAATCGGCAGGCTCGCTCAACGTAACCCCGTCCAGCGTAACCGAAAGATTGCGTAAAATGGGCGAGAACAGATCCGTCACCACCAGATTGTCCGTCGCAACCGCAGCCTCGTTGCCGCGATTTTCAATGATAAAGGTGTAGGTCAGCTGCTCGTTTTCGGCAACAGCACTCGGGCTGACCGACTTGCTGATGCTCAGCACGGGACCACTCCGCGCACCGATCTCCGCACTCGCCGTAACACTCTCCCCAATGCCGAGCCCCGTCACCGTGGCGGTGTTGATAATACTGCCCCCGGTGCCGGGAGGCGCAAACGCGTTGACGGTGGCATCGTACACGAGAATGGCGTTGCCACCCGCAGGTACGCTCACACCGCAAAAGACCAAAGGCGCACCCGCCGTGACGGTAGGCGCAGCCTGCAATACCCCGTTTTGATAATAGCGAACGGAGCCGTCCACATACGTCAGCGGAACCGCCTGTCCGCTCCCGAACGGATAAGCACCGAGATCGTCGGTGACGGTCAGCCCCGTCAGCGCAACACTGCCGGTGTTGACCAGACTGATCACATAGGTGATGGTGCCGTCCGCGGGGTCACCGACCGCGTATTCAATGGGAAACGCCGTCTTTTGCGCGCTGAGAACGTCAAGGATCTCGCCGCTGACTACGTTGGAAGCAACGCTGGTGTTTTGGTAAGACAGCGTGGCCTGGTTGTAAAATACAGCCATAAAATACTCCTTTCCGAGAGGACTTGCCTCTCGGTTTCAGTATATGCGCCCCCTGTCGATTCGTGTCAAATGAATGGAAAGCAAAACAGGCAAGGACGGGGGAGAACTCCGAGCCTTGCCTGAAAATTATCATTTTATTTATAAGCCGAGCAGTGCACCGAGCCCCGAAAGATCGAACAGTACCCCAAACAGCACGCCGATAACGTAAAGCAGCGCAAGAATGCAAAGATTTTCGCGCCAATGACGGTTGACACGGAAAAGCACCAGCAACCCGACACCCGCCCCGGGCAACAGCCCTGCCAGCAGAGCCCCCGCGCTCAAGCCACCGGATAAGTAGAGCTGTGTCAGCGCAACGGAGGCGGCGCAGTTGGGAATCATACCGACCAGCGCCGCAACCGGACAGACCAGCCAGGGCGATACCTGCAGCAGCCCCGCCAGTGCATCGTGCCCCAGCCACTCGATCACAAGGTTCAAGCCGAAGGAGATCAATAGGATGACCAAAAAGACCTGCACCGTGTGAATGAGCGCGGCAAGCGGAAGCGGCTGCTCGTCGCAGTGACAATGCCCCTCGCGACAAAGCTCCTCTACGTGCGCGTGCGCCGCCTCGCCGCGATGTAAGCGGCGAACAACGACATCCACCGCAAAGCCGACAACGATCGCAACGACCACCTTGACGGCAAGAATGGTAAGAATAAAGCGAGGAGAGGTGCCTGCGCTCAGCATAACGGGGATCATCTCGTCCGAGGTGGCAAGCAGTACGGCAACCAATGTACCCGGCGTGATCAGACGGGCGGCGTAAAGCCCGGCACCTGCAGCCGAGAAGCCGCATTGCGGCAGCACGCCCAGCGCGGCACCCAACGCAGGACCTGCTCGCCCCGCCTGGCGGACGATTGCCTGCGTGCGCTCGCCCGCGCGGCGCTCAAACAGCTCCATAAGCAGATACGTGATATAAAGGAAGGGAAGCAGCAGCCAACTGTGCTTCAGCGTGTGAACAACGGCCTCAAGCACGAGCCCCATGGCGCTCCTCCTCTCTCTCGGCGCAGCGACTGCAAACGCCGAATAAAATACTCTTGCCGCAATCGATGCGGAAACGGTGCTCATCCTGGATGTGACCGAGCAGATGCGCGGTGCGATCGCACTCCAGGTGCTGCAGCTCGCCGCAAAACAGACATTTCAAATGAAAATGGTGCGCGCAATCGCGCTCGCTGCCGATGGCTTGAAAATAACGCACGGCGTTGCCTGTGACGGCGTCCGTTCCATCAAATTTCTGGATCAGCCCCTCGCCGCACAGTGCCGAAAGCTGGCGGTACATCGTGCTGCGCGCAATGCCCGCGCCGCCGCGTCCCTTTGCCAGCGCCTCGCAGATGCCGTCTGCGGTGAATTGCCGATCGGGGTTGGCTGCAAAAAAGTCCAGCAGCGCCTGCCGGGAGAGCGTGTTGTATGTGCTCTTTGCCATGTAAACTCCTTCATATATATAATGTATATCCCCATCCAACCGGGATGCAGTCTCTGACTTGTGCCAAGAACCTGTAGTAAAGGCACGGCTTTGGGTTTCGTCTTGTGCGACAATTGAGACGCGTTCTCATATTTTAACACGGCGCGTGCTGCTTGTCAAGAGCAATATGGAATTTATTTTTGAAACGCCTCATAATATAGATAGTAAACGCGCCGCGCACAAAAGGATAAATTGTCGGAAATTGTATCAAGCAGCGGGAGAAACGGCTGAAAAAACACGAAAAATAAAGAAAAAAGGCAATTTTGGCGCTCTTTTCCTTAAAAACTTTGCAAAATTGTATTGCAAAGTTTGGCATTGTGTGATATAATACGTGTAAGCACCATGGAATCGTAATTTGAGAGGAAAGCATGTTCAGGATAGCAATTTGCGATGATATGCAGTCACAGGCGACAGAGCTTGCGGACCTGTTGCGGCTGCTTGCAGGGGAGATCCCCTCGCAGGAGGTCGTGATCGACGTTTTCCGCGGCTTCAAGCCGTTGCAAAAAGCAATGAGCGAATGCGCGTATCAGCTTTTGATTCTCGAAACACGTGTCGGTGGGATCAGTGGGATCGACTTTGTACGACGCCTTCGGCTGACGGACGAGGAGATAGACGTAGTCTTCTGCTCGAACGAGGCTGACAGTGCGCTCGCAGCGTACTCTGTTTTTCCTACGGGATACCTGCTCAAGCCTGTGGACAGAAAGAAACTGAGAGACGTGTTCCGCCGTGTGGCAGACAAGTACCGTCAAAAGCCTTCGATTGTGCTAAAAGGGATTGACGGTGGCGAAAAGCTCATCAGCGTAGACGACATTCTCTATATTGAGGTGTTTGGCGTCGAGCTGGACGTACACTGTAAAAGCGGTGTCGTTCTGTGCGCCGGTACGCTGGTGGAGACAGGCAACTTGTTGACATCGAAGGATTTCTATCGCTCTCATCGGAGCTTCATTGTGAATTTGCGGTATGCGGTCGCTATCGAGCGCTGCCAGTTCAGAATGATCAACGGCGATACCGTGGCCGTGGCAAAAAACCGATACGCTGAGGTCAAAGCGGCGTTTGAGGAATATGCCGGGGCACGGAAATCGACTTGACGCGCTCCCCGGGAGTGCGATTCGTCGCCGCGGCTCGCACCGCAGGCCCCGAATCCCCCGAACACATCCGCGAATGGGACGCGCCGACCAAAAAACGGCGTCATTTGCCCTGCAAAGGGCGTACTATGCGGGTTTTTATGCCCGTTGGTGCGAAATTACGCCCGTTCATCAAAAAACGATGAAATATTTCTCAAGATGGTGTACAATGTTAGCACAAATCTTATTTTATGGAGGCAAATCATGCTTACAAACAACAAGAAGAGCCGTTTCGTTAAAGGCATTGCTCTGCTGTTGGCTGCTCTCATGGTCTTTGCTGTATGCCTGACCGGCTGCTCCGATAAGGACGCTCGCGCAGACATCGAGGCCCTGAAGACCGAGAAGACCACTGCTGCTGACGTATCCGCTCTGATCGCAGACGCTCTGAAGGATTACCTGAAGACCGCTGACGCTGACGCAAAGGTAAAGGCCCTCGTTGAGGAGTCCATGGCTGGCTGTGTGACTACCGACGATCTGGCTGCATACGCAAAGTCTGACGAGCTGAAGGCTCTGTCCGACAAGCTGGCTTCTTACGTCACCAAGGCTGACGTAGAGACCCTGATTAAGAACGCTCTGGCTTCCTACGATATCAACAAGGGTATCGATGAGGCTATCAAGAGCGGCAAGATTCTGGACGCTGCTGATGTTCAGGCTATGATCGACAAGGCTCTGGAAAAGTATCTGACCAAGGCTGAGATCGAGGAGCGCCTGAAGGGCTACGCTACCGCAGCTGAGCTGAAGGCTGGCCTGGATAAGCTCAACAAGGCTATGGGCCTTGACGAGTGGAACGAAGCTACCACCATGGTTATCGAGACCCTGACCTCTGCTGAGGATCTGCTGACCCGCGTTGAGGAGCATACCTTCACGCAGGCTGCAAAGAAGGAGATCAATGACCTGTGCGGCATGACCCTGTTCCCCTACGACGCAACCTCTAAGACTTATGGCGCATTCGACTCCAAGAACGCTGACGAGACTCTCGCAGCTCTGGGTCTGGCTATTCTCCGCGCTCCCAACACCGATGCTATTCAGGACATCCTGGACGGCTTCACCGCAGCTGCTGACGTTGACTCTCTCGAGGATGAGCTGACCGATGTTGCTTACAAGCTGTACGCTCTGGGTAACTCCGTTGCAGTTGATATGAACGGCGACGGCAAGTTCGATGACAAGGATAAGGCTGCTGATAAGACCACTTATCACGGCACCGACATCTCCAAGGCACAGCAGATCGCTCAGGTTGTAACCCTGAACGACAAGGCTGCTTACAACGCAATCAAGGCTGAGATCGACGCCCTGATCGTTAAGTACGTAATGGATCCCTGCGGCCTGACCGGCACCGACTACACTTCTACCGATATCTATGATGTCTACAAGAAGGCTGACGGTTCCATCAAGGTTTACGCTGTCGGTTCCAGAAAGGGTTCTCCTTACTCCACCTCTTCTGCTACCGATGCAGATAAGGATTACACCTACTCCTACACCACCGCTGGTCTGCTGAACGTTGCAGGTGTTCCTGCTACCGCCGGCTACACCAAGGGCGCTGGTTCCTCTATTAAGGACTACGGCACCATCCACACCGATGCAACCACTGTTGCTACCGGTAAGATCGTTAAGCTGCTGAACCAGGTTACTCCTGTTCCCGCCGGCAAGACTGAGCAGACTGTTATGGCTAACACCTACGCTGCAATTCAGGCTATGATCGACGATTGCCAGGCACTGGTTGACGCTGCTAACAATACCTTTAAGGCATATCTGACCAAGATCAAGACTCCCGATGCTGGTAAGAAGGAAACTCTGGATAGCTTCGGCGACGATGTATTCGTTGGCGGTCAGGTTGCTTACATGTGCGAGCCCACCACTCAGCCCGCTAACACTTGGACTGCTCCTTGGCTGACCACTGTTACCGAGGCTGTTGAGGCTGCAAAGAAGATCAATGGTGGTTCCACCGTTGAGCTGTACAGATACGGTCTGTACGAGAAGCTGCTCGACAGAGCATACGACCTGCTGTTCCAGAAGTACCAGACCAAGGCTCTGGAAGTTCTGAACATCATGCTGAACGACTACCTGGTAGCTACCGAGGCTGCTGTTGTTGACGGCACCACTGCTGGCTACGTTGCAGCTAACACTGCTGCTGCTACCAACCTGAAGCTGAGCGCTGATCAGTACACCGCTAACTTCCTGGCAGCATTCTACAATGGTACTGATTACACTTGGGATCTGGGTCCCACTCACAAGAACGCTGGTATCGCTAAGTACTATGCAAATACCAACGCCGCAGTAGTTCCCACCCTGTCCGGCACCACCATTGGTACCGCTACTCTGGATAGCGACGTTCTCGCTTATATCGCTGCAAACGCACAGACCCTGAAGATCGAGCTGGCTGCTTCCACCGTTGGTGTTCGCGCACAGATCGCTTCCGCTTCCCTGGCTGCTAAGAAGGGCTCCGGCATCGCAGTTCAGAAGGCATTCGACGAAGAGCTGAAGGCTGCAAAGGCTAATCTCGATGAGATCGTTAACCGCGTAACCTACGCTCCCGTTAAGAACGCTCTGATCAACGATGTATACGCTTCCGTTGCTGATATCGACGCTGACAAGTACGTCGGTGGCGTTGCAGTTTACTTCAACGCTGGCACCAAGTCCGAGGCTATCGAGGACATGCTGAAGAAGTATGTTACCGGTTACAACGATACTCTGGCTGCTAACGGCTTCTCCTACGCTCCCATCATGAACGGCTCCGCAGTTACCGGTTACACCGTTAACAAGAACGGCAACGGCGCAACTGTTGATGCTATGGCTGCTATCACTGTTGATCCTTTCGCAACTCTGGATAAGACCACCGTTGCTATGGTTGGTACCGAGGCTATCGCTAAGGCTGAGGCTGTAAAGGCTGCTGCTATCAACACCATGGCTAACATGGCTGTTAAGGCTCAGTTCAACACCTACCTGCGTGAGGCTAAGGAGTCCCTGTACTTCACGTACCTCTCCTACGCTATGAAGGTTTCTGACTACTCCTTGCTGAACAAGCTGCAGCAGACCTACAACGCACACCTGGAGCAGATCACCATCATCGAGTACACCAACAACCGTGGTGCAATCGCTCTCGAGGACTACCTCGACACCTACAAGCAGATCCTGAACGACGTTATCGCTTGCGGTTCCAGCTACTATGCTCTGACTGCTAAGGGCGAGCGCGCAAAGGCACTGGAGGACATCAAGTCCTACGGTAAGGATGTAGCTACTTACGCAAAGGTCGTTAAGCCCGCTACCGTTGTTACCGGTGAGGGTGTTGACGATGGTAAGGGCGGCGTATACTTTGCTACCGGTTCCGCAGCTGTTGACTTCGATAAGATCGTCAACACCGGCGTTACCGATAAGGACGGCAAGAACCCCCTGTACTAATATCGTACAAATTTGATTGAATAATCAACCTTTCCCCCACGCCCTCGGGCGTGGGGGATTTGTATATCCGAAATTGTTGACAAACAGCGTCTAATGTGTTACAATATAGTGACAAATTGCAAAAGGAGGAACAACATGAACACAAGAAAATTGCGCTCGCTTGCCCTCCTTTTAGCCATGCTTTTGCTCTTCGCCGTGCTTGCCGCCTGCGATGAGCAACCCTCCACTTTGCCGGATCCTCCCGCCGATGAGCAGGGAAGCGATTCCCCCGATGACGGACTCCCCCCTCCGACGGACGACACTCCTCCAGCCGATGATACCCCGCCCACTCCCGATCAACCCTCCGAAGAGCCCACGCTCCCACCGATTTCGGACGATCCTGAGTTCAATAATCCGGCAACTGACGACCAAACGAAACGATATTGAAGGATCAAAAAGCAGAATGGCGTAAAACCATGCTGCTTTTTTATTATTTTGGTCTGATTTTTATAGAATACCATTAAAATACGCCTTGACAAATACCCCCAGGGGGTATATAATATAAGAGAATTGAGGTGATATTGATGGAACATACCTGTTGTGAGCGCAAAACGATCCGCACAGAGGACGATAAGAAGCGACTGATCAATCGCTTGTCCCGCATGGAGGGGCAGCTTCGCGGTATCCGCGCCATGGTCGAAGCCGACGCCTATTGCGCCGACGTACTTACCCAAGCCGCTGCTGTGCGCGCCGCCATCGACGCGTTTGACCGAGAGCTGCTGGGGATGCACGTTCGCAGTTGCGTTTCCGATGATATTCGTGCAGGCGACGAACGCAGCGAAAGAGCTGTCGATGAGCTGCTGGATCTCATGCGCAAGCTGATGTAAGGGGGATAAAGCATGCAACAATATAAGGTTTCCGGCATGAGCTGCGCCGCATGCAGCGCACGTGTTGAGAAGGCGGTCAGTGCCGTTCCCGGCGTTACGAGCTGTGCGGTTAGCCTGCTGACCAATTCAATGGGGGTTGAGGGCGACGTCGATGCGGCGCTTATCATCGGAGCTGTGCGGGATGCAGGCTACGATGCAGTAATAAGCGGCGGCGAGGTATCCGCATCGACTACACAGCCCAAAGTCGATCAACCCTCGCTGAAAGACACCGAAACACCGAGAATTTTGCGCCGTTTAGTCGTTTCGCTGATCTTGCTGGTCGCTTTGATGTACGTATCAATGGGCCACTTGATGTGGGGGGCGCCGCTGCCCGCCGCCCTGGCGGATCATCCGCTGGCGATCGCTTTGGTGGAATTGCTGCTTTCCGCAGCTGTTCTTGTGATCAATCAAAAGTTTTTTATCAGCGGATTTCGCGGGCTTTTGCACCGCGCGCCGAACATGGATACTCTGGTGGCCTTGGGTTCAGCGGCGTCGTTCGGATATAGCGTGTATCTTGTGTTTTTAATGACAACCGCGACAGGAGATCATGCGCTGCTGCACAAATGCTTGCACGGCTTGTATTTTGAGTCGGCGGCGATGATCCTCGCGCTGATCACGCTGGGCAAGTTGTTAGAAGCGCGCTCCAAGGGGAAAACGACGGATGCGCTGCGTCATTTGATGGATCTGGCGCCCAAAATCGCAACGGTTGAGCGCGACGGCGCGGAGATCGAAATCCCGGTATCTGCGGTGCGCGTGGGAGATATTTTCACGGTTCGCCCCGGGGAAAGCATTCCCGTTGATGGCGTGGTGCTCGATGGTGGCAGCGCGGTGAATGAATCCGCACTGACGGGGGAGAGCATTCCGGTGGATAAGGAGATCGGCGACAGCGTCAGCGCTGCGACGGTCAACCAATCCGGCTTTCTGCGTTGTCGTGCAACGCGCGTAGGGGAGGACACGACGCTATCGCAGATCATCCGCATGGTCAGCGACGCCGCCGCGACCAAGGCCCCGATTGCCAAGATTGCAGATCGTGTTTCGGGCGTGTTTGTGCCGGTCGTGATGGGCGTTGCCGCATTGACAATATTGATCTGGATGCTGATCGATGGAAATCTCGGTCACGCGCTCTCGCGCGGCATATCGGTTTTGGTCATCAGCTGTCCGTGCGCGCTGGGCTTGGCAACCCCCGTGGCGATTATGGTCGGCAACGGTGTGGGAGCACGGCAGGGAATTCTGTTCAAAACGGCGGCTTCGCTGGAAATGGCGGGGCGCATTCAGGTCGTAGCCTTGGATAAAACGGGAACGATCACGCAGGGGACCCCCCATCTGACGGACATCGTTCCGCAGCCTTCGGTTTCCTCCGCGCAGCTGCTGCAAGCGGCGGCGACATTGGAGCAGCACAGCGAGCATCCGCTCGCCAAAGCAATTCTTGCAGGGGCTAATCAGCAATCGCTTGCGCTGCAAGCCGTCACGGATTTCATCGTACATCCCGGTCACGGGCTTTCAGCCTACTGCGAAGGGAAACGCTTGCTCGGCGGTAAGCGCGAATTCCTTGAGCAGCAGTTGGGTATCTCCATGCCGGAGGATATGACCGCGCAAGCTGCCTTGCTTGCAGAGGAAGGAAAAACACCTCTGTATTTTGCGATGGACGGTCGGCTGCTGGGCATGCTTGCCGTTGCTGACGTAATCAAGACGGACAGCCCACGGGCCATTGCTGCGTTGCAGCAGTTGGGCATAGCGGTTGTTATGGTAACCGGTGATAACGAGCGCACGGCGGCAGCCATCGGCAAGGCAGCAGGCGTGGACGACATCGTGGCAGGCGTATTGCCGAACGAAAAAGAGGCGGTCATTCGCCGTTTACAGGAGCGTGGGCGTGTTGCCATGGTTGGCGACGGCATCAACGATGCACCTGCACTGACGCGCGCCGATACAGGAATTGCCATTGGCGCAGGAACGGACGTTGCTATCGACGCGGCGGATGTCGTACTGGTCAACAGCCGTCTTTCCGACGTGCCGACCGCCATCCGACTGGGGCGTGCAACGCTGCGAAATATCAAGCAAAATCTGTTCTGGGCGTTTTTCTACAACGCCATCGGAATCCCCCTCGCGGCAGGCGCGTTCAGCGCGGCGCTGGGCTGGGAAATGTCGCCGATGTTTGGCGCTGCAGCCATGAGCTTGTCCAGCTTTTGCGTGGTCAGCAATGCGCTGCGCCTCAATCGCTTCCGCGCCGCTGAAAAGGTAAGTGAAAATTTGACCGATACCGGTCATGAAAATGATCAAATACAAGAAAAGGAGAACACGATCATGGAAAAAACAATGCATATCGAAGGAATGATGTGCCCGCATTGCTCGGGCCGTGTAAAAAAGGTGCTGGAGGCGCTGCCCGGTGTGAGTGAGGCGGTCGTCAGCCACGAAAGCGGCACCGCCGTCCTGACGATGACCGAAGCAGTGGACGACGCCCTGCTCAAAAAGACGGTCGAGGACGCCGGCTATACGGTGAAATAAAAGACAAATGGGAGAATCCTCCGCTTTTTGCGGACGGTTCTCCCGTTTCTTTTTACAGATGCTTTTTCATTCGTTCGATATTCTCTTCTTCAAACTTAATAATGGCGCGAGCCAGAGAGAGCGTTGCCTCCGAGGCATCGGTGCTCTCGTAATCGCGCAGCAGCTTGGTGGTGTCAGTCATGCCCATGGTCGAGCCCTGGATCATCATATCCGCAATGTGTGAGGGGGAATCGTCCATGAGCGTATTGAAGGTTGTGCCCACCTTCGCGGACATTTTTGTCAGCAGGCTTTCTGTCTTTGCCTGCTCGCCCGTTGCCTGCAGGTGCTCGTTGATCTTGTTGAGAAAGCCTTCATAGCCGTTGAGCTGCTGCGTCATGTCGCTCTTGAGCTGCGGGTCGCGCACCTTTTCCAAAAGATCGAGTGTGGAATCCTTGCCCATGTTCATGTTTTTGTGCAGCTTAGAGAGCAGCTCCACGGTGCTGTTTTTGACGGTAGCGGTTGCCATATTTATATTATCCTTTCTGATCTGTCGATAAACACGCGCCGTGCGGCACGTCGGCTTTAGTATGTGCACCGTGCGGCGGTTTATTCGCGTGAAGTAAAAAAAGTGGTAGAAATTATGAAAAAACGGGCGCTCCACCGAGAGTGTGCGCCCTGCTTGCGTTTAAGATTCCAATTGTCTGCCGAGAAAGCCTGCGGCGGTTTGAATGAGCTTGGTTTCCACGTCGTCGGTGAGGACGTGGGTGTCATTGCCGTCCTGTGCGACAGAGGCAACACAGCCGATGATGTCGCCCTCGCTGATGATGGGCATGGCGCATTTGATATAGCGCCCGTTCTCGCTGCTCTCACGCGCCAGCACGGGGATGCGAGGACTGCCCTCGCGATGCGTGTAAAAGCTGCGCTTGGCGATGATTTCCTCCAGCTCGGCGGACAGCGTTTGCTCGGTGTATTCCTTGCGAGGCAGGCCGGAGCAGGCAATGACAACGTCACGGTCACAGATGACCACGCTGAGTGAGCAGGTTTTGTGCAGCGTTTCCGCATATTGCGCGGCAAACGATGCCAACTCACCAATGGGCGAGTACTTTTTGAAAATAACCTCCCCCTCGCGATCGGTGTAGATCTCCAAAGGATCACCCTCGCGAATACGCATGGTTCTTCTGATCTCTTTAGGGATAACGACTCTGCCGAGGTCGTCAATGCGGCGAACAATTCCTGTGGCTTTCATTTATATAAAATCTCCTTGTTTTACAGATTTGCGCTGTTAGTATCTGCAAAACAAGGGGGAATTATACCGGGTACTTTACTTTTTAGAGAATCTGTGATATAATGCAAATAGCATCTGTATCCGAGCTGAGATTGCACGAAAAAACATACTATAATCCGGGAGATCATTTTGTATGAAAAAAATATGGGAATTATTTGAACAATTCCATGTTGTTTTGGGGCAGGAACTTGCGTTGAAAGACTATCAAGAGCTTAATATTTTGCTCAAGCAATTAGCGAATTACGTCAATCACTTGGGTGAGAGAGAGCTGTGTGAGCTTAAGGACTCTGTAGATTTTCTTCAAAATGCAGAGGTATCATCTCCGTTTTCGTTCGGACAATGTGGTGATAAGGTTTATTGGAAGATTCTTGATGACGTTCTGTATATTGGCGGGAACGGTCCCATGTGGAGCTTTTGTAATGCGTCATTGGATTTTAAAAAGAATGACGACTTGTTTTCTCCGTGGAAGGAAACCTATTTTCATACCGTTGTAATTCTTGACGGCGTGACAACAATCGGCTCTGATGCGTTTCATGGTGCCGAAATATCAAGTGTAATCATACCCGGCAGCATCAAAAAGATAGAAGAAATCGCGTTTTTTGATGCAACGATAGAAAAACTGGTATTACCGAACACGATTGAAACCATTGAGGAAGGAATTCTGAATGGATTTCGTCGCGTTGTCGATACGCTTGTTGTTTCTGTTGATATTGCGGATATTAAACCTTATGCGTTCTTCAACAGAGATGATATATTGGCGAATCATGTTTATCTTACCGGTAGTTTGCCTGAAGATTTCACGCAGCTAATCGAATCTCGTTTGTTTGATGGCGTAGGTCGATATGAAATTTATTATCCAAAGGATTGGGATGCGGAAAATATATCTTTTTATGAAAAATTATTGCAAAAATTTACGGATTCTGATGACGCTTTTCAGCAAAGGCTAAAAAAGGCATTGATTTCTTATATTGCTTAAAGGCTCTGAACGTTACAACATATATAGTATACTTGTATCTGTACCCACTGCGAGAGGAGGCTGGCTATGGACATCAATTCCGAGTTACTGGCGTTGCAGCGTGAGTGGGAGCGGCAGGTTGTGGAGCCAATTATGGAGTGCAACGATCCCGCCCACCTTTCCCGCCCCTACTGCATGGGGCTGTCGGAGGAATATCTGACAAGCGACCGCCGAATTATGATCGTTGGACAGGAGACCAAGGGCTGGGGGACGTACACCGATGATTGGCCTGCGCCTATGATCCAGTCGTGGAGCATTGGCTATCTTCGGCGGCAGCTATGGGGGATTGGCGCGGATGAATACAACCGTTCACCCTTTTGGCGATTGTTTCGCTTGCTGGATCGCGCCGGGCTTGTGCCATGCTGGAACAATATTGATAAGCTCCAACGGCCGATCGACGGCAAGACCGTGCGGTTGACACGCGAGCAGGAAACGCAGCTTTGCTGCCGATACGGGGAAGAGCAGCAGTCGCTGATCGAGCGCGAGATCGCGCTGTGCCGGCCCGACGTGATTTTATTTGCCACGGGGCCGCAGTATTGTTATCCGATGGCGTGCAGCTTTGGCGTGGAGGAGGGGGAGCTTTGGCGCTACCGACCGACAAAGGAGCGGTTGCTGGTCGACGTAACGGCAGTGCTTGGACTGCACGTTCCTGCGTTTTGGACTTATCATCCTGCGTATTTGAGCCGAAAGGGGCAGCTGCTTGCGGTGACAGAGCGACTGATTGAGCAAGCAGAAAAGATCCCGTATCCGAGCTGATCGGATGCGGGATCTTTTTTTATCGGTTTGAGATCAGGTGTTCTTCATGATAACCGAGCCGACACATTCGCTGACGTGCTCGCAGGCATCGGAGCAAGCCTCAAGGCTTTCGTAGATCTTACGCCAGGAGATGGTACGCAGGACGTCGGTGGCGTTCTGCGTCAGCGTGCGCATGGAGGCGAGGTACAGCTTGTCGCACTCCTCTTCGACGTCGTTGAGCTCGATGATGAGGGCGCGGATGTTCTTGGATTTCTTGAAGTTTTCAAATTCCTTCATGATCTCGCAGAGCAGCTCGCAGGAGCGCACGATATACTTTGCAAAATCCACTGCGGCAGGCTCGATATCGCGGATGTCGTAGATGTAGAATTTCTGCAGAATCTCTTCGATCATATCGATGACGTCATCCAGCTTTTGGCTGAGCATATCCAGATCCTCGCGGTCAACGGGCGTGACGAATGCTTTTGCAAGTGCCTCATTCATTTCGTGCTTCTTGATATCGGCGCTGTGCTCGATCTCGTGCATATTTTGCAGCATTGCCTCGATGTTGGCGGGATCATAATTCTCCAGGCACTCTACGAGATACGCAGAGGCGTCCTTTGCGAGCGCGGTGCTGGATGCGAAGTTTTCAAAATAAAATTTATCGTTCTTTGCCATTGTCTTATCCTCTTCCTTATGTGAATATTAGCATAAACAGCTTTGTCATTAAAAATCCGACCAGACCGCAGCCGGGGAAGGTCAAAACCCAAGTCAAGACCATTTCCTTGACGACACCGAAGTTGATCGCCGACACGCGCTTTACAGCACCGA
>JAFTME010000036.1 GCA_017452545.1 Clostridia bacterium | reverse complement strand
GAGCACGTTCAGCTCTTCTCTGCACTCGCGGATGAGCGCCTGCTCTGCACACTCTCCCGGCTCAACCTTACCGCCAACAAACTCCCAAAGCAGCCCGTTGCCCTTGTGCGTCGGTCGCTGGCAGACCATAAAACGATCGCCTCGCCAAATGAGTGCCGCTACTACCTCCACCATGGTCTCACCTCACAGTTTTTTTCCTTCGTTACACCCATTATAACAAAATTCCCTGATAGTGTCAATGCATTTTTCTGCATATTCTGCGCCGCACCTTCATATACTCTACTATCAACTTTCACGGGAGGACGTATGAAAAGATCCATCGGACCCTGGCAGCTGCTTGGCTTTGCCGTGACCTCGCTCGGCGGCACCATTTTGCATTTTCTGTATGATTGGCTCGGAGAGGCAGCGTGGATCGCGCCGCTTTCGGGCGTAAACGAATCCACCTGGGAGCACATGAAGCTGCTCTTTTGGCCCATGCTGCTCTTTGCCATCTTGCAGAGCTTCTTTTTTCGTGATCGCGAGGACTTCTGGTGCGTCAAACTGCGTGGCATTCTGCTCGGGATCATTCTGATCCCCGTCATCTTCTACACCTACAACGGCGTGATCGGTCGCTCGCCCGACTGGATCAATATCGTCATTTTCTTTGTATGCGCCGCGATCGCCTATATCTATGAAACGCGCCTCTACAACACCGACCGGCTATCCTGCCGCTCCCCGAAATGGGCAAAGATCACACTCGGCGCCATTGCCCTGCTCTTTGTCATCTTCACCTTTCTCACACCCGAGATCGGCATTTTCAAGGATCCGCTCACGGGAACCTATGGCATATAAAACAACACCGCTGAGGTTTCGCAAGATTCCTCAGCGGTCCTTTTTGTTCAGTTGCCGTCCTTCTCTAGCGTCCAGCCGTGATCACCGTGATAGATCATCAGCTTGGTCATGCCGCCGTCGATGCAGATATTTTCTCCCGTGATAAAGCCCGCCATATCCGCGCAAAGATACAGCACCATATTGGCAATATCGGGCGGATTACCTACCCTGCCCGCAGGCTGCTGCACCGCGTCCGCGCCCTCGTAAATTCTGTAGCTGTTGTCGATCCAGCCGGGCGATATCGAATTGACACGCACCCGTCCCGCAAGGCTGACTGCCAGCGCGTGCGTCAGCGCAGAAATGCCGCCCTTTGCCGCCGTATAGCTCTCGGTCTGCGGCTGGCTCATGCGATCGCGCGAGGAGGAGATATTGACAATACTCGCGCCCACTGCAAAATACGGCGCAAACAGCTTTGCAAGGTAAAACGGCGCAGTCACACCTACCTTCAGTGCATATTCAAAGTCCTCGTAGCTGCCGTCCTCAATTCCGCACATTTTGGGCGCAGCATTGTTGATCAGACAGTCAATTTGCCCGTGCTCCGCAATAACCTTGTGAGCGAACGCCTCCAGCGTTGCCTTGTCCGCAAGATCTCCCACAAAATAATCATTTTCCAGCAGGTCAATGACGCAAACCGTCGCGCCAGCCGCCTCAAAGCACTCGCGGATGCACTTGCCGATCCCACGCGCCCCACCGCTCACAACGACAACCTTGTTTTTAAAATCAAACATATCGCTCCACTCCTTATCCCTGCTCAACAAGCGCCTCTACCTCGCCGCTCAAAATATGTGCCTTCAGTGAAATGTATTGATCTCCTCGCTTGAATACCCATACGTTGACTGCGGGCGGATCAAACCACTCGTCCTCTTCCCGCTCCCCGTAATGCTCAATATAGTAGTCGTGCAGCTTTTGGCTCAGCTCTTGCTTGGTTAAAATCTTGCGTGGCTGCCCCATCGCACGCTCCGGATTTCCCATGTGTGCCTCCCATATCTCTCTCGTCATAAGCATCACGTGCCCCGTGCGAATCTCGTTCATTTGCGCAAGCTCGATCCCCTCGGTGGTGTGGTGATACACAAACCCCAGTTTATCCTGCACACGACGACTCTTGACGTTGCCGTCATAGTAGCCGCACCAGATTCGGCTCATGCCGAGATCCAGAAAGGCATGGCGCAGCATCTCACGCGCTGCCTCGGGGATCAATCCCTGTCCCCAAAACGGCTTGCCTATCCAATAGCCCAGTTCGTATTCGTCGTCCAGTTCGGCAAGATCCGCACGGTGAAAGCCAATGCTTCCGATCGGCTTGCCATCCTCCTTCAGACAAACGGCATACGTCTCGGGCGCAGACAGCACCGCACGAATGATCTCACGGCTGTTCTCTACGCTCGTGTGCGGCTGCCATCCGGCAGGCGGCCCCACCTCGGGGTCACTCGCGTACCGGTATAAATCCTCGGCATCCTCTTCGCACCACGGGCGCAAAATCAGCCGCTTTGTTTGCAGTATCATAAATTTTCTCCAAGCTCCTTTTTCACTAAAACATAGTCCTCTGTTCGCAGAAGTTCACGGAAGCCACAGTTCAAAAACATACTTACGGATGAATTGTCTACCGCAATATCATCATACAATTCATTTATGCCGTTTTTTCTTGCAGCATCACATAGCAAGGTCAAGGCTTGGCGACCATAGCCATTTCCTCGATGCGGCGCATAGATGATTACATCGGCAATATAAATGTGCCTTTCATCATCAAAACGATAGGCTACCTCACCGAGAAACGTGTCATTCTCCTTGACAAAGCGGTAAAATCTTTTATTTTCATGGTTTATCACCCATCTATCATACCAAGGAGCCCATTTCTCTTTTGGAAATGGTATACTTCCCCCATATGAGTGGTTATAAGACATTGTTCGTTCATCAGCAAGCATTGCCTGTCTAAACCATAAATCCTCAAATGCCGGCTCGTATAATGCAATCATTTCGCATCCCCCATCATTCGCATTCCATGTCAACGCGCGAAACGCAAGTCCGCCGACCGTGCGGCAATTGCGTTTTTCACCTCACCGTATCATATCAATGCCGCGCTGCAGCAGCGTTGCATCGATCGCACCCGTCGCACGGGCGATCAGATGTCCCTCGGCATTCAGAAAATAAGTGGTCGGAAGCGAGTAGACCGCATAGGTCATTGCCGCATCCTCTTTTGTATCATACAATACGGGGAAAGTATATCCGCTCTCCTCAATAAAGCGCTTGGCGCTTGTCAGCGTTTCCCGTCCGCCCGTCATATTGACCATCAAAAAGATGACCTCTCCCTCATACTCCAGGTATTTGTCCTGGAACTCGGGCATTTCCATTTTGCACGGCCCGCACCAGCTCGCCCAAAAGTTCAAAACAATGGGCTTGCCGAAATAATCCGACAGCTTGGCTGCATTCCCCTCCGCATCGTAAACGGTAAAGTCGGGTGCTACCGTGGCCTGCTCCTCCGTGTCGTCGGAAGGCTCATCGCCCTGCGGCGTGTCGTCGGCAACGCTCTCATCACCACCTGCCGCATCATCAGTCACATCGCCCTCGGTTGCATTATCCTTATCCGTTGCAGCACCCTCCGCAGCACTCTCACCGTCTGCGGCATCCTGCGACGCATCGGTATTAGCGCCGGCATTGGGGTCAAGGATCGCTAAATTGTCATTATCCTGTCCGCGACTCAGCTGCGCATAAAGCGCCGAGGCACCAGCAAGCAGCACGACAAAAGCAAGCACCAGGATCAGTAATGTTTTTTTATTTTCCATATAGCCTCCTCAGCTGAGCAGCGCCAGCAGCCGCTCAAGCAGCCCCGTCGCCATCAGAATTCCGATCAAGATCAAAAGGCAGCCGCAAACGGCATTGATAGCCGTATAATGCTTTTTGATCCATTGAAATGCACCCTTGAGATAATCGATCAGCACCGCGCTTAGCACAAAAGGAATGCCCAGCCCCAGCGAATAGGCAAGCAGCATCAGCATCCCCTCGCCCATGTGCCCCTGCTGCGCTGCCAACATGAGCGCCGATCCGAGAAATGCACCGACACAGGGCGTCCAGCCGATCGAAAATACGACACCAAACAGTACAGCCGAGAAAAATCCCATCTCTGCCGACTTCACCGTCCGATTACCGCCACGGAACAGATTCAGCTTGAACACGCCGAGGAAATTCAAGCCAAAGAAGATCACGATCAATCCGCAGACGATATTCACGATCACCCGGTATTCCCGAACAAAGCTGCCCACCGTACCGGCGAGCGCGCCCATCGCAACGAATACCGCCGTAAAGCCGGTCACAAAGCCAAGCGCCCCCTTAAGCGTCTTGGCGGTGCTTCGCTCTCCGCCGCCCGCAAAATAGGAAAGATATATGGGCAGCATCGGCAGCAAGCAAGGGGAAATAAAGGTAATGATCCCCTCAAGAAACGCAATGATATATTGCATGAGCCTCACACTCCTTCTTGTTCAGTTATTCGCAAGCGCAAGACAATCGCCGCCTCGCGCCGTTTTTATACAAAAAGGGGCAGCACGCCATTGTCGTACCGCCCCTTATATTGCTTATTCAGCCTTGGAAAACATATCCTTGCCAACTCCGCAAAGGGGGCAGACAAAATCCTCGGGAAGATCCTCAAACTTGGTACCGGGAGCAATGCCGTTGTCGGGATCACCGACAGTCTCATCATATTCCCAGCCGCAAACGTCACAAACGTATTTCATAATTTTATTCTCCTTTTCTCTTTAAATCACAGCACCAGTGAGGGCGCATTGTAAATTCTTGCTGCCAGCTCCTGGTTCAGCATATACAGGCTCTTGGGATCCGAGCCAAACAGCTCCATCTTGGTAATCAAATCGTTGGCATTGGTCTCCTCTTCGCCCTGCTCCTTGACAAACCAGTCGAGGAACTGCATGGTACGGAAATCTCTCACCTCATACGCAGCGGCGTAAATATCGTTGATCAGCGAGGTTACGTATTCCTCATGCTCCAGACCTGCCTTGAGCACGTCCATGTGGCAGGTAAATACCTTATCGGGCTTTGCGATCGCATCCAGCGTTACGATCTGATTTTCGTTCTGCAGGTACTGATAAAACAGCATGGCGTGATCGCGCTCCTCCTGCGCCTGAATCATATACCAGTTGGCAAAGCCATCCAGACCCTTTGCCTTAAAATAGTTGGAAAAATCAAGATAAAGATATGCGGAATAAAACTCCTTGTTGATCTGAGCGTTCAGAAGCTCGTGTACCTTAGCGTTCATCATGATCGGTATCTCCTTTTTAAGTAAATCCGCCGGCCGACCGCGTGCACCCTTTTTCCGAAAGCACCTCGGCTTGCGACATATTTATTATAGCATGTTTTCTTGAATAATACAAGTATTTTTTGTGAAGAAAAAATTTCAAGCAAGGATGCTTATCGCTCATTCATCCTTCCAGATAAAATGATAATTGATCGATTCTCCGCCGTCCACCAAAATATTCTGCCCCGTGCAGAAGGTGTTGGTGACCGTCAAAAAATACGCCCACTCTGCAATCTCCTCCGGTGTTGCCCATTTTTTCAACGGCGTTTCCTCCATGATCTGCGCCCAAAGCGCAGGATCATTCATAACACATTCGTTCAAGGGCGTCAGCACCCCTCCGGGATCCAAACTGTTGCAGGTCGCCCCGTACGCCGCAATACGCATGGCAACGTTTTTGGTGTACGCCAGCACACCGCCCTTGCTCGCACAGTATTCGGGAAATTCTGCCCCCGTGTGTCCGCTGGCAGAACCGATATTCAGCACGGACTTGATGCATTTCTGCACGCCGTATCGCTCCGTCACATGAATGAGCGCCTTGAGATTGACGTCAATATCATCCTCGTTCTGCACCCCCGCGTTGTTGATCAGAATATCCACCGCCTCAACGTCCGGCAAATGCTCGTAATCCCGCACGTCACAGACAACATGCGTATAGCGCTCATGCACAAGGCTCGCCTCCTTGCGGTCGATCCCGATCACCGTATGACCGCGCTCCAGAAACAGCGCCGCAATCGCCTGTCCAATGCCCTGCGAGGTGCCGGTAATCAATATTCTCATACTCTCTCCTCCTTGATATAATTCAGATATTCCCGCCCGACTGCATGCTGCTTCCATTTCGTAACGATGCGGTAACCGATCGGAGAAAACAAAATCTCCATCAAAAGCTCAGCCAAAGCTCCCGTCAGCGCGCAGGTGGCGCACTGCAGCACCGTCCAATGAAATCCGTCCCAGAAAAGAGGCGCAAGACCGACGAAAACGATAACGGAAAAGATAAAGTTATCAAAAAACTGCCCGACAAAGGTAGACACATAGGTGCGCATCGCATAAGCGAGCTTGCCGTCGGGATGCTTGCGGAAGGCACGACCGATGGCAAAATTCAGCATATTATTCAAAACTGCCGAGGCAAGAAACGCGACCGTGCTGCCAAGCAAAATAAACCACGTTCCGCCGAAGATCTCATCAAAGCCACTGTAATCGTTGGCATTGGAAGGAATGATGCTCGCCACAAAAAAGATCAGACACGTCAAAAGATTGATGCCCGCCGCAAGCAGCGAAATGCGATTGGAGGCTCCGGGGCCGAAGTGCTTGGTCACAATATCCATGCACATAAACGACAGCCAAGAGATCAGAATACCGCCGTCCAGTGCGATCCAATCCAGCTGCAGCAGCGTTTTGTTGGCAAGCAGATTCATGCAAATCACGCTGACTACGAACAATGTCATCACCGTCGCGGGAATACTGCGCAGCAGGATCGTCGTCTGCTCCCTTTCCTTTTTCATCCAAGTTCTGATTCTTGTCATTTCAAGCCCTTTCTATCTCAGCTCCGCCGCAGCCACGACGAGGCTTTATTGCTCCGCCGCGCACATCGCACGCTCGGCAGCCCTTATTTTTTTCCATATTTTCCGAAGCAGGATCGCGCCAAGCAGCGCCGCCAGCGCGTTGACACCGGTAAAATTCAACCAGATCCCGTCGAGCCCCATCTGCCACAGAGCCCCCAGCATGAGCACCGGGAAAACGAGCGCAACGGCAATCGACATCAGCGTCGCCAGCGCAGGCTTTTCAATGGCGCTGAGAAATCCCTGCGTCGTAACAACAAACCAACGGAACAGATACGCAAAGCAGAACAGACGAATGGCACGCGTGGAGATGTCCAGTAAGCGCACGTCCTCCGCATTGGTAAACAACGCGGCAACCGTTCCCGGGAAAAAGAACAGCAGCGCCGTCGACAAAAGCCCAACCAGCGCGGTTCCTATGTAAACACAGCGAACCAAACGCTTGACGCGATCGTAATTTTTCGCCCCCCAGTTATAGCCAATGGCAGGCGAGAGCGAGTCGCTGATGCCGTACAGCAGCGGCCAGCAAAGATCACTCGCATACATCAGAACTGCGTACACCGCTACCGCCGTAGTACCGCCGCCCTCACCAAACGCCGCCCCACCCAGTGTCATCAGCGAAATATTCATCAGAATAGAGGTCACACGCCCTGCTATATTATTTAAGAACACGGGGGAGCCACAGGCCGCGATCTCCTTGAACATCGCCGCGTGAAATCTCGGCTTGACAAACTTGAGCAACGCCCTGTTCATTACGAACGGGATCATTGCCACAAGCGAGCAGGCACACATGGAAATACTGGTTGCCAGCGCCGAGCCCACCACGTCCATATCCAGACCGAAGAGAAAAAATGCCAACAGCCCCAGCGTGAGCAGATTGGAGCCGATATTGATCAGCATACTGCTCTTGACGTAGCCACTGATACGTAAATAATTGTCCATTGCAAAAAAGATAGTAGTCAGCGGACTGCAAAGCGCATAGGTGCGCAAATACCGCACCGACGTATCCAGCAGCACGTCATCCGCGCCCATCATGCGAGACAGCGGCTCAGCGGCAAAAAACATGATGCTTCCCATCAGCAGCGATGACAAAAAGATCAGAATGATCGAACAGGTGAATACGTTATTCGCATTCTCGTGATCCTCCTTGCCAAGTGAAATGGAAATGGGAACCGAGGCACCCACACCGATCAGATCGGCAAGCGAAAAATTGATCATAACCAGCGGCATGGCGATGTTGACCGCCGCAAACGCGCCCTCACCCAATAATTTCCCGATAAAGGCGCCCTCGATAATATTGTATATCGACATGGCAAACATGCTGACCATGCCGGGCAATGCAACGACGAAAAACAACCGCCACGGGTTCATCGTCGCATACATCACTTCAGCCTTCATTTTCATAAAATCCGTCTTCCTCCAAGCAGCGCCGCGACAGTAGCGCTCGCTGTCGCTCAATCTGTATGAATACGCGTCAAAAAAACGCTCCCGCCGTCCTTTGTACGCAGCAATCTCTCAATCTGATATATTATATCAAAAACTTCATCCATTATCAAGTGCTTACGGCAAAAAAGAAAGAAAGGGGAACGGATTTCCGTCCCCCTTGTGCTTTCATTCAGATCAGCGCAGCGCTGGCAAATCCGAGGATCAAGGCCGCCGCAGCCAGAAGACGAGAATACAGCAGCATTCTTTCTCCACCGCGGCCGAGTCGCTCCAGCACGACCGCACCGATACCCATCAGACCGGCAACCACGCCTGCAGCAGTCTGTCCCGGAAACATTGCGCCCCCGATGAGAATGCCGATGCCGCCGAGGCAAAGGGCGAGAGCCGATACGACGTAAACGCAAACGCGCCTTGCCGTTTGATTTCGAAGTAAAAACATCAAGCAAAGCGAGAGCAGCGCAGCCGCCGCAAAGCCCATAAAAACGATAACCAACCAATCCAAAGAAGTAAGCATATCCATTTCCTCTCTTTCGTTTATTTTTGGGTGTTCCCCTTTGGTGATTATAGAATACCATAGGTTTCTAAAGAAATATCGCAGAAATTTCTAAAGAATTCTGAAGATTCCCTCAAATATCCGAAAGTGTGATCACAATTTCAAATGTTTTTTCATCCTGCAGGATCTCAACGCTGCCGCCGTAGCTTTGCGCAATGCAACGAATGCTGGCAAGTCCCACGCGATAGCCCTCCGATCGCTCGCCGTGCTGCCTTATGCCGTTGCGCTGTCGGATAACTGCTCCCGCCGTCGTCGCAGCAATGCTCAGCACGACCGGCTGCGTCGGCTCGGCGTATTTTTGCACGTTGGAGATCAGATTGTCAAAAATTCGCCGCAACTCCCGAACGTCAAAGCATCCCGGTGCGGCAGGATAACCCGAAAGATCGACGGAAAGAGAAAAACTGTCCTCCAGCATCTCCTCAAACTCTCCCGCCAGCTGCTCCATGAGCACTCTTGCATTATCAAAGCGTTCAAGCGCCCTGTTACCGCCGTCCAGAAGAACGTCCGTCAGCTCCTTGATCTGCTCTGCCTTTCTGCGCACCAGCGACAGATATTCCCGCTG
>JAFTME010000035.1 GCA_017452545.1 Clostridia bacterium | reverse complement strand
CGGTATTTGCCTGCCTGATAGTTGTAGGAGGCAACCGGCTGAAAGCCCTGACCGATGCCAAGACCGACGCACATAACAAAGGCGGAGAAACGGTTGACCACGCTCATCGCGGCAATGGCAGCGTCGCCGTAGGGCTTGGTCAGATTGTTGAGCAGGCCCGACGAGATGGAGGACAGCCCCTGGCGGAGGAGCGCCGGGAAGCCGACCTTGAACACAGTCAGATAAACGGTCGCAGCACGGCTGATGCAGCGCAGCGAGATGTCTGCCTGTGCCATGCGGCGATGGAAAAAGAGCAAGAGGAAAAAGCTGACCAGTTGCGAGAGTGCCGTCGCCATGCCCGCGCCGAACACGCCCAGCGGGATGACGCGGATGAACAAATAGTCACCGAAAATATTCAGCACGCCGCCCGCGACAAGACCGATCATGGAATAAAACGCTTTACCCTCATAGCGCAGATTATTATTGAGAATAAACGAGCAAACGACAAACGGGCAGGCTGCCAGCACCCAAAAGCCGTACTGCCGCGCATAGGGCAGGATCGTCTCGGTGCTGCCGAGCAGGCGCAGGAAGGGATCGAGGAAGATAAGCCCCAGCACCGTCAGCACAAGCCCGATCCCGGCGCCCGTGAAAAAGGCGCTGGAAACATAGATCGAGGCCTGCTTGGTATCCTTGTCCGCCAGCGCCTTGGACACCATGGTGCCCGAGCCCTGTCCCAGCATAAAGGCGATCGCCTGAATGATGGCCTGCAGCGTGAACAAAATACCCGTCGCCGCCTGCGGGCTTTCTCCCAGCGTGCCGACGAAGTAGGTGTCGACCATATTGTAGATGTTGGTCACCAGCATGGAGATGGTGGTCGGAATGCCAAGGGATATGACCAGCCGTGCGACCGGCGTTGTCGTCATTTTTTTATAATATGCTTCGGCTTGATTCATGTTTCTTGTTCCTTTTCAACTTATATGCGAAAAATTCAACTGTTGGGCTGGTTTGCTCGCAGCTTTTGGATCGTTGCCTGCAGCTGCGACTCGCTCACACCCGTCCGCAAAGCAAGCACACGATGCGACTCGCGCTTATCCTCCTGCCCAAGCATAGCATAAACAAGATAGAGCAGCACGTGCACTTGTTCCGGCGGCGCGAAGCACGTCAGCACCCGCTCCCCGCTCTCTGCCGCCTCGGCGTATGCGCCGAGCATCAACTGCAGCGATGCGAGGTTATAGTGCCCCATGGCGTTGTCCGGCTCCAGCGCGACGGCGCGCTGCAAATGGAGCAGTCCTTCCTCCTCCTGCCCCACCATCGGGTACAGGATGCCGATGCTGCGTCGCGCCTCGGCATAATCGGGCTCTGCGCTAAGCACCGCGAAATAATGGATAATTGCCGATTGCACAAGATTTACCTTCTCGCAAAGACGGGCCATCAGCATGCGCACCGCACGGCGGGAGGGCACGTCGGCACACCTTGGCAGCAGCTTTTCCAGACGCCGCATGGCACTCTGTATGTTGCCGCGCTCGGTGTCGTCAGCCGCACGCCAAAACTCGGCACGTCCCGCAGCATCTCCTTCAAACGCGTCCTTCAGCAGCACCGCATAGGTCTGCTCCAGACGAGCGCGCCCTCCAAGCCAACCAAACCCCATGTGCAAAACACCGTCCTTCCCTCTTGTCTTGCGATCAAAATCTATCATATATTATAGCACCGCCGCTCCCCTCTGTCAAGTCGCCGCGCGCGCGAATTGCGCCGCACGACCAAAAACAATATAAAAAGCTGTGGGGATGTCAGCGCACGGCATTGACAACCCCGCAAAAAACCAGTATAATAAAGGCAAGAAAGCTCAACGCTAAACACGGAGGTACACATTATGCACCGCTTGTTCCGACTTCTTTCTTTGGTTTTAGCCTGCTTACTATTGTTCCCGTTGTCAGCCTGCACGCCGAGCACCCCCGATGAGCCCACACCACCGGACGAGCCGACACCGGAGCAGCCTGACGACACGCCCTCGACGGAGGAGACGCCCACGCAGCAGCCCGACAACACGCCCACCGAGGACCAACGGCGACTGAAGACGTTGGGGCTTTGTGTTTCCGAGGGCGGCTTGCCCACCACACGCACCGCCATCGACAAGCGATTCGAGGAATACAAGGACATGGGTATCACCGCCGTCCGTATTGACACTGCGTGGGGCTCGCCCTCTGAGGGGGTCTGGCAGATGTCGGACGCCACCCGTGCTTATCTGGATGCTGCAAAAAAGCACGGACTGAAGCTCAAGCTCATTCTTCCCACCGTCATGGCGCCGCCTGCGTGGCTCAGCGCCAGAGAGGGCGCCCGTCTGATCGACTATAACGGTCGCGCCTCCATCAACACGGTCAGTTACTGGTACGACGGCATCAAGCAATACGTCGCCGGTGCGCTGCGCGCGCAGCTCAACGCCATCGTCAAGGGCGGCTGGGCAGACGTTATCGGTGCGGTGATCGTGGATATGGGTCCCGCCGGCGAGCCGCTCTATCCCCCTGCTTGGACACAGGTCTCCAACGGGCTTGACAGCAGCAACAACGGTGAAGAGGTCATGTGGTGCTACGGCGACAACGCCCAACGCGATTTTCGTGAAAAAATGCAGCAAAAATACGGAGCCATCGGCGATGCCAACGCCGCTTGGGGTACCTCCTATGCCTCCTTTGATGCGCTGCGTGTTCCCCGTCCGGGCGAGGTCAAGGGGGCGCTTTGGGGCGACGTGTTGACCTGGTACCGCGACACCAAACGCGAGTTTATGGATATGCAGGTCAGCACCTTCCGCACCGCGCTCAAGGATGCTGCGCTGGAGGACTGCCCACTCATTCTCTATCTTCCCGGCGCCGATGTGACCGAGGCCCAGTGGCAGGCGGCTGCCGCCGCCGGTAACGCACCGACCGCCATCCGCATCTGCTGCGACAATTCCTACTCGGTGCAGCTTGCTGACCGCTACGGCTGCTATTTGCAGTACACCGGTATCACAAGCACGCACGAGCTGCGCACGCTGCGCAAGTACATGGTTGAAAACGGCTACGGTGATATCCCCGTCTTCGGAGAGAACGCAGGCGGCGAGGACGCAGCCGCCGATATTCAGCTGTTGGTTGATATTATCAAGCAATACAAGCTATACGGCATTGATTACACTCACACACGCTGGCTCTATCAGGCAGACGGAAAGACACATCATCCGCGCCATGCCAAGCTCGCCGCGTTGCTACCTCAGCTATCGGACTATCTTGATACGGTGGATATTACGCAGCCACCCGAGCTGAGTCTCTCAGAGGCCGCTCCCGACGGTGACGTACTGCGACTGGATCTGACCTTTACCTTGCCCGAGGGCGAGACGTTTGCCTTTGCCTTCTTCCCTCTTTGCTCCCTGTCCTTTGATATCGAGGACGGCGACACGCTGGAATACGACGTTTGCATCTCGGAGGATTTCTGGGGCGTCGGCGCCATTGACGGCAGCTTTGCTGACGGAAAGACGTTGCGCGACAATTACGGTCTGACCGACACCAACGGCTTGCGCGTTCACCCCAACGCCGATCTGAGTGATTTTTGCTACCCCGAGTGGCATCACCGCTCCATCAAGCTGGGCACCGCAGCGACCGACGGGCAGACGCTCGCGCAGCTGCAGCTTGCTGCGCACCCCGAAACGCGCGACGGCTTGTTTGGCATGCAGGAGGTCACGGTTTTCTACGACAATATCGTCATCGTTCGCGACGGTGAGGTCGTTCACGAGGTCTTCCGTGACGAAGGCGACGTTGCCCTGCAGCCCCCGCTGATGACGCGCCACGGCACAGGAATTCTTTCTATTGATGCTTATTATTGACCCATAGGTTTAAAATATCAACTGTAAAGGAGAAACCATGATGAAAACCATTCACTATCCCATCAAGGGACGAAAGCTTGAGGACGTACTGACCCAGCAGACGCTGGATCTGGTCATGGCGCAATGGGAGGCGTGGCAGCAGGGGCCGGGCGTTTACGGCAAGCTGCATCTGCACGCTTGCTGGGGTACAACGGGCGTGCTTGACCGCGGCTATCAGGGGGAAACGACCACCATTCTCGCCGGGCAGCTGCACACCGTTCGCCGTCTGTACGACGCGACCAAAAACCCCAAGTGGCGCATGACGGCCAATGCCATTGCCTCGCACCTGCTGTATCTGCAGGACAACAGCGGCGGCTTTATCCACGCAACGGCCGAATTTGAGCCCACCTTTGACACGCGCGGCTGCCCCATTCACTTTTTCTATCCTATCATCGCGCTGTGCCAATATTATCTGTGGGAGAGTGCCGACGAAAGCATCAAGGCGCTGATCCCGGATGCGGTGGAGCGCCATTGGCAGTGGAGCCTCAAGGCCTCTTTTCGCGTGGGCAACGGGCGCTTCCATCCGCTCTCCTTCCCCGGCTGGTGCGGCGTGACCAACCAGGATCTGGTCGCCATCGGCGCGCTTGCCATGGGCGTCAAGGCGTTCGGAAATATCAAGCGCTACGAGGAATACGCGCTGCCTGCGCTGGAGCATTATCTCTCCCCTGCCTACTATCACAAGGCGCTGGGGCTGTTTGAGCGCGGCGACGGCGTCAACTACGCCGAGCGCACCGTCTATTATACGCACGTTTTGGAAATGCTGGAGCTGATCTACGACATCATGGGCGACGAGCGGCTCTACGAGGCATATCACAACGTCGCCTCGCATCTGTTCGATGCGGCATTTGTTGCCGACGACGGACTGACCTATCTGCACCGCGGCGCCATCACGGATCCCGTTGACAAGACGAAAATCCTCGGCTGGGAGAACGGCACCGTGGCGTTTGACGGCTACATCAAGCTGATTGAACACATGGAAAAGCATTTGGCCGTCTATCCCGACGCGCAAAAGGAGGCCATTCTGGAGAGCCTTAAGGAAACCGTGGCCGGCTATGTATTCGTGGACGGTATGCTGCCGCAGGGCTTATTTGGAAAGAACCCGTTGTTTACGGTGGTTGCAATGCCCGACAACGGCTGGTATCCCGAGCTGATCATGGATATTCTGGGCGACCGCCTGCAGGATCCGCAGCCCGTCGCGCTGCCTGCCATTCACCGCTCCTGCGGCAATCTGACGTGGAAGCAAAACGGTCGCCTGTGGGCGATCGAGGAGAACGGCTGCCGCAAATACGGCGGCTACACGCGCTACGATGCCGGCGTGACCCGGGGTCCCGACGCATCTCCCGTCATGGGCAGCTATGATTCGCTGGAGCAAGCGGACTATCTGGAGATCATCGGTTGACCGTTGTGGTCGCTCACCGTTAGCCGCGCCCGACGTGTTATTATTGGGCTTTGCGGCTTTGGCGCATCTCTCTTTTTGGGGGTGGTCCTTGTCTCCCTCGTGCCGGAAAAGTAAACCATCGTCGCAAAGTAAGCGTGTCTGATTTTTGGGAGACACCTGCCCTTTTTTCGAGAAATCTCGCGTTTTCCATTGACAATTTGGATTTTACTGGTATAATTAACATGGTGGATCACCAAATATTTTTCTGTGAGGTACAAAACTATGGATCAGCCGATTCGCATCGGTCTTGTCGGTCTTGGACGTGCCGGCGGCGGTATGCACCGCGGCGAGCTGCGTTCCCGTCAGGATAAATTTCATTTCTATGCCGTTTGTGACATCATCGAGGAGCGCACGCAGCCCTTCGTCGAGGAGTTCGGCAGTAAGCCCTACACCCGCTACGAGGATATGCTTGCCGATCCCGAGGTAGAGCTCGTCAGCATCGCAACCCGCTCTGCCGATCACTATAAGCACGCCAAGATGGCGCTGCTTGCCGGCAAGGACGTTTTCCTTGAGAAGCCGTTCTGTATGCACACCGCTGAGGCGATGGAGCTGATCGAGCTGGGCTCGCAGCCCGCAGGTCCTCATCTGTACATCCGTCACAATCGCCGCTTTGAGGAGGGCTTCTGCAAGGCGATGGAGATCATCGACTCCGGCATCCTCGGCGACGTTTACGAGGTTCGTCTTTCCCGTAACGGCTATCAGCGCCGCTGCGACTGGCAGACCATCTCCGAGTTCGGCGGCGGTCAGCTGCTCAACTGGGGCCCCCACATCATCGACCATTCGCTGCGCTTCTGCGGCGGTGCGTACAAGCAGATGTGCTCCGCGATCCGCCACGTAGCGGCAGCAGGCGACTGTGAGGACCACATCAAGATTATGTTCGTCGGTGTCAACAACCGCATCGTTGACATGGAGATCTCGGGCGGCGTAGCGCTTCCCACCCCCGAATATCGCATCTACGGCTCCCGCGGCTCGCTGGTTTCCGACAAGAACACCTTCAAGCTGCGCTATCTCGATCCGCAGAAGCCGCTCGCTCCCATCGCTGCCGACCCCGAAACGCCCGGCGTTAAGGCAGGCTTCGGTAACACCGAGCCGCTTAGCTGGGTAGAGGAAACCGTGACCTTTGGCGACGGTACGCACCGCATCTGGGATGCGCTGTATGAAACCATCCGCCACGGCGTCAAGTTCCCCATCGAGCTCTCGCAGGCGGCAGCCGTTATCGACGTCATCGAGAAGGTCAAGGCCGGCACCAAGTTTGAGAATAAATAATCGTCGTGCAAAAGCAACTGCGCATACGGAAAGCAGGGTTATCCTCGGATAGCCCTGCTTTTTTCAGCGTGCTTACCACCTCTCCCTCTTTATAGGCTCTTCTCTTAAGCGGCTCTCCCCGCGGGAGAGCTCCCGCCGCAGGCGAGTGAGAGGGGTCTGCTGCGAAAATCCCTCTCCGTCACGCTGTCGCGTGCCCCCCAAAGGGGGGCTTACCATTTTTCCAAAGGTTTTTGGGAGGGGGGACAGGGGGAGCCCTTTTTTCAAAAAGGGCTCCCCCTCGCCTCCTTTCCGCGCCTTCTCTGTTCTCAAAAAGTTTACGAAAGAAGCTCTCGACTCCCTTGCATTTCCACGGGGGGGATGATATAATATAATATGATAGAAAAATTATGAAAGAGAGGACCATTGTGAAGTTTTCCGGCGCGTCACTCAAAGAAGCACTGCAATCCGTTCTCCCCATCTTTGCCATCGTGCTGCTGCTCAGCGTTTCGGTTGCCCCCATGCAATCGGGCATCCTCGTCACCTTCCTTTTTGGCACGCTGCTGCTCATTCTTGGCATGAACTTTTTCACCATCGGCTCGGGAATTTCCATGCAGCCGCTGGGTGAGGGCATTGGTATCCAAATCAAGAAAAGCAAAAATTTGCTCATTCCGCTCCTGATCTGCATCGTTCTCGGTGTTCTGATCACCATCGCAGAGCCCGATCTGCAGGTGCTTGCAGAGCAGGTTCCCTCCGTTCCCAACATGACGCTCATTTTGTTCGTCGCGGGCGGTGTCGGTCTGTTCCTCGCCATTTCCCTGCTGCGCACCCGCTTCAACATCCCGCTCTCAAGGCTCTTGCTGGTCTGCTACATTCTTGTGTTCGTGCTGGCGATCTTCGTGCCCGTCGACTTTATCCCCACCGCCTTTGATTCGGGCGGCGTAACCACAGGCCCCGTTACCGTTCCCTTTATCATGGCACTCGGTGCCGGTATGGCATCGCTGGGCAAGGGCAAAAACTCGCAGGAAAACAGCTTCGGTCTGGTTTCTCTTTGCAGCATCGGTCCCATTCTCTCGGTGCTGATCCTGAGCATTTGCTTCAAACCCGCGCCCGAAACGACACAAACCACCATCGAGGTGGCAGAAACGACGGCCGAGGCGTTCCGCGCCTTTCTCGTCGCGCTGCCCCACTACGCCAAGGAGGTGCTGGTCGCCTTCCTTCCCATCGTAGGCGTGTTGATCATCTTCCAGCTCATTTCCCGCCGTTTCCACCGCCACCAGCTGCTCAAAATGAGCGTTGGTCTGGTCTACACCTATCTCGGTCTGGTTCTCTTCCTCACCGGCGCCAACGTCGGCTTTATGCCCGCAGGACGCCTCATCGGTGCTGAGATCGCAGGCAGCGATCTGAAGTACCTGCTCATTCCCATCGGTATGGTCATGGGCTACTTCGTCGTTTCCGCCGAGCCTGCCGTACATACGCTGAAAAAGCAGGTCGCCGAGGTCACCAACGGCGCAATCGGCGAAAAATCCATCGGTCTTGCATTGTCCATCGGTGTTGCCGTTTCCATCGGCGTCTCCATGCTGCGCATTGTGTTCGCCGTTCCCATTTTTCCCTTCCTTGCCGTAGGCTACGGCATTTCCCTGTTTATCTCGTTCTTCGTTCCGCCCATCTACACGGGTATCGCGTTTGACTCGGGTGGCGTTGCCAGCGGTCCGATGACGACCACATTTATCCTGCCCTTTGCCATCGGTGCGTGTGAAATGATCGGCGGCAATATCATGACCGATGCCTTCGGCATCGTCGCCATGGTCGCCATGACGCCTCTGATCACCATTCAGGTCATGGGTCTGATCGGCAACACCAAGCAGAAGAGCCGCGCAAGACGCGCACACAGCGAGATCATTCAGACCGAGGACGATATGATCTATTACGACGAGGAGGTAAGCGCATGAACAAGCCCGAACGTACCCTGGCGCTCCTGTCCATCATCGGGCGCGGCAAGGGAAAATCCTGCATCGAAATGCTGAACGCGCAGGGCATCCGATACCATTACCAGTGTGTCGGTCACGGCACCGCCCCCTCCGAGATTATGGATATTTTCGGTCTCGGCAGCAACGACAAGGACATCATCCTCAGCTTCGCCCCCGAGGGCGCGGTCGGCGCGCTGAGCGCGGACTTCGGCAGAAAGCTGGACACCAACTACGGCTACGGCGGTCTTTTGATCGTCCTGTCGCTCTGTGCTATTAACCGCCGCTCGGCCGGCATTATCGCCCGCAGCGCCGCATCCCAGGCAAATCCCACGGAAAAAGGAGCAGATACCGAAATGAACAACGAAAATAAATATCATCTCATTGCCATCACCGTCAATCAGGGCTACACCGACGCCGTGATGCAGACGGCAAAAAAGGCAGGCGCTACCGGCGGCACGGTCATTCGCGCCCGCCAGGTCGATGCCCCTGCCCTTGAGCAGTTCGGTCAGCCCGACGCACAGGAAGAAAAGGAGATCATCATCATCATGGCGCCCGTGACGGTCAGTACCCAGATCATGGAGGACGTCAATCGCGAGTTCGGCATGAATACCGAAGCGCAAGGCATTGTAGGCGCCCGGCCTGTGTTAAAGACGTTTAAGCTTTCAGATTTTGTATAGGCGGGGGAGAAAACTTTTTGGGGAAAAATTTTTCTCCCCCGCGCCCCCTCTTTCAAAAACCTTGAAAAAAATTAAGGGGGCACCGAAGGGATGTAGGGGGAAATTTCTTACGAAGGAATACGGGGGAAACTTCTTGCAAGAAGTTTCCCCCGTACCCCTTTCAAGAACCTTTGAAGAAAAAAAGAGGTGGAGGGTTTTCGCGCCACAAAAAATCAGCGGACCTCCTATCAAATATTTCTATCCATTCCCCCTTCCCAAGAT
>JAFTME010000034.1 GCA_017452545.1 Clostridia bacterium | reverse complement strand
GGACAGAACGTTGACCAGCGTGATCATATCGGGATGCGTGGCAAGCGGATCACGGGCTGCGTAGGTGGTTTCAATACCGTAGGCGCGGAGTGCACGCACAAGTGCGTTTGCCAGCGTTGTTTTTCTCAGCAGAATGGCAATATCGCGCGGACGGATGGGGGCGCCGTTGGCGAGCGTTTCCTCGCGGCACAGACGGTCGATCTCGGCGGCGATGTAGGCAGTTTCGGCGTTGACGGTGGCATCGCTCTCCTGCTCGTCCTCGTCCTCAGCATCGCGCTGTGAGGGCGTTTCCAGCAGTACCACCTGTACGGGCGTCGGGGTGTAGCCCTCGGGAACTCTTTTCTTGGCTACCAGATCGTCATCGGGGCGGTAGCCGAGCGAAGCCTCACATACGCCGAAGGTGTAGCCGCAGACGGCGTTGGTAAAATCAATGACGGTGCGGTCGCAGCGGAAGTTTTCGGACATAAACAGACAAGCGCCGCCCTCCTTTTGCACGGTGGGCTGCGATGTAAAGCTGCGGCGGTAGTCGGCAAAAATGGCGGGCTCGGCACCGCGGAAGCCGTAAATGCTTTGCTTGATATCGCCGACCATAAAACGCTTACCGCCGGCACCGACCGTGGCAAAGATGGTATCCTGCACGGTGTCGACGTCCTGATACTCGTCGATATATACGGCGTCAAAGCTGTCGCAAAGATCGCGCGCAACGTCGGTCGGTTTGCCGTTCTCGTCCAGGAGCAGCTGCAGCAGCGCACGGCGGACGTCGGAAAATTCTTGTATATCGCGGCTGCGCTTGCGCTCGCGGATGGCATCGTCGTAGGCGGACAGCAGTGAAAACAGCATACGCTCGGTGCGTGCCGTGCGCAGCATCTGCGATGTCCGCTCCTCGGGTGTTTCGACAAACAGGGCGGCGGCAGAGAGAATATCCTTTTTCCAGATCGCGCGCAGCTCCTTGGCGGCAAGCGCTCTCTCGCCCGGCTGAAGTGCCTTGGTTCTTTTGCCGAAATTGGTGGGGGCGTAAGCACGCAGAACGGCGATGGCGTGCTCGGTATCGTTTTGCTTGAGCGAGGACAGTGCCGCTGCAACGGTCTCACCGTCGTAGGTTGCCTGCGGCGTATACAGGCGAAGCGCGGCATCGTCCTCGGCAAAAACGGCGAGGGCGGCACGGATGCGGTCGCTGACCGAGGTGAGAATCTGAATTGCGGCGGCGATGAGCACCTTGCCCTCGGCACTCTCGTGCAACGGCAGCGATGCCTGCGCCTCCAGTCGGTCGGCGTGATAGGAAAGGCTTGACAGCCCCTCGGGAAAATTCAGAAGATCCTTGTGCAGCTTGAGCAGCACGTCCACCGTCTTTCCGCGGTCGCGGTTGGGCATCAGATCGTCCATGGCGATGGCAAAGGCATTGCCTTGCAGCACGGACAGCGGCTGTGCCTCGCTCGCACTCTCGGGGATATAGGTGGTATAAAATTGATCCAGCAGATGCGTCATTGTCTCTCTTTTGAGAGGGGTGAGCTCGCTTTCGGTCGCAAGACGGAAGGCGGGGGGGAGCCCCAAGCGCTCAAAGTTAGCGCGGACGGGCTGCTGGTAAAAGGCGTCGATGGTGCAGATGCGAGCGCTGCCCAGCGCCAACAGCTGACGGTACAGATGGTGGTTGTCGGGGCTTTGTGCGATCGCCTCGGACAGAGCGACCGAAATACGGCTGCGCAGCTCGCGTGCGGCAGCGCGGGTAAAGGTGACGATCAGCATACGGCTGATGTCGGCGGGGGGAAGTCCATTCTCACCCTTGAGATCGCGGATAATGCGCTCGGTCAGCGTGGCGGTTTTACCCGAGCCCGCGGCGGCGCTGACCAGGATATCTCTTCCGTGAAGCTGCATGGCCTGCAGCTGCGCCGAGGTCCATTCTGTTGCCATGAGGTACGTCCTTTCTTTTTGAGGTGGGCTTAACGTGCAGGGGGGATGGCATCGGGACAATGTCCGCGAAGGGGACAATAGCGGCAGGCATCCTGCGAGGGGGTACGGGCGGCGCGCCCGCAGCGCATATCATTGCCGATGGCACGCAGCGTCGCGCAAAGCTCACGCTCCAGCGCAGCAAGCTGCGCGGCAGGCGTGATATTGGCGGGTGCTTTGCTTTTGCCGAGAGTGCCGGCAAGATAGTGCGGATCCAGCGTGTCGTTCATGGCGTGCAGTACGTCGTCATCGTCCAGCACAAGACCGCTGCGGGTGGGGTGGGGCACGCCTTTTTCCTCCTTGACGGCCAGATAAACGGCGCCGGCGGGAATGCAGCCGCCACGGCAGAGCGCGAACAGATATACGAATAGCTGTACGTTCAGACCGCGACGGATATCGGACAGCGCAAACTCCTTGGAGCCGCTCTTGTAATCGACGACGCGCAAATAGACACGGTCGTCCTTTTTGTAGCAATCGACACGGTCAACCACACCGCTCAGGCGAATGTGAGAGCCGTCGGTAAGCTCGATCTCGTAGGGCGCAGGCGCATCGGGCGCCTTGCCGCCGATGTGCAGCTCAAAGGCTGCGGGGAGGAAACGGCTGTGAGAAAATTCGCCCAAAAGATCCTGCAGAATAATGGAAGCAAGGTCACGCAGGCGGCGAAACAGATGCAGCGTGCGTGCTTGTGTGGCAGCATCCGTGACGGAGGCGGCGAGCAGATCGCGCAGATACCGGTTGACGATGCGCTCGGTCAGCGATGCGATTTCCTCGGGGGCGGGAAGCTTGAGCGTGCCGTCCTGTTGCATACAGTCGCGCAGAAAATGCTCGAGAAGATACTGGAAAAAGGTTCCGCTGTCGGCGGCATCCAACGCGGCATTCTTGCGTTCGCGCAGATCAAGCAGGAAGGTGGTATAAAAGCGGAAGGGGCATTGTACGAAGGTCTGAATGTGGGACTGTGACAGATACAGCGTATCTCCCAGCAGCGCACGTGCAAAGGAGGGAGAAAGATCCGTCGGCGAGGGCGCGAGCGGTGTATAGTCGGTGTCCGCAAGCGTGGGGGACGGAGCGGCGTCTGCCGCATTTGCCGTAGCGGCGGGCGCTTGAGGCAGCAGCGAAAGATCAAAGGCGATGGCGCTCTGCTTGAGATAGGGCAGCAGGAAAAGTGCGCGATTATAGGCAAGAGAGGGCGTCTTCTCCTTGCCCTCGGTATCCTGCAGCAGTGTGGACAGGAACAGATAGCGAGAGGGCTTGGAGACGGCGCGCCGCACGTACATCATTTCTTCGGATGCACGCAGGTCAGCATTGCTGCCAAGCTCGATGCCGAGCGCAGAGAGCTGTTTCAGCTCGCTCTCGGAGAGCAGCGTACGATCCTTGATCGCAGCGGGGAAATCCCCCTCGCAAAGACCGAGCACAAAGCAAGCGGTCACATTTTCAACGCGCAGCGTGTCGGCGGCACCGATGGTGACGCTGTCGTGCAACGAGGGAACCGAGGCGATCTCGGTCTGGGAAAACAGCATCGCCAGCGCAGCGGATAGCGCCTCGGGCGTGCAGGTAACGTCGGGCAGCGCAAGACTGACACGGGTCAGCATATCCACAACGGTGTCGTAGATGCGCAGCGTTTCTCCCGCCTCCTTGAGATAGCCCGCCGTCAGCTCCTGCTCGGCAATGGCACAGCAGCGCGCGGGCAACTGCATCTGCTCCATGTATTCGTAGATCGCACGGCAGCAGGCGGGCAGGGAGGGGTTGGCGTGAAGTGCGGTGTAAAGCGTCAGCAGCGGCGCCATGATCGCCTCGCGGACACGGTTTGCGGCGTCAAGGATCTGCTTGCCGCGTGCGCTCAGCTTTTGAGTATAGCCGTCCGGATTTTTTGTCCAACGCTCGCTGACGAAATCGGCGCCGTTGAGTGACCAGGTGTCGACGTACTGCTCAAACAGATCGGCATCGGCAGCGCTGACGGGGCACAGCCCGGTTTTGAGCATAGTCAGAATATCGCGTGCCTGCCAACGGTAGGAAACGGCGCGCAGCGCCGAGAGCAGCAGGCGGGAGAGCGGTTTTTCCGCCAGCGCGGATTTGTCGGAAAAGTAAAAGGGAATGCCGTGGCGCTCCAGTGCGGCGTCCAGCACCCCGCGATAAGCGGCGGTGTCGCGCACGATGATGGCCATTTCACCGTAAGGAATACCGCTGTGAAGTAGGTGAAGCAGGTGCAGCGCGACCGCCTCCGCTTCCGCATAGACGTTGACGCAGCGCAGCGCCGTAACGTTGCCGCGCTCGTGCGGCTCGGGAATGACGCGCTGCTCCGGAGTGAGCGACAAATTCCAAAGATCTCGCTCCAGAATGCGCAGCTCGGGGGCGTCAGTACGGTGATTCTTCGTCAACTGCTCCAGCTTGACGGGGACATTTTCGCGATTCGAAAGGCGGATCAGGCGGTTTGCCGTGTCGCAGATGCTCTCGACGGAGGGATCGCTGCTGTTGAGCGCGTCGCAGGCAAGTGTGACGGTAACGTCGGCCGCCTGCCGCAGCAGGTGACGGAGCACCGCGTATTCCTCGGCGGTAAAGCTGGTAAAGGAGTCGATGTAAATGTGGCTGCCCGAAAAATAATCGTTGCGCTCCAGGAGAGCGGCAAGGCGAGTCAGCTCGTCCGAGCCGTCGGTGCCGGTCGCGGCGGCGATGCGCGCGTCCGATACAGAGTAGAGCAGCGCCAGATCGCGCAGCTTGGGGCGCAGCGCGGTATCGGCAGGCAGGCGTGCGGCGGCATTGTCCAGCATATCGGGCGAGACGTTGCAGGCGCGCAGCTCCTCCAGCGTTCGGTGGAGCAGCGAGATCAGCGCACCGTCAGGCGCGACGGTGTCGTTTTGGCTACCGTATTCCTCCAACACGGGCGAGAGCTCGCGCAGGCATTGCCAGAGCAGCAGCAGGTGCAGCGCGCGGTCGGGCGAGCTTGCCGAGATGCCGCCATAACGGGAGGCGACGCGATCGTACAGTCGGGTAAAGCCGGTAATGGCAAAGGTCAAGCCCGCCTTCTCGGGCAGGCGCGGGAGCATGGTACGCTCCGAGAGGTTTGCCTGCTGCTCGGGAATGATCAGATAGGCGCGGCGCCCTTGGGCGACGTCGCGCTCAATGCGCTCGGTGAGCAGCGTGGATTTTCCGGTGCCGGCATTGCCGAGTATCAAATGAAGCATGGTTGCCTCCTTTGGAAATTACAGTTTCAGATTGCGTTCAATGGGCTCTTTCCCCCGCCATGCGTAGGCGCGACGGGAAAATTCTTCTTTGGTCATCTGCCGCAGCGCTTCTTCGGTCAACACAGGCAGCAGCGCGCGAGTGAAAAAGGGAATGGTGGTATACAGCGTGCCGCGCTTTTGAGCGGCAGCGGTATAAGGGCAGGCGAGCTGGCAGGCATCGCAGCCCCAGCGCAGCGGCGTGCGGCAAAGCAGATCACGCTCCTGCTCGCAAAGTGCTCCTTTTTTCTGGGAAAGCGCAGACAGGCAGGGCGCATCGGCGTCGGACAGACAGCCCGTCGGGCAGGCGCGAAGGCAAGCGCCGCAGCCGTGGCAGCGCTGCTGCTCGGGAGGGAGCGGGGAGCGCGTGGGCGTCAGCGGCAGCGTGGTAAACAGTGCCCCGAGAAAAACGAAGGAGGAATGACGGTGTGTCAGCAGCAGATGATGCAGACCGATGACGCCAAGCCCTGCAGCAGCGGCGGCAGCGACCTCGTCAATGGGGGAATGATCGGCAAAGCCGGCAAAGCGCGCATCGGGATGTGCGGCGGTCAGCTGGGGCAGCCATGCGGCAAACAATTCGGAGAAAAAGAGATGATAGTCCTCACAAGCAGCATAGCGGGATACGTTCAGCCCGGGGTGCTCGTGTGTCTGCTTTGTAAGATAGGGCACGGCGAACAGCAGCACCGAAATGCCGTCGGGGGCGGTAAGATCAAAGCCTGCGCGGGTGAGCAGGTAGGGCCGCTTGAGGCGACATTCGCTCAAGGGAAGCACACCGTGCAGGGTGATCCCCCTTTGCTCCAAAAACGGTGTCAGTGTCGTTACCACGCAGGATACCCCCCTTTCAAAAAAAGACTTGTCAACGGTCGGAATTTGTGATATAATAAAGTAGTAACTCATTATATCATAATTTTTGTGGAAAAGCAACACCGAACGCTCGTGATTCTTCAACTGCTTTTTGTAAAATCTTCATGGAATTGTCACATACGGCGGCTATAATAGCGATAGGATGCGGAAGCAGGTTCCGCACATAATGCGCTTTTGGGCGGGAACATCCCGGGGAGAATGCATGAATAACAATGATTTTAACTATCAAAATGACAATATGAATCATACCGCGGAGCACCGTGATCACAGCACGGCGTACACGACGCCGGAGGGTGCAAACGGTGTACGTTACGGCGGCACGAGATCCTCTCGCTGCCGCGCACGCGCAGGCTCGGGCTTTATCGTTGCGATGGTCGTCCTGCTTTGCATTGCGGTCGGCTTTGGCGGCGGTATCGTCGGTACGTATATGATGAGCGTTTTGTCGGATGAACCCGACAGCGTTGACGTTGAGCGCGGTGAGGACGGAACACAGACCAAATTTCCCGACAGCGCCGCCGACACCCTGATTGCAAATGATCCCGCAGTATCCGAGAGCGACCGCAATCCGACCCCCGAGCTTGACAAAAAGGACTCGCTCGGCACGGTGACGTACAGCGGCTCGGCGGGCAACGCGGCGTACAGCACGCTTGCGGAAGCGATCGACCGCGTGGATGAAACGGTGGTGGAGATCTCCACCGAGGTGCTTGTCAGCGGCGGTTGGCTGGGCAATTATATCAGCAGCGGCGCGGGCAGCGGCGTGGTCATCTCGTCCGACGGCTACATCGTGACCAACGATCACGTCATTTCGGGTGCGTCCTCCATTACGGTGCGCATGAACGACGGCGTGACGACCTATCCCGCTGTGGTGGTGGGCTCCGATGCGGCATCGGATATTGCCGTGATCTGGGTCGATACGGGTGGCGTTGCCCTGCAGGCGGCAGAGCTCGGCTGCAGCGCCGATCTGATCGTGGGCGAGAGTGTATTTGCCATCGGAAATCCGCTCGGCTCGCTGGGCGGAACGGTAACCAACGGTATTATCAGCGCAACGGCGCGTAACATCAGCATCAACGGCAGCAAAATGACGCTGCTGCAAACCAACGCGGCGGTCAACCCCGGAAACTCGGGCGGCGGTCTGTTCAATATGGCGGGGCAGCTGATCGGCGTGGTCAACGCCAAGTGCTCCGAGGACGACGTTGAGGGGCTTGGCTTTGCCATCCCCGTGGACACGGCGTACGACGTGATCCGCCAGCTGATCGAGTACGGCTACGTGCGCGGCGTGGTGGATTCGGGCTTAAGTCTTTACGATGCCAATATCATGGTGGCTCGCCGCTATTTCAATTCGGATTACGAGGGTGTTTACGTGCTGGAGTCCAAGTTCTGTAAAGACCTGTACTACGGTGATCTGATCTACAGCATCGAGGGCATCCGCGTTGAGAGCGGTGAGGATGTGGAGGCGGTGCTCTCCACCTATTCGGTCGGAGATACGGTAACGCTGCTGGTCATCCGCAAGGGGCAGCAGCGCGAGGTTGACCTGACGCTCAGGGAATACGTTCCCTCGGGTGTCGGTGTACGCTTCCCGCAATAAGGCGCAGCGCGCCATTGATACACCCGTGACATCGGGAGAAAGCAAGGACAGGAGGTAGACAAGAGTGTATCATATTCTGGTGGTGGATGACGAGGTAAGAATTCGCTCGATCATCAAAAAATATGCCGAATTTGAAGGGCATACCGTCACCGAGGCAGGGGATGGTATGGAGGCGGTGCTGCTTTGCCGCGCCAACACCTACGACGTGATCATTATGGATATCATGATGCCCGAGCTTGACGGCTTTTCGGCTTGCCGCGAGATCCGCAAGGTCAGCCAGACGCCGATCATTATGCTGTCGGCACGCGGCGAGGAATACGATAAGATCAACGGCTTTGAGCTGGGTATTGACGATTACGTCATGAAGCCCTTCTCGCCCAAGGAGCTCATGCTGCGCATCGGCGCCATCATGAAGCGCGTCAGCGCACCGCTGCAGAGCGATGCGGGAAAGCCGCAGAATATCGTCGAGGAGATGGACGGCGGCGGATTGCGCGCGGATATCACGGCACGTCTGGTCTATATTGACGGCGAGCGGGTGGATATGTCACCCAAGGAGTACGACCTGTTCTTCTATTTGCTTGCCAACCGCAATATCGCCCTGTCGCGTGAGAAGCTGATCTGTGAGGTCTGGGGCTACGACTTTTACGGCGATGCCCGAACGCTGGATACCCATATCAAGCTGCTGCGCAAAAGTCTTGGCCGATACAGCAAATATATCGTCACGCTGCGCGGTGTGGGCTACCGCTTTGAGGGCGAATGAGCATGAGAAGAAAAAAGATAGAGCCGCAGCGGGGCACGCCTCGCCGCGGCTTTGGCATACAAGGAATGCTGCTGGTCAGTCTGGCGGTATTTATGGTATTTACGCTGCTGGTCTTGTTTGTATTTCAGGTGTGGCTGCTGGATTCATTTTACCGACACATCCGTAATCGCAGCATGGATCAGGCGGCGGCAGAGATCGGCGCTGTACTCGGCGACGGTGATGCGACGGAAAATGCCGTGTATGATCTGGCGGCAAAGCACACGCTGTGCGTGCTCGTTTATCGCGTCGAGGGCAGGGTTGCCCGCGTGATTACCTCGGCAGAGGTGTCCAACGACTGCATCATCCACCACATGACGGGTGATTATATCTCTACGCTGTACAGCGAGGCAAAAAACAACGGCGGCGAGCGCCATACGACGGTGCGGCTGGAGGATATCGGTACACAGGTCGGACAGCCGCATCTTCCCGGGCAGCCGCAGACAAAGGAGGACGCAACGCTGCAGCAAAATTCCGAGTCGGCGCTGCTTGTCCGCGTTATCAGGGGCTCGGACGGTATGGAATACGTGATCCTGCTGGATGCTGAGCTGACGCCTATGAGCGCGACCATTCAGACACTGCAGACACAGTTTTTGTGGATCGCCGGGGTGCTGCTGGTGGGGATCTTTATTTTGGCATTCGTGCTCTCGAACGTCATCTCAAGCCCCATCGTTCGTATGAATGAGTCGGCGCAGCGGCTGGCGCAGGGAGAATACGACGTAAGATTCCGCGGTGACGGCTACCGCGAGGCGCGTCAACTGGCGGCAACGCTGAGCTATGCCTCACAGGAGCTGTCCAAGGTCGACCGCCTGCAAAAGGAGCTGATCGCCAACATCTCGCACGACCTGCGCACACCGCTGACCATGATCACGGGGTACAGTGAGGTCATGCGCGACATTCCCGGTGAGAATACGCCCGAGAATGTGCAGGTCATTATCGACGAGGCAACACACCTGAGCGCGCTGGTCAACGACCTGCTGGATCTTTCCCGTATTCAGTCGGGCGTGCGGCAGATGGAGCCGGAGAGCTTTGATCTGACCGAAATGGTGCGGCAGACGCTGCTGCGCTATGATAAGCTGACACATCACGAGGGCTACGTCATTCTGTTTGACGCCTCGGAGTCGGTCAGCGTTCACGCGGATCGCAGTATGATTTTGCAGGTGCTCTACAATCTGATCAACAACGCCGTTAATTATTGCGGCGAGGATAAAACGGTCTGTGTCAAGCAGCTTCGCCTGCAGGATAAGGTTCGTATTTGCGTGATCGATCACGGTGAGGGCATCCCGCCCGATCGCATCGAGCAGATCTGGGACCGCTATTATAAAATCGACAGAGTTCACCGCCGTGCCATGGTGGGTACGGGCCTGGGACTTTCCATCGTCAAGGGAATTCTGGAGCAGCATGGCTCGGAATACGGCGTGGAGAGTAAGCAGGGCGAGGGCTCGACCTTCTGGTTTGACCTGCCTGTCATCGAGGAGAGTGACGGAAATGATCAAGAATAACAGTATGCTTTTGGCGCGTGCGCTGCGCTGCCCCGTTTGCGGCGCGGCGATGCAACAGGCTGCCGACGTCGGCGCGGGACAGCTGTACTGCTGCGGTGCGCGGCGACATTGCTACGATTTTTCCCGCAGCGGACACGTGCATCTGGC
>JAFTME010000033.1 GCA_017452545.1 Clostridia bacterium | reverse complement strand
TTGCGCGTGCGGCAGGGGGGCCCTCTGCCGCACGTGCCGTAAAGGAGACGGTATGAATATCAACATCGACGTTTTGCAAGCGTATCTTCATGAGCGGTACGGCGGTTGGACAAACGAGCAGGGGCTTTTTTTGAAGCTGGTTGAGGAGCTCGGCGAGGTCGCCGAGGTAATCAATATGCGCGCAGGCAGCAAGCGGGCAAAGGACATGGACCTTGCGCACGAGCTTGGCGTTGAACTGGCGGATATGATCCACTATATCGTTGCCATTGCTGCCATCAACGATCTTGATCTGACGGCGATCATGCTGGAAAAGGATAAAAAGGCATCGGCAAAGTATCATCACGATATCAATCTCGAAGCCTTCATTGCCAAACGGGAGCAAAACTGACAAAATGCCCCACGGGATCCGCGGATCCCGGGGGCACGCTTATTTGTGGTGCATATAAAATCAAAAAAGCACGCTGCGTAATGCAACGTGCTTTTTTGGAGCTGATAATCAGATTCGAACTGATGACCTCGTCATTACCAATGACGTGCTCTACCAACTGAGCTATATCAGCATCGTTCCTCAAGGCAAGCCTTGTTCCGACGACTTTGATATTATATCACACCGTTTTGTGTTTGTCAAGCCTTTTTTTATTTTTTTGATATTTTTTTGCAAAGTTTTTGCGCATACTCTTGCCCGGAGAAGAGGGGGCTCCTCTCCGGGCGTCTTTGGTGTCATCGTGCTTTGCCGTAGTGCGCGCCTGTACCGATCCCCGCCTCAATGGCGAGCAGGCGGTTGTACTTTGCCGTGCGCTCGCCGCGGCAGGGTGCTCCCGTTTTGATCCAACGGGCACCGAGCGCTACCGCAAGATCGGCAAGCGTGGTGTCCTCGGTCTCCCCCGAGCGGTGCGAGAGGATATAGTCGAAGCCGGCGCTGCGTGCGAGCGCAACGACGTCCATGGCCTCGCTCAGCGTACCGATCTGATTGGGCTTGATGAGAATGGCGTTGCCGGCGCTGTGACGAATGCCCTCGCGTAGTCGCTTTGCGTTGGTAACAAACAGATCGTCACCGACCAGCATTGCCTTGCTGCCGAGCGCCGCCGTCAGCTCGCGCCAGCCGGAGAAATCGCGCTGATCCAGTCCATCCTCCAGCGAGATGAGCGGATATTCGCGGAACAGTCGCTCCCAATAGCGGATCAGCTCGGCGGTTTCATAGCGCTGTCCCGTTTTGGGTCGGATATAGTGCGTGGGGGCTTGGTCGCCGCTACCCTCGGGCGCCCACTCGGAGGCGGCGGCATCCAGTGCCAGCTTGACGGTGTCGGTGGAATAGCCTGCGTCACGAATGGCGCGGCAAAGCAGCTGCAGTGCCTCCTCGTCAGAGGCAAGGTCGGGCGCAAAGCCGCCCTCGTCGCCAACGGTCGTGGCGTGCTTGCTTTGTCGCAGCAGCTTGCCGAGCGTGTGGTAGACCTCGCTGCAGATCCGTACTGCCTCTGCTTCGCTTTGTGCGCCGATGGGAACGATCATAAATTCCTGCACCTCGACGTTGTTGGAGGCGTGGGCGCCGCCGTTGAGCACGTTCATCATGGGAACAGGCAAATGCGACGCCCGGATCCCGCCGAGGTAGCGATACAGGGGCAAACGGTAATGCGCAGCGGCGGCACGTGCGTTGGCAAGCGAAACGGCAAGCAGAACGTTCGCGCCGAGACGTTCCTTGTTGTCGCTACCATCGGTGTCGCAAAGTGCGCGATCGACGCGGGATTGATCGTCGGCGCGGACACCGCAGAGCACGGGCGAAATGACCTTCTCGATCTCACGGGCGGCACGCAGCGTGCCCTTGCCGCCATAGCGCCCCTGTTCACTGTCACGCTTTTCATGCGCCTCGTAGATACCAGTGGAGGCGCCGCTGGGGGCGGAGGCGATGCCGACGCTACCGTCGCTTAAAATGACGGTCGCTTCTATGGTGGGATTGCCGCGCGAGTCAAGGATCTCTCTGCCGCGGCAGCTGTCGATGCGGGGGATGTTCATGGGCTAACCTTCCTTTTCGTTTGTTTTTTATAGTATGCCGTGCGCACAGCTTCTTTATGTATGAAAGCTTTTGCAAATGCGCGCATATACTGAAAAAAAGCGCGCCCGTGGGCGCGGCAACAGTATGCGGAAGGAGCTACGATCATGGTAATTTACACGGTTCGCAACGGAGACACGCTTTCTAACATCGCGCGGCGTTACGGAGTGACGGCACAGAGTCTGCAGGATGACAACGCCTTGAGCGACCCGAATGCTCTGGTGGTGGGGCAAACGCTGGTGATTATCAAGCCCCAAGTGACCTACACGGTGCGGGCGGGAGATACGCTGTACAGCGTGGCGCAGGCGTACGGGGTATCGATCAATCAACTGATGCGAAACAATCCCGTACTGGGTGGCGACACGGCGCTCGTGCCGGGGCAGGTGCTCAAGATCAAGCTGCCGTTGCCGACGGGTGGGCAGGTACAGGTCAACGGCTATGCTTACACCTTCATTGACCGCGCGCTGCTGCGGAGCGTACTGCCATATTTGACCTATCTTTCAATTTTTACTTACGGCTTTCGCCCCGACGGCGAGCTGATCGACATTGACGATGGTGAGTTGATCTCGTTGGCGCGGCAATACGGGGTAGCGCCCGTGCTGCACCTGTCCTCGCTGGGAGAAGACGGCTTGTTTTCTGTAGCGCTTGCGACGCGTGCGCTGCAGAATATGGAGGTGCAAACGCAGCTGATCGCATCGGTCAAGCAAAAGCTGCAGCAGACCGACTACGTCGGGGTGGATGTGGATTTTGAATATGTGGGCAGAGACAATGCGCAGGCATACGTTGATTTTATCCGGCGGCTGCGTGAGGAGCTCTCGCCGCTGGGATATTTTGTCTGGGTGGCACTTGCGCCCAAGGTACGGGACGATCAGGAGGGAGCGTTGTATGAGGGGCATCCATACCGTGCATTGGGGGAGGTGTCGGACGCGGCGCTTTTGATGACCTACGAGTGGGGGTATGCATACGGTCCTGCCATGGCGGTGTCGCCGCTGAACCAGGTACGGCGTGTGTTGAATTACGCCACGGAGCGCATCCCGCCCGCGCAGCTGTTCCTCGGCGTTCCCAATTACGGCTACGACTGGACGTTGCCCTATGTCGCGGGGGAGAGCCGGGCGCGGTCGCTTGGTAATGTGGAGGCGGTCGATCTTGCGTGGGCACGGCAGGCGGCGATCTCGTTTGACGAGCAATCGCAGGCGCCGACCTTCCGCTACTTTGTACGAGCAGGGCAGGGGGTGACCGAGCACGAGGTGTGGTTCGAGGATGCGCGCAGCACCTCCGCCATGCTGCGTCTGATTCCCGAGTACGGTCTGCGCGGTATGGGAATCTGGAACCTCATGCGCCCCTTCCCACAGCTCTGGCTCGTACTCAATTCGGAGTATGAAATCGCCAAGGTGTTGGGGTGAGCGAGGAGGTGGGGAAAACGACGAGAACGATGAGAACGACGTGAACGACGTGAACGACGTGAACGACGGGGGAAACTTCTTGCAAGAAGTTTCCCCCGTACCCCCTTCAAGAACCTTTGGGGCAAAAATAAGGGAAAGCGGCGCTGTGACTGCAGCGGCTCGAACTAAGACAGAAGAGCGCCGAGGCGAATATTCGCCTCGGCGCGGTTTTATCCTTTTAGGACTGCGCACAAACAAAAAATCAGCACTCTTCTTCCTGAATACATCTTCCCCCCTTTTTTTCAAGGTTTTTTGAAAGGGGGCGCGGGGGAAAAATTTTGTACACAAAAGTTTTCCCCCGCAAACATCCCATTTATCCCTTACCGGATCCGATCTCCCCATACATTGCGCGTTTCATCGACGGCGGGGGCTTTTTTGAGGATAAGAGCGGCGATGCCGAAGCCGGCGAAGGTAAGCATTCCCAGCAAAAGCAAGATCAGCCAAAGCACGGAGAGCCCACCGGGCGTATTGGCAGCGATCAGCGCGCAGGCGGCGATGGCGAATTCCTCGGCGGCAACGTGGAGCGTATCCTGCATGGGCTCGCTGTCGTCCCACTCGGAAAAGGCAACCAGTGTATTACCCTCGCTGCGCGCCTTGTCGGAATATTCGTAGACCGCACGATAGACGCGCGTGCCGTCGGCAACCATGTCCTCATGGTAGCGCGCGACGAGCTTGCCCTGTGCAGGCTCGTATTTGAAATCGTACGAGACCCCGTCGGCAGTATAGGCGGAGGAAAGCGTCAGCTCTCCCTCCACGACCTCCGCTTTGACACTCACCGAGCCCTCGCCCGTCAGCGCCGCCTCCTCGGAAAAATAGCGCCACATCCTGGTCGTTTGGCAGAGCGCGCGGACGTCTGCGAGTGAGTCGCCGGTGTCCTTGGTGCTGCCAACGGCAATCCAAAGGATGGTAGCGAGCAGGATCAGCAGAGCACCTGCCAGTGTCAGGGCAGAGCAGAGCCTTGCAGCTTTGGTTTTTGGAGCTTGAGCGTTCATATCGGATCCGCCTTTCGAGTTGTTTTCTTTTCTTATTATACCCTCAAATCGGTTTTCTGTCAAGACGTTGCGCCAAGGCTCTTGACAGTAAAGAGAGAATGTGGTACACTGAATACGTCAAAATCCATCGAACGCAAGGAGGAGTCTCAATGCGACTTCACATCATTGCCTGCCGTGTGCTGCAGCGCGAATTCAGCGCAGCGCTGGCACATACGCCCAATATGATCGACGTTTCCTATCTCCCGCAGGGGCTGCATAATACACCGGACGAGCTGCGCCGCCTTTTGCAGGAGGAGATCGACCGTATTTTTGAGCATTACGAGAAGGGAAGAGTCAGCTATCTGCCCGACGCCATCGTGCTGGGCTACGGGCTCTGCTCCAACGCCGTGCTGGGATTGACGGGACGCTCGCTGCCCTTGATCGTTCCCCGCACCGATGACTGCATGGCACTCTTTCTCGGCTCGCAGCAGCGGTACCTGGACTATTTCTCGTCGCACAGCGGCACGTATTGGCTCAACAATGGCTGGATCGAGGCGTCGCGCATTCCGACAAGACAGATGATGGAGGAGCGCTACGAGGAGATGGTCGAGAAATACGGCGAGGATAACGCCGACTTTTTGCTGGAGCAGGAAATGCTCTGGACCAAAAACTATAAGGCGTGCGGCTTTATCGACTCGCCCCTCTTTCACAACGAGGCGTATATCGACGTGGCAAAGGCGTTTGCCGCTGATTTTGGGTGGTCGTTCTTCCGCGTCGACGGTGATAGCCGCCTGATTGACCGCATTTGCCACGGGCAATTTGACGATAGGGATTTCCTTACCTGCCCGCCCCACCATACGGTCATCGCCGCTTATGACGGCTCCAAGATGGCAACGCAGGCAGCGGATACGGCTGCGAATACCGAAAAAGCAGCAGAATAATCTTGACTTTCCAAGCACAGTATGGTACAATAATAAAGTTATCAAACAAGAACCCGACCGAAAGGAATGAACATAAATATGAGCAAATCAAATTTGGTTACCCCGCGCACGCTGCCGGGCTTTATGGAGCTTTCTCCCCGCGATCAGATCGCCTTTGAGCGCATCCGCGCAGCCCTGGTGGATACCTACCGCCTGTACGGCTTTTTCCCGCTGGATACCCCCGTGCTGGAGCACTCCGAGATCCTGCTTGCCAAGGCGGGCGGTGAAACGGAGCGACAGATCTACCGCTTCCAGAAGGGCGACAGCGACCTGACTATGCGCTTTGACCTAACCGTTCCGCTGGCAAAATACGTTGCCAAAAATGCGGGCGAGCTGACCTTCCCCTTCCGCCGCTATCAGATCGGCAAGGTGTATCGCGGCGAGCGCGCACAAAAGGGTCGATTCCGTGAATTTTATCAGTCCGATATCGATATCATCGGCGACGGCGCGCTGGGACTGGAAAACGACGCCGAGATCCCTGCCATCATCGATACGCTTCTGCGCCGACTGGGACTGGATGAATTCGTGATCCGCATCAATAACCGCAAGGTGCTCTCCGGCTTCTTTACCATGCTGGGCTTGGGCGATCAGATCGAGAACGTGCTGCGCACCGTCGATAAGATCGATAAGATCGGCGCGGAAAAGGTGCGCGAGGAGCTGACCGATACCTTCGGCATCGCCGCAGATGTGGCAGAGAAGGTGACGGACTTCGTTGCACTCAAGGGCAGCAACGAGGAGATCATTGCGGCGCTTCGCGTCATGGCACAGGGCGACGCGCTGTTTACCGAAGGCGTTGACGAGCTGGAAACGGTCTGCCGCGGTATTCTCGCCTTTGGTGTTCCCGCCGATCACTTCCGCATCGACCTTTCCATCGCACGCGGATTGGATTACTATACCGGCACCGTCTATGAAACGACGCTGCTGCGTCACCCCGAAATCGGAAGCGTTTGCTCCGGCGGCCGTTATGACAATCTCGCAGGCTACTATACCGACCGCAAGCTGCCCGGTGTCGGAATGTCCATCGGTCTGACTCGTCTGTTCTACATTCTCAATGAAATGGACGTGCTCGGACGCGATATCGACGCACCTGCCGACGTGCTCGTGATTCCCATGACCGAGGATCTCGCACCCGCGATCCGCATTTCCGCATCGCTGCGTGCCGCAGGGATCCGCACCCAGATCTATATGGAAAAGAAAAAGTTCAAGGCAAAGATCGGCTATGCCGACAAGCTGCACGTGCCCTACGCGCTGTTCCTCGGTGAGGATGAGATCCGCGAGGGCAAGGTCGCGGTCAAGGACATGACCACGGGTGAGCAGCAGACGCTTACGCTGGAGGCATTGATCGAAATGGTAAGTGCGGCAATGGCAATCAAGGCCGCACAACCGCTCATCGTCGAGCAACAGTGATCAATAGCAAAACAAAATGGCTTACGGAAGCTCCGTAAGCCATTTTTGTATGGATGGCGGTTGATTAGTTGTAATCTTCCATCAGCGTGTTCAGATCCTCCATAGCGGTCTCCAGCTGCGTCTGGTACTGCTCGTAGAAGGAAGCAACGTTGGAGTTGCCGTACTGGGTGTAACGCAGAACCTTGTCGGAGAAGCCGTTGGGGTCGTAAACCAGACCCAGATCGTAGGTACGGTTGGAGAAGCAGATCTCCAGCATTTCCTTGGACTCAGCGTCACGCGTGCCGCGGCCCTGGATAACGACGTCGTAGAAGTCGGGATATACCTCGTAGTAGGAGTAGTAGCTCAGCAGCTCCAGAATTGCGCCGATCTTGGAAACGTCAGCATCCTTAACGGTCATGGGGATGGCGATCAAGCTGTCGTGGTAGTTGGATACCTGGCTGTAGTAGGAATCCTGCGTGTTGTCGTACATGGGGATGGGAAGGATACCGTAGGCGGACACCATGTCGCGCATGCTGTTGCAGCCCTTTGCCATGCCGAAGGTGAACAGACCCTTGTCCTCCTTGAAGTCGGGCTGATTCTCCTTCGCAACGTCGTTGCGGGTCAGCCAGCCGTTCCAGTAGAAGTCCTGGTACATGATCTCATCCAGAATGGTGATCATAACGTCAAAGGTGGACTCGTCGGAGCCGTACTGATAGTAGAACTCGAGACCGTCGAAGTCGATCAGATGCATGCCTGCACCAATGTAGAAGCCGATAACGGGGTCGTCACCGGAGATGAAGCCGTAGATGTCGTTCTCATCGAGAACGTCGTTGCCGGTCTCCTGCAGCGCCAGCTCTGCATACTCGGCCAGCGTCTCAAGCGTCCACTCGTTGTCACGAACGTCGTCATAAATGCCGGTGATGCCAAGGTCGGTTGCCATGGGAATGTTATAGAAGATCATGGTGGTAGCACCCTTGTCGAGGATCAGCATATCGGATGCTGCAAACTCGACGTAGTCACCAAGGCTGAGCTCCTCGATCGAGCTGTCGACCCACCAGGGCTTCTCAAAGTCGATATAGTCAACCTCTGCCAGGTTGAGGAAGTAGTTTTTGCCGAACAGCTTCTGAGCGGCATAGCCGAAGTCGTCAACGAGGTGATACTCGTCACTGCCGGAGCCGATCAGCGAGCTGACGGTGGTGGGCAGCTTGTCATGACCGAGGTAGGTGCAGGTCAGCGTGACACCGTAGTTTTCCTCGATCCATGCAGCACGGTCAAAAATGTCGTCTGCGATCAGGTCACCAATGTGAGAATCGATGCCCTCCTGCGGGCAGATCTCATCCCACGGAACCCAGTTTTCATGGCTTCCATCAACGGTGTAGTGCAGTACATTAAGCTCGAAGTCGATCATGTCCGAGGGAACGTCGGGGAGAACGCGAGGCTCCTCCTCCTCTTCGCCATCGGTCGTGTCATCACCCTGAACGTCCTCGTCGGGATTCTCACCGGGCTCATCGTCGTTGGGCGTAGCGCAAGCGACGGTGCCGAGGCACAGAATCAGAGCGAGCAGCAAAAGCAGGGCGCGCATAAGATTGGATTTCATGTTTGCTTCCTTTCAGTGTATCATATTTGCGGAATGACCGCTATACAAAATAATTATATCAAATAAACGGCGTTCTGTCAATCCCATATTGAAAAATTTACATATATGAAAAAAGGGCCTACGGAATATCCGTAAGCCCTTGAATTGATCGTTAGTTGAGCTCCTCCAGCATGGTGTTCAGATCCTCCATGGCAGTTTCCAGCTGCGTCTGATACTGCTCAAAGAAGGAAGCAACGTTGCTGTTGCCGGTCTGCGTGTAGCGCAGAACCTTGTCGGCAAAATTGACAGGGTCATAGATCAGGCCCAAGTCATAGGTGCGGTTGGCGAAGGCAATCTCCAGCATTTCTTTGGACTCGGCGTCACGCGTACCGCGACCCTGGATAACGACGTCGTAGAAGTCGGGATATACTTCATAGTAGGAGTAGTAGCCCAACAGCTCCAGCGTAGCGCCCAGTTTGGGCAGGTCGGTCTCCTTGACACTCATGGGAACCGCGAACAAGCTGTCGTGGTGAGGGCTGACCTGGCTGTAGTAGATGCTCTGATACTCATCGTACATAGGGATGGGCAGAATGCCATAGCTCGATTCCATCGCGCGCAGACTGTTGCAGTTTTTAGCCATGCCGAAGTTGAACAGCGCCTCATCCTCTTTGAAGGAGGGCTGATCATCACCCTGAACCTCGTTGCGTGTCAGCCAGCCGTTCCAGAAGAAATCTGCATACATGATCTCATCCAGAATGGTGATCATAATGTCAAAGGTGTCCTCGCTGCTGCCGTATTCGTAATAGAATTCGTCGCCGTCAAAATTGACCAGACGCTTGCCGGCACCGTAGTACAGGAAGGTAACGGGGTCGTCACCGTTTGCGATGCCGTAGATATCGTTGTGATCAAGAATGTCGTTGCCGGTCTCACGCAGACCCAGCTCGGCGTACTCAGCCAGCTTTTCGATGGTCCACTCATAATTGCGAACATCGTCGTACAGCTCGGTAATACCAAGGTCGGTTGCCATGGGAATGTTGTAGAACATCATAGCGGTTGCACCCTTGTCAAGGATCAGCATGTCGGATGCCGTGAATTCAACGTAATCACCAATGCTGAGTGCATCAATAGCGCCGTCAACCCACCAGGGATTCTCGAAATCAATGTAATCGATATCCGCGATGTTCAAAAAGTAATTCTTGCCGAACAGCAAAATGGAACCGTGACCAAAGTCATCGACCAAATGGTATTCGTCACTGCCGGAGCTGACCAGCGAGCTGACGGTGGTGGGCAGGCTGAGGTAGCTCATGTAGGTACAGGTCAGCGTGACACCGTAGTTTTCCTCGATCCATGCAGCACGGTCGAAAATGTCGTCTGCGATCAGGTCACCGATGTGAGAGTCAATACCCTCCTCGGGGCAGATCTCGTACCAAGGGTTGATGCCCTCGTGGTTACCCTCGATGGTGTAGTGCAGTACGTTCATTTCAAAGTCGAGCATTTCCTCGGGAACATCGGGGAAAACGCGGGGTTCTTCGGGCTCCTTGGGCTCTTCCTCCTCGGGAAGATCCTCACCCGGCTGCTCCTCGGGATCTTCCTCGTCGGGCGTTGCACAGGCAACGGTACCAAGGCAGAGAATCAATGCAAGCAGCAAGAGCAGAGCGCGCAAAAGATTGGATTTCATAAGCGATTCCTTTCTTGTGTTGTATTATCGTGCGGTTCTCCCGCATCATTATCTTCATTATAACAAATTGTTATGCGTTTGTCAATCGTGAAATGAAAAAAGCAGTATCCGAAGCGATGAAAAAAGTTTATGTCGAATTTTGCGATTGCCCTTGACAAGCGGGAGAAAATATGATATACTTCAAATACAGAATCATATGTTTGCGGTGCTGACGGAATGTGAAGTAACACAGTGCGTCGCAAATGTCCATATTGCCGACCGTCTGGGCAGCTCCGAGGATATAATTCGGGGGTGCTTTTTGTTTTCATCAAGGGTACCCGAGATCCGATGGAGCCAATCGAAACGAAAGGAAAGGTAGAATGATATGAATTTTACACAATGGAACGGATTCAACGAAGGAATCTGGCAAAACGAGATCAACGTACGTGATTTTATTCTGAAAAATGTAACCCCCTATCGCGGAGATGACAGCTTCCTTGCGCCGGCAACCGAGCGCACGGAGAAAATGCTGGAAAAGATTCGCGCGCTCTTCAAGGAGGAGCAGGACAAGGGCGGTGTGCTTGATGTTGATACCGAAACCGTGTCCTCTATCACCAATTTTGCTCCCGGCTACGTTGATAAAGAGAACGAGCTGATCGTCGGTCTGCAGACCGATGCCCCTCTCAAAAGAGCGATCCACCCCTTTGGCGGTATGCGCATGGTGCGTGAAGCCTGCAAGGCCTACGGCTATGAGCTTTCTCAAAAGGTAGAGGAGCAGTTTACCTATCGCACCACGCACAACGACGGCGTATTCCGTGTGTACACCGACGAGATGCGCGCCGCACGCCATTGCGCGCTGCTGACCGGACTGCCCGATGCCTACGGCCGCGGTCGTATCATCGGCGATTACCGCCGCATCGCGCTGTACGGCGTGGACAAGCTGATCGAATACAAAAAGAAGGACAAGTCCGAGCTCGGATTTGGCGATATGACCGCCGATACCATTCGCCTTTCCGAAGAGCTGCAGCGACAGATCTCCTTCCTCGGCAAGCTCAAGGAAATGGCTGCCTCCTACGGCTGCGATATCAGCCGCCCTGCCGCCAATGCACACGAAGCCATCCAGTGGACGTATTTCGGATACCTGGCTGCCAATAAGGAGCAGGACGGCGCTGCGATGTCCTTCGGCCGTACCAGCACCTTCTTTGACATTTATATCGAGCGAGATATCAAGGCGGGCATTCTTGACGAGGCAGGCGCGCAGGAGCTGCTTGATGCGCTGGTTCTCAAGCTGCGTATGATGCGCCATCTGCGCACTCCGGACTATAACGAGCTGTTCGGCGGCGATCCCATGTGGATCACCGAGGCCGTCGGCGGTATGGCTAAAAACCACAACACGCTGGTAACCAAGTCCTCCTTCCGTATTCTGCACACGCTGCAGACGCTTGGCCCTGCACCCGAGCCCAATTTGACGGTGCTCTGGAGCAATCATCTGCCCGAGGGCTTCAAAAAATTCTGCGCCAAGATCTCAATCGAGACGGATGCCATTCAGTACGAGAACGACGACCTGATGCGTCCTCTCTTTGGCGACGACTATGCCATTGCCTGCTGCGTATCCGCAATGCGCGTGGGCAAGCAGATGCAGTTCTTCGGTGCTCGCACCAATCTTGCAAAGCTGCTGCTCATCGCCCTCAACGGCGGTTACGATCACACCTTCGGCACGCGCATCGGCCCGCAGATGGAGCCTATGACCGACGAGATCCTCGATTTCAAAAAGGTCTACGAGCGCTATAAGAAGTATCTTTCCTGGCTGTGCCGTCTGTACGTCAACACCATGAACTGCATCCACTATATGCATGATAAATACTTCTACGAGAAGATCCAGATGGCACTGCACGACACGCAGGTTGAGCGTCTGATGGCGTTCGGTATTGCGGGCTTGTCCGTCATCACCGACTCGCTCTCCGCCATCCGTTACGCCAAGGTGCGCCCCATTGTTGACGTCAACGGTGTCATTTGCGACTTTGAAACGGTGGGCGACTTCCCCAAGTACGGTAACGATGACGACCGCGCGGACACCATCGCGCAGGAGCTGGTACATCTGGTGCACGAAGAGCTCATGAAGACGCCGACCTATCGCGATGCCAAGCACACGCTGTCGGTGCTGACCATTACCTCCAACGTTGTATACGGCAAAAAGACGGGCGCAACGCCCGACGGCAGAGCGGCAGGCGAGCCCTTCGCTCCCGGTGCTAACCCCATGCACAACCGCGAGGAGAACGGCGCGATCGCATCGCTCAACTCGGTATCCAAGCTGCTGTATTCGGACGCTATGGACGGTATTTCCAATACCTTCTCCATCGTACCCGACGCGCTGGGTAAGACCGAGCAGGAGCGCGTGGATAACCTGGTCTCCATTATGGACGGCTACTTCTCCAACGATGCACACCACCTCAACGTCAACGTGCTCAACCGCGAAACGCTGATGGATGCCTACGAGCATCCGGAGCAGTATCCCAACCTGACCATTCGTGTTTCCGGCTACGCGGTCAACTTCTGCAAGCTGTCCCGTGAGCAGCAGCGTGAGGTCATTTCCCGTACCTTCCATACGTCGGTCTGATGCTGACGGGAAGAATACATTCGTTCCAATCGCTCGGAACGGTCGACGGACCCGGCGTTCGTGCCGTGGTCTTTATGCAGGGCTGTCCGCTGCGCTGTGCCTGCTGCCATAATCCCGACACATGGGATGTGCACGGCGGCAAGCAGGTGACAACAGACGAGCTGCTGCACCGCATTCGCCGTTGTCGTCCTTACTTTGGTAAGGAAGGCGGCGTGACGGTTTCGGGCGGGGAGCCGCTGATGCAGGCGGCGTTTGTAGCAGAGCTGTTTCGGGCACTCAAAACCGACGGCATTCATACCGCGCTGGATACGGCGGGCTGCGTATGGAATGCGGACGTTCAGACGTTGCTTGACGTGACCGATCTGGTCCTGCTGGATTACAAATATACAAACGACGAGGATTATTTACGTTATACGGGCATGAAGCGACAGGCAGCCGACCGGTTCCTTTCGGAACTGCAGGCGCGCGGAAAGGTGACTTGGCTGCGCCACGTCTACATTCCCGGACTCAACGACAACGACGCGTCCATTCGGCGCTTATGCGAGCTCCGGAAAACGTATTCCTGCGTGCAACGCATAGAGCTCTTGCCGTTTCGCCGACTTTGCCTTGAAAAATACCAAAGCATGGGGATCAACTTTCCTCTTGCCAATACCCCCGAGCCCACCCCCGAGCATATCGCCGCTCTGCGCGCGCGCTTCCCGGAGCTGGATGGGTGAGGAGATTGGTGAGGAATGTGTTTGCGGGGGAAAACTTTTGTACACAAAAGTTTTCCCCCGCGCCCCCTTTCAAAAAACTTTGGGACAAAGGATAAAGGGGTTGGATATTGAACGGCTCGGTTTTATCCGTCAAAACCGCAAACCCCACGGAATAGCCGTAGGGGAGGGGCTTGCTCCTCCCGCGCGTCACTCTTTGTTTTTTAAAACACTGCTAAAACAATCGCGCCGAGATGGAACTGTCCATCTCGGCGCATTCTTATTCCGATCCTGCCGCTGCAGCTGCGGCTCTCGCTTTTTTCTGCTTTGCCCCCAAGTTTCTTGAAGGGGTTTGGGGGAACTTCTTGCAAGAAGTTCCCCCAAGGGGCACCTTCCATAAAGCAGGTTTTACTACCGATAGAAAATCATCTTCGTAGGGGCGTTCTGTGAACGCCCGCAGGCGAACGCAGTTCGCCCCTACGGAAAAAGACAGAGAATGTGAAAATTCTCTGTCTTTTTTCACACGCCTTGCTCTGCAAGGTATAGTGTGTTACACCTTATGGTGTACTGTCGGGCGGTAATGAGCCTCCCTTGTGTAAAGGGAGGTGGCACGGCTTGCCGTGACGGAGGGATTGTAAACTGTTAGATTTTCACTCAAACCAATCCCTCAGCCGCCTTCGGCGTCAGCTCCCTTTACACAAGGGAGCCTAT
>JAFTME010000032.1 GCA_017452545.1 Clostridia bacterium | reverse complement strand
GTGCATTTTCGGGGCGGTTGTATTGCAAAAGCGCGCGCTGCAGCTGCTTTTCGTGATAGTCGGTGGGAACAAACACCCGCTTGCCGTCCAGCGGGTTGATGCCCGTATAGTACATGACGGTAGATGCCGTTCCGGGGGTGGGATAGAAATCCTGCACCTGCTCGGGGGCGTAGCCGTCGCGCTTGAGACAAACGGCAAGCTCGACCGCCTCCTGCAGCGTCGAGCCGGGGTGGCTGGACATGAGATAGGGCACGAGATATTGCTCCTTGCCGATGGACTTAGTCAGCTCGAAATAGCGGCGGCGGAATTGCTGATAAACCTCAAAATGGGGCTTGCCCATGCAGTCCAGTACGCCGGGGGCGCAGTGCTCGGGGGCAACCTTGAGCTGACCGCTGACGTGATCCGCCACCAGCTTTTTGAAAAAGGCGTCATTTTTGTCAGCAAGCAGATAGTCAAAGCGAATGCCCGAACGGATAAATACCTTCTTGACCCCCTCCACCTGCTCGATGGCGCGCAGCAGCGCAATGTACTCGGTGTGATCCACCTTCATATTCTTGCAGGGCGTGGGGGCAAGACATTTTTTGTTGGTGCATACGCCGCTTTTCAGCTGCTTTTCGCAAGCGGGAGCACGGAAATTGGCGGTCGGACCGCCAACGTCGTGAATGTATCCCTTGAAATCGGGCAGCGCGACGATCTTTTTCGCCTCCTCGACGCAGCTCTCGATGCTGCGCGAACGCACGGTGCGCCCCTGATGAAAGGCAAGCGCGCAGAAGTTGCAGGCGCCGAAGCAGCCGCGGTTGTGCGTAATGGAGAACTTGACCTCCTCAATGCCGGGAACACCGCCTGCAGCACGGTAGGAGGGATGATAATCCCGCATGTAGGGCAGCGCGTAAACGCGATCCAGCTCCTCGCGCTCCAGCGGCGGCATGGGAGGATTTTGCACCAGCATTTTGCCGTCGTACAGCTCCGCGATGGCCTTGCCCGAGATGGCGTCCTGGTTTTTATACTGAATACCGAATGCCTCGGCGTATTTTTCGGGATCGCTCTTGAGTACGTTGTAATCAAAGGTAGCAGCGAGCGGGAAGTGCAGCGCATCGTCAGGACGACACAGATAGACCGTTCCGCGCACGTCGCGAATCTTTTTGATGGGAACGCCACGGCTCAGCAGCGCGGCAATGCGCAAAAGAATGTTCTCGCCCATGCCGTAGGTCAGAAGATCGGCGCGAGAATCGACCAGCACCGAACGGCGCACCTTGTCGTCCCAGTAGTCGTAGTGCGCAAAGCGGCGCAGCGATGCCTCAAGACCGCCGAGAATAATGGGCACGTCCCCATACGCTTCGCGGATGCGATTGCTGTAGACAATGCAGGCGCGATCGGGGCGCTTGCCCATCACACCTCCTGCGCTGTAATAATCGTAGGTGCGCTTTCTCTTGGCAACGGTATAGTGCGCCACCATGGAGTCGATGTTGCCAGCCGTGACGAGAAAGCCAAGGCGAGGCTTGCCGTACTCGCGGAAGGCATCGCAGCTTTTGTAGTCGGGCTGGGAGAGAATGGCGACGCGATAGCCCGCCGCCTCCAGCACGCGCGAGATGATAGACACGCCAAAGGAGGGGTGATCGACGTAAGCGTCACCCGTCACGTAGACGAAATCCGGCGCATCCCAACCGCGGGCATCCATGTCGGCGCGACAGAGGGGAAGAAATTGCATAGCATTGTCTTGCATGAGCGTATCCTTTCGTACAAAGATAAGGGGAAGTGGAGGCGGTTATTCCTGTGCGGTGTTTTTGATGGATTCATAGAAAACGGCATTCGCAGTATAGTTGTAGGGCGCGACCAGCAGGAAAAGAAGACCACCCGTCAGCAGGCAGAGCAAGTACCAGCCGATAAAGCTGAGCTGCAGGCAGAAAAAGTTCCACTTTCTGCCGTGCATCATGCGCTTGGATGCTTCAATGGCATCCATCGCAGACATTCCGGGATGATCACGCAGGATATAGAAGGTCATCGAATAGGAGATGGCCTTGACGATGCCGGGAATGATAAACAGCAGCGACCAAAGGAAGGTAAACAGACCGACCAGAAGTCCTGCTAAAAAGTTGTCGACAAAGCTGCACGTAAAGCCGTCGAAAAAGCGCTCGACCGACAGCTCGTGACGACGAACCAAGCCCATATACATGCCACTCATGCCAACCATCAGCGGGCCATAGACGACCAGCGGCCCAAGACCGGCGAGCGAGGCGGAGGCGATATACAGCACACTATACAGCACGTAGGCCAAAATGGCATAGCCCCAGTGACCGGTGAGTGCATTCCATGCGTAATGGCGGTAATCTCTTGCGTACATAATAAGTATTCTCCTTTGATATAAGTTTAATATAGGGGGCGGCGATCAGATGTCGCGGGACTCAATGACGTAAATGGCACCCTTGCGCACCGAGATCAGACAGCAGTTGCCCTCGATCTCGTTGGAGACAGCGTATTGATGCGTGCGGCGCAGCGTCGCCTTGGTCAGCGGGTACTTACACCCCTCGATGCTGACGCCCTTGACCACAGGATCAGCGGCAATGAGCGATACGTAACGGTATTTGGTGCGTGCGAGCAGCGTGCTGGTTGCCTTGAGATAGCGCGCGCGGCTTTGTCCGTTGGCGATGGTCGCGTGCACGCCGAGCAGCGCAAGATCCTCCAGAATGGCGAGATTGGAGAGCGTGTGATCCAGCCGTCCGTCAAGACCGCCGATGATGTTGATCCATTGTGCGCCACGCTCCAACGCAAGCTGTACGGCAAGCTGGGTGTCGGTCACGTCCTTTTCCTCAGGCACGGTAATGACCTCCACGTCGCTCTCAACGTCGGGGCGGTGTCCAAGCGAATCGTAGTCGCCGACTACGACGGACACGCGAACGTCAAGCGCCCGTGCGTTGTTGAGCCCCGAATCGGCGGCGATACACAGATCCCCCGCCTCGGGACGCTCGGGAATGTTGTCGGGGAAGATGGTACCCCCCGTAAAGATCCAGGCCTTCATGCTGTCGGCTCCTTTCAATGCATCGGACAGGGGCGCTCAGAACCGCCGCGGCGGCTTGTTCCAGGGGCGCTTATCCTTGAGATCGTTGTAAATATCCAAAAAACTGTCGTGGCGGGAGCGTGCGATCTCACCGCGCGCAACGGCATCGAGAACGGCACAGCCCTCCTCCTTGGTATGCGTGCAGCCCTTGTAGCGGCATTGACCGAGATAGGGCGCGAACTCGCGCATGGTGGCAGGCAGATCGTCCTTTTCAAAAAAGTCAAAGCGCTCAAAATCCAGCAACGAAAAGCCGGGCGTGTCCGCAATGTAGCAGTCGGGCAGGGCAGTCGCGTCGGCATCTCCCAGCAGCATTTGCGCGGGAAAGAGCGTGACCTTGCGCGTCGTGTGGCGACCGCGCTCTGTCTTTTCGCTGACGTCGCCCGTCTCTTGTGCGAGTGCGGGGAAGAGCAGATTCATCAGCGTGGATTTTCCCACACCCGAGGCGCCCGCAAAGGCAGCGATCTTGCCGGGCAGCGATGCGCGGATATAAGCGCGAACGGCGTCGGTGCCCTCGCCCGTGTAGCAGCTCAGCGCAAAGGTGGCAAAGCCTGCCTTGCGATAAAGCGCCGCATAGGCGTCGGCAGCTGCAGCATCCAGCTCACTCTTTCCGATGATGATCACCGGCTCAATGCGGTTGTGCTCCGCAATGCAGATCAGCTTGTCGATCATGGAGAGAATAGGGGTGGGGGCTGCTGCCGCAAACGTGATAAACAAAACGTCAAGATTTGCCATGGGCGGACGGATGAGTGCGTTACGACGGGGCAGAATGTCCTCAATGCGGATATCCGTGCCGTCGGGATCGGGGCAAATGCCCCCCTCGCGCTGCGAATACGAGGCATCGCTGTAGCCGATCACCACGCGATCGCCCGGCAGCGGCGTGATGCCGTTATGACGAAAAGACCCCTTGGCGCGACAGTGTACCGTCTGCCCGTGCAGCGGTGTGTCGGTCGGGGCGTCGTCAAGACGAATGGTATAGCGCCCTCCCACGCCCTGAAGCAAAATGCCGGTGGCGTGATGGGTGGGATGGTTGTTCGTGCAGCGTTGCGTCATAAGTATCGTTCTCTTTCTTAGCGTTCGCGCCGAGCGCGGTATGTATGTCCGCGCCTCGGCGCGGATCAGGAAAACCACCCGAACAGGTCGAATTTTTTGCCATCGCCTGCTTGCGGTGGGGAAATTTCATCTTCATATTGCGAAGCATCGGGCGCTTGCTGTCCACCTTGCGGACTGCCCGGCATATCCTCTGCGCTGCCTTGCTCGCCGCGCGGCATATCCTCAACACTCTCCTGCGGTGGCGGCATCAGCGTGCCGTCGCTGAGCGTCAGCGTGGCGCGCATACCCGCCGTGACCAGCGTACCGGAGAGCGGATATTGCGAAATGACCGCCCCCTCGGGCTGTGCCGACGGCGCGTAGAGTGTCGTGTCGGGGATCAGCCCCGCACCGCGCAGCCGTGCTGCTGCCGTTGCGGCATCCAGCCCGACAACGTCGGGAACGGTGAGCGTGCGAATTGTCGCCACCGTGCTTTCCACCAGCGTTACCGCCTCGCCCGGTCGCACAAGAGATCCGGGAGCGGGGCGCATCTCAATGACCTGCCCCGGTGAATATTGCGTGCTGCGCCGCGTTTCCTTTTTGACGGTAAGCCCCATCTCCCGCAGCTGCAGTGCAGCAGTCGCAGCGCTCTGCCCGATCACGTCAGGCAGCGTCACGCGAGCCTCGCCTGCGCTGAGCGTCAGCTGCAGCGCGCAGCGGCGCCTGCCCGGAACGACACGGCGGATCGCCCCCGCGGACGGCGATTGTGAAAGGACAGTGCCCTTTTCTGCCGTCCCGTCGGT
>JAFTME010000031.1 GCA_017452545.1 Clostridia bacterium | reverse complement strand
TTCGAAAACCGGTTCGGGTTCAGGTTCGGAGTCGGGCTCTGGATCGGGATCGGGGTCGGGGTCGGGATTGGACTCAACGCCCGGCGCGGGCTCTGCATCATCTGTGTTGCAGCCAAGCCAAGATACGGTGCCGCACAGCATCAAAAGCACCAAAAGTAAGCTCAGCACACGTGTCCACGATTTCAGTTTCATTGTATTTACTCCTTTTCTGTCACTTTTCTCAAAAGTAACGCCAACACTTTTATGATAAATATTATACATCAAAAACGGTTGGATTGCAACAGCCTTTTGATTTTAGAAAAGTGTTCAATTTCAGAAGGAGCACGCCCCTCCCCTATGGGTTTGATGTCCTTTCTGTAGAAAGCAAATGCTTGGACTTTAACCTATAAATTCTCCAAGATTTTTTGGAGAGGGTACGGGGGGAACCGATGTTTGCTGCTTTCGGGCTTGCCCGAAACGGCGGTGTTGAGCCGCCGAGGCAAACTCGCTGATCGCTTGCGATCATACTTTTCTGCAAAAAAGGTTCCCCCCGCCGTTCCCTTTAATAATACTTCGGCAGATAATCTCCGTGTGCCTCGATGAGGTCATCGCACAGATGGACGATATCGTCGATGGACAGCTCGGAGGAGGTATGCGGATCCAGCATAGCCGCCTGATAGATGACGTCCTTCTTACGGGTGACGGCAGCCTCGATGGTCAGCAGCTGAACGTTGATGTTGGTCATATTCATGGCAGCACAGACGGTGGGCAGCGGACCGACGACGGTCGGCTGAACGCCGAAATGATTGACAAGACAAGGCACCTCAACACACGCCTCAGCAGGCAGATTGGAAATCAGACCGCGGTTGAGCACGTTGCCGCCGATCTTATACGGTTTGTCGGTCATGATGGCTTCCATGATATAGGAAGCGTACTCGCCCGTGCGGCTGTGGGAAACTCTATCGTTGAGATAGTTTTCCTTTTGGCTCTTCCAGCCGGCGATCTGATTGATGCATCGACGGGGATACTCGTCCAGCGGAATATTGTAACGCTCGATCAGCTCGGGATAGGCCGCCTTAATGAACAGGTTGTTATATTCTGCGTTATGCTCGCTGGACTCGGTGCAGTAGTAGCCCAGGCGACGAATGTACTCGTAGCGAACCAGGTCAGCGCATTTGCTCTCGGGCATTTTTCCAGCTCTGCCAGCGCACGGCGGCGGATCTCGGGATACAGGTCGGTGCCATCGCCGCTCTTGAGCTCAAGCAGCCATGCCATGTGATTGATGCCTGCAATCTTCTCATAGATCGGCTCCTTATACTCGATACCGAGCGCGCCCAGAAGTCCGCGGGAGCAAGCCTGCACACTATGGCAAAGGCCGACCGTCTTAACGCCGGTATAGCGCTGCATATAGCCGGAGAGCATTGCCATGGGGTTGGTATAGTTGAGGAACCACGCATCGGGGCAGACCTCCTCCATGTCACGGGCAAAATCCGCCATGACGGGAATGGTACGCAGAGCGCGGAAGATACCGCCGATGCCCAGCGTGTCAGCGATGGTCTGACGCAGGCCGTATTTCTTGGGAACCTCAAAGTCAATCACGGTACAGGGCTCGTACAAGCCAACCTGAATGGCGTTTACAACGAAGTCTGCGCCGCGCAGCGCTTCCTTGCGGTTTTCTACGCCCAGATATTTGGTGATCTTGGCACGGTTCTGATTGATATTACGGTTGAGCGCGGTGACCATGATGTAGGACTCCTCCAGACGCTCGGCATCAATGTCGTACAGCGCCATCTCAAAGTCGCACAAAGCCTCGGTAAGCATGGAATCGCCCAGAACGTTTTTAGCGAATACGGTGCTGCCAGCACCCATAAACGTAATCTTTCCCATATGCGGTATTCCCCTTTGCGGTTAATTTCGGTAAGCATTCATTGGTACCGTACCTGCATTATAGCAGAAGTTTTTTGGTTTTTCAAGAGTTTGACGGGAAAATTCCGTCGAGCGCTTGATTTTTTTTTAAAATATGCTATAATTATCCTGTAGTATTATTGCTTTTTATATGGAGGCTTTTATGGAAATGATGTTCTCTGCCATTCCGGCAGGCTTACTCATTTTTTCACTTGTGATCGTATTGATCAACGTACTCCTCGGCTGTCGCCGCGGACTTCTGCGTGCACTTATCCGCGCCGTGATGCTGTTTGTCAGCATTGTCATCTCGGTGCTGATCGCAAAGCTGATCGCGTCTGCCGCAGGCAGCGCCTCGATCGACATTGCCAAAACCACGCTTGCATCCTCCGGCATGGACGTGTCGGTGCTGGATGCCGGCAGCGGAAATATCAACGATGTTCTTGCCGCGCTGATCACGGTCATTGTTGCACCTGTGATCTTTCTCGGTCTTCACTGGATCGTTACGCTGCTCACCAAGCTGGCTGACAAGCCGCTCAAGCTGCTGCTGGAGTCGCTCCCCTTCCCCGAGGGCGGTCTTTCCAAGGGTCTTGGCGCGCTGGTCGGCGTGCTGTGCGGCGTGCTGGTTCTGGCTTCGCTCCTCTCCCCCATCACCGGCTTTTTGTGCATCGCCGAGCAGGCGACGAGCATCGCTCTGCCCGCTGAGGAGGAAAACCCGCTGACCGACATCTGCAACGCTCCTGCTGTAAAGCTTAACCGTGCGCTGGGCGGCAAGTGGCTGTTTAATTCTTTGACCACCACCCGCTACAAGGGTGAGCGCGTCCGCCTTGCTGACGAGGTCGGTACCGTTGCTGCCCTGTACGACTGCGCAATGGATATGACCGACAAGCCGGTTGCCGATTGGTCCGACACCGAGGCAGCACGCCTGCAGGAGGCGGCTGTGACCTTTGAGGATTCGGTACTGATCGCCGACCTTGCCGCCACGATGGTTGCCGATGCCTGCGATGCATGGAACCACGGTCAAACATACATGGATATGCCCAAGCCGCAGTTGAGTGAGGTCGTTGACCCCACGCTGGACGTGCTGTACAAGGCACTTGCCGACAGCACGACGGTAACCTTCCGCCAGAACGTTCACACGCTTGCCGACATTGCCTGCGCCATGATTGAGCACGACGTGATCGAAACCATCGCCGACGCCTCGACGGGTGAAGCCAACGAAACCGTCGCTTATCTCTCGGTTGCCACCAACAAGGATTTCACCGATGATGTCATTGATGCGCTCTACCGTGACGAGCAGCTGCGCGTGCTCATTCCCGAGGTCGTCAATCTGAGCCTTCGCGCCGTTGCGTACAGCATGGATCTTCCCTCTGATAAGGACGATATGTACAACCGCATTCTGCAGGACACCGCCGACGCGCTGGCAAGCGGCATCGGTCAGGCGGATGTAGAGCGCATGGTCACGCTGGGTGACGATCTGTACGATATTCTCACGGGCTACGGCGTAGACATCTCGCCCGCAGCGGCTGCCGGCATGGCTGCCGGTATGGTAGCGGACTTTGCTGCCGACAGCGAGATCAACCCCGACGATCTTGCCGCATGGTTTGCCGAATATGCTGCCGCAGCAGCCAAGGAGAAGGCGGATCAGGTCACGCAGAGCATCGCACCCACGCTCATTCCGCTCGGTGCAGATGACGGCGCACCCACGCTGATGCTGCTCTCCGGCTCCAAGCGCACCTTTGCCGGTGCCAAGTCCGCCGCAAAATACGTTGTGCAGCAGAACACACGCGCCAACGCATATCAGATCCTGACCATTGAGCACGACGGCGCTGCCGTTTACCGCTTTGTTTCCATGAGCGGCGGCTCCATTCTTGTATATGACGCCGATGGCGTACAGCTGTCCATCAGCCCCTCGATCGCCGGCACCTTTACCGTTGCAGACAACGGTGAATTCACCTCCATCGTCTGCCAGAAGGGCTGGACGATCCTTGAGCAGCCCCGTCGCGTGACGGCGGAGGAGCTCTCCTCGCTGCTGAACGACACGCTCTCTCCGCTGCCCGAGGGTTATGTTCCCGTCGTTGACGTCACCGAGAACACCGCCGTCACCTCGTCTAAGCTTCAAAACGCGCAGAACAAGAGTCTGACGGTTACCGACATTGAATCCCTGATCGTTGCGCTCAACGCTGCGGCAAACCACGAGGTTGCCCAGGGCAAGCTCAACGATGCGGGTGCCTCCTCTCTTGCCTCTGCGGAACAGCTGCAGAGCAGTCTGCCCTGCCGCACGGATATGGTGATGCAGGACGTTGCCTCCATCGCGCAGAGCATGAGTGCCGAAGATGCACTGACCGTATCCACCGCGCTCAACTCGGTTGCTAACCTGCTCGCAAGCAGCACCGAAACCCAGGGCACCGGTGAGCTGGTCGACAAGCTGCTCTCCGAGGCGGGCTCGGGTGCCGTTGGCGCGATCATGGACAGCATGACGGCGCTTTCCGGCAGCGATGAGCACGCCAAAAATACGCTGATCGCAGGTGCAGCCGTCATTGGTGCGGACGTCGTAGCGCTTAAGCAGGCGCTGGATCAGGGCAACACCTCTCCGTCCGCTGTCGTCGGCGATCTGCTCTCCTCTGCCGGTACGCTGATGGCGCTGACCGACGAATCGCTGACACCCGAGCAGCGCGTTGAGCGCATTACGGCGATGCTGGCTGATCTGTCCGAGGGCGGTGCGCGCTCAATCGCCGCCGCCATCTCCCCCTCCATGCTGATCGACATGGGCCTTCCCACCGAGATCGCCAACACCTACTCCTCTCTGGTTTCCTCCATGTTCCTGACGCTCGCCGATGCCAAGGCAAGCGGTATGAGCGAGGAGCAGTTCGACCGTGAGGCAGACGCGCTGTCCTCCATGTTCAAGCTGGCAACCTCCGTGTCGTCGGGTGAGCACAATTCGACGCATCTGTTCGGTGCGGACGGCCTTCTCGGCTGCGAGGCAGACGCCCTGCTGGATACCGTGACCGGCTCCAACATCATTTCCTCTGCCATGATCTCCATGATCGGCGGCTCAAGCGGTGCTTACTTTACCGTTTCCAACCCCAATCCGCTGTCCATCAGCGGGCTTGGCGAGGCGGATGAGTCAGCCATCCTTGATGCGATCGAACGCGCCGAGCGCTCGCTCTCCTCTTACCCGCTCTCAAACGGTGCGCTCTGGTCTCCCACGAGTAACACCGTGACTCGTCAGGATATGGCAAGACGCCTGTTCGCCTTTGCCAGCATCTTCGGTGTGGAATACACCTCTGACGCCCTTCACGTTCAATAATCGATGGCAGGCTGCCCTGTGGGGCAGCCTGCCTTGCGTATTTCACGCCTTCGCTTCGACTTTTTTTGCTCATACTCTTGATTTTTTTCGCATTTTGGAGTATAATAAAATCTCACAAACGAGAAAGGATCTCGCATCACGCGAGAGTGGTAACGCACCGTGCACGACATTCGCTTTGGAACGGGCGGCTGGAGAGCCGTCATCGGAGACGATTTTATCAAGGAAAACATCTGCAGGACCGCGCAGGGCATCTGTAACATGATGATCGCGCAGGGCAAGCAGGACACACCCACCGTCATCGGCTACGACCGCCGCTTTTTGTCGGACAGTGCCGCTCGCTGGGTTGCAGAGGTGCTCAGCGCCAACGGCTTTTCCGTTCGCGTGCTCGGACGCAGCACACCGACGCCGCTGGTCATGTTTCTCGTTAAGCATTTCGGCTATCGCTTCGGCATTGAGATCACCGCCAGCCACAACCCCGCCTCGGACAACGGCATCAAGCTGATCGTGGAGGAGGGGCGTGATGCCGACGTGGAATGTACCTCCTGCCTCGAGCGCTATATCGCTGACGTTACCCCTGATCGCATCCGCAGTATGCCTTACGATGAAGCAGTTGCCTGCGGCATGATTGAGCAGATGAAGAACCCCTTTGATCCCTTCATCGACTCCATTCTCTCCCGTCTGGACGTGAACGTCATCCGCGATCGCGGACTTCGTATTCTGTTCGACCCCATGCACGGCTCGGGTACCTATCCGCTGACCGTCATTCTCAACACGACGCGCTGCACCGTGGATATCATCAACAGCAATAAGGATGCATATTTCGGCGGCGGTGTTCCCGCCCCCACCCGCGCGACGCTGTCCGATCTTGCGCTGCTCGTTCGTCAGGGCGGGTATGATCTCGGCATCGCCTTTGACGGCGACGGCGACCGTTTGGGCATCATCGACAACCAAGGCAACTATATGGATGCCAACAGCATTCTGGTCATGCTCTACTATTATCTGCACGAATATCGCGGCTGGAAAGGCCCCGTTGTCCGCAATCTTGCCACCACACATATGCTGGACAAGGTCGCAGCCTCGTTTGGTGAGGTCTGCTATGAGGTCTCCGTTGGCTTCAAATACATCTCGGCTAAGATCGATGAGACCGACGCGGTGCTCGGCGGCGAGTCCTCGGGTGGACTGACGGTACGCGGACATATCCACGGCAAGGATTCCATTTACGCGGCCTCTCTGTTTGTGGAGATGGTCTCTGCGACCGGTATGTCACCGTCTGCCTTTTGGGCGGAGCTGGTCAAAAAATACGGTGCCTATGCCATGGAGGAGGACAACCTGCGCTTCCCTGCCGAAAACAAGGCAAAGATCAACGAGCTGATCATGGAGCAAAAGCAGTTGCCTGTTTTCTCCAAAGCAATCACGCGTGTCAACTACGAGGATGGCTGCAAGGTTTATTTTGAGGATGACTCCTTCCTCATCTGCCGTTTCTCCGGCACCGAGGCGCTGCTGCGTATTTTTGCGGAGTCCGCAACCTCTGCCGAGGCGCTGACGTTGATCAGCGAAATGAAGGACTTCCTTGCACAATATCTCTGATATACCATAAAGCTCCGGGAGGAGCACGGGGTAACTCTTTTGAAAAAGGGTTACCCCTTTTTTACGCCACCGACATGGGCGCTTTTTCACGCTTTCTGCACGCGCGGCATAAAATTGTGATAGAAAAGCCAACAAAATGCCCGGCTTTTGCAGAAAGGATGATTGTTATGATGCGCGTTACCGTCACCGATCTTTTTGATCTTTCACACACGATCGCTGCCGAATATCTGTTGCGCTTCCGTGATCCGTGGGATGCGCTGGGAGGACTGGGCACCTGTATTGAGGCGCTGGGTGCAGCGCTGCCGGAGGAGCAATACCTCTCACCTGCGGCGGGGGTGTGGATCCACCAAAGTGCGAGCGTTGCCCCGTCCGCCTGTCTGCTGCCGCCCTGCATCGTCGGGGCAAACAGCGAGATCCGCCACAACGCCTATGTCCGCGGCGCGGTGTTGATCGGTGAGGGGTGTGTCGTGGGCAACGCAACCGAGCTCAAAAATACCATCCTGTTTGACGGCGTACAGGTACCGCACTACAATTATGTCGGCGACAGCATCCTCGGCTATCGCGCGCATATGGGTGCCGGCGCCATCGCCTCCAACGTCAAGGGTGATCGCTCGCCCGTTGTCGTTCACGTTGCGGGGGGCGCCGCTATCCCCACGGGGAGAAAAAAGCTGGGAGCAATGCTGGGCGACGGTGTCGAGATCGGCTGTGGGAGCGTGCTCAACCCGGGAACGGTTATCGGGCGCGGCAGCAGAGTCTATCCGCTGACAAGCGTGCGCGGCACGCTGCCGCCCTGCAGCATTCTCAAGCACGACGGCAGCATTGTGTCGCAGCAATAAGGAGGGCGATATGGGAAAATATTTCGGAACGGACGGCTTTCGCGGGCAGGCAAACGTCACGCTCAAGCCGGAGCACGCGTTTTTTATCGGGCGGTATCTCGGACAGTTTTACGCCGCGGAGCATGAGGCAGACGGCAAGCGCGCCCGTATCGTGATCGGCAAGGACACACGTCGCTCTTCCTATATGCTGGAGGCAGCGCTGGTCAGCGGCATCGTCACCTCGGGCGCGGATGCCTATCTGCTGCATGTCACGACCACGCCCTCTGTCGCTTACGTTACTCGCGTGGACGGCTTTGACTGCGGCATTATGATCTCTGCCAGCCATAATGTCGCCTCGGACAACGGAATCAAGCTGATTGGTCGCAGCGGTGAAAAAATGGAGGATGACGTGCTGCAGCGCATAGAGGCGGTGCTGGACGATCCCGAGGGTGCCCGACTTGCGCGTGCGACGGGGGATGCGATCGGGCGGTCGGTGGATTATGTTGCGGGGCGCAACCGATACATCGGGTATCTCATTTCTCTGGGGCAATATTCCTTCCGCAATCTGCGCATCGGGCTGGACTGCGCCAACGGCAGCGCGTGGAGCATTGCCAAGGCGGTTTTCGACGCGCTGGGGGCGACCACCTACGTCATCGGTGCCGAGCCCAACGGGCTCAACATCAATCGCGGCGTCGGCTCCACGCACATAGAGGCGCTGCAATCTCTGGTCATGCAGCAAGGACTTGACATTGGCTTTGCCTTTGATGGCGACGCCGATCGCTGTCTGTGCGTGGACGACCGTGGGCAGGTCGTCACGGGCGACCATATTCTTTACGTTTGCGCTAACTATCTCAAGGCGCAGGGCGAGCTGACGGAGGATACCGTCGTCGCAACGGTCATGTCCAATTTTGGGCTGTTTCACGCGCTGCGCGAGTGCGGCATTTCCTGTGCCAAAACGGCGGTGGGTGACCGTTACGTGTACGAGTACATGGCGGCACACGGGCTGGCGCTCGGTGGAGAGCAATCGGGGCATGTCATCTTTTCCAAGCACGCCACCACGGGCGACGGCATTCTGACGGGGCTCAAGCTGATGGAGGTCATGCTGGCGAGCAAAAAGCCCATGAGCGAGTTGACCGCCCCCTTCCGCTTTTATCCGCAGGTGCTGCGCAATCTGCGCGTGCGAGATAAGCAAAGCGCCGCCACCGACCCCGTTGTAGTCGCGGCGGTCGAGTGCGCTTGCGGTGCGCTCGGCGAGCAGGGGCGTGCCCTGCTTCGCCCCTCGGGAACCGAGCCCGTGCTGCGCCTGATGGTCGAGGCGCCGAGCGACGAGCTCTGCTGCATCCACGCAGACGCGATTGAGGAGGCGCTGCGGCGACAGGGACATTTGCTTTGAAGCCGTATCATGCGCAAAATTCAACCTTTGGTACGGGTTTTTCAACCGTGATTTGCTTGACACGCGTGCGTTGGTGTGGTAAAATGTAGAAAACACCGTCATGCAAAGGAGCACCGCCATGAACTATCAGGATATCAATGCCGAAACCATCGACCGCTGGATCGAGGAAGGCTGGGAATGGGGCATCCCCATCGACCACGACACCTACGCTGCAGCACTGCGCGGAGAATGGGATGTGCTGCTGACACCGACCAAGGCGGTTCCGCACGCGTGGTTTGGCGATCTGAAGGGTAAGCGGGTGCTGGGACTTGCCAGCGGCGGCGGACAGCAGATGCCCATTTTTGCCGCACTTGGCGCGGTGTGCACCGTGCTGGATTATTCCGAGCGCCAGCTGCAGAGCGAGCGTATGGTGGCTCAGCGCGAGGGCTATGATATTCGCATCGTTCGCGCGGATATGACAAAGCCTCTGCCCTTTGAGGACGGAGAATTTGATCTGATCTTTCACCCTGTTTCCAATTCCTACATCGAAGAGGTCGCGCCGCTGTTCAAAGAATGTCACCGTGTGCTGCGGCAGGGCGGCGTGCTGCTGTGCGGTCTTGCCAACGAGGTCAATTACCTGGTGGACGGGGATGAGCGTGCCATCGTTCACACCATGCCCTTCAATCCGCTGCACAACGAAGAACAGCGCAAGCTTTTGGAGGACGAGGATTGCGGAATGCAATTCTCTCACTCCGTTGAGGAGCAGATCGGCTCGCAGCTTGCCGCCGGCTTTGTGCTGACGCATCTGTACGGCGACACCAACGGCGAGGGCCGCTTGGAGGAGCTGCACGTCGAGACCTATCTTGCCACACGCGCCGTTAAAATGACCTTATAATACCACAACTCATCCCTTTTGGACAGCTGCGACTATCCAAACGGTCGCTTGACCGATACCCCCTCCGTATGGTATAATGATACTACCAAAACGGAGGGGATTTTTATGAAGCTGAACGAACGCCTCAAGCATTTGCGGATGCAGCAAAATCTGACACAGGAGCAGGTTGCGGAGCACCTATGCGTTTCGGCGCAGAGCGTTTCCAAGTGGGAACGTGGACTGGTGCAGCCCGATCTGCAAATGCTGCCGCGCCTTGCCATTCTATACCACACCTCAACCGACGCGCTACTGGGTATGAACGAAGTGTGGGAAAACTCAGATCGTCGTCGTTTTTACGCTCGACTGAAGGAAGCTTATTACCAAAAGGGCGACAAGGAGGCCGTTTGGGAGCTTCTGGTCAGCGAGGTGATCCTGCGCCCGGAGGAGCATACGCTTTGCATCTGGCTCATGCTGCTGGCATATCGGGCTCAGCTGTGCACACCGGAGAGAGTGGAATACCTGGTCATGCTGACGCATCGCCTGGAGACCTATTGTACCGAGCCGGGAGTTCTGATTGCAGCATATCGCTATATGACGCAGGTCTGCAGCCAGTGTACCGATCCCACACTGCGCGCCAGGGCGAAGATATATTATGACAAGATCCCCTCGCTGCGTGACAGCCGCGAGGTTTACGCCACCTGCGTGCTGGAGGGCGATGCGCTGTATGCACAGGATAAGCTGACGCTCTTTCGTGCAGGGGATATTGCCGCCATCGCGCTGCATCGCCTGATTCCACACGATGCCAACGACGAGCAGCGACTCTCTTGGCTGGAGCGCAAGGTCGAGCTGCATCATGCCCTGCTCGGTGACGATTTCGCCGGCTTTTACGAAGGGCAGCTGCTCATTGGCTTAACCGAGATATTTATGCTCTGCGTCAAGCTCAAAAAAAGCACTCGTGCCGAACAGGTGCTCGAGCGCCTGCTTTATATGCTCGACCGCCATATCCTCGCCGCGCTCGATCCCGACAGCGTACCCGTCTCCGACTCAATCGACACGCCCTATCCCAAGCAATTCCATCCCCTTGAAACCATCACGCTGCCGCTGCTGGATACGCTGGACAATGCGCAGGAGCTGCAGGAATATCGCGCCCGTATCACACCGCTCGCCCAACGCTATCGCACCGTTTTTCATCTCTGAGCAAATCCGCGCTCTCAACCAAGCAGATAAAAATGTCAACCAACGGTTTCTTGACAATACCGCCAATATCTGTTATAATGGGGTACCAAGCAAGAAAGGCGGTTTTTTTCGTGGATTTCAAAAACAACATCAATTATTTCAAAAAGAGTGACACTCCTAAGTTTGTCGGCATGGGCATGATGGTGGTCGGTGTTCTTCTGCTCTGGCTGGGCATGAGCTATATCACCTACATTCTCTCCGCCGTACTGATCCCCATTGGCTTGGTTCTGTTTTTCATCGGTGCCTCCGGCAGGGCGGGCGATAGCGAGATCGACGCCTTTATCAAGCGCCGCGTAGACGGCATGGAGGTGGATCTGAGCGAGGATCGCGCGTATGCCAAGCGCATTCTCAAGCACATTCCGCCTCAGAGCATTGAGGATTACGAGTATCGCGAAGGGCTGATGCTGACCAAGGCAAAGAACAGTTCGCTGCGTTCCTCGGAATACACGCGTTCCCTGCTCTACATTCTCTCCGACGCGCTCTACATCCCCGTGCGCACCATTTCTCTGGTCGAGGATCATACGGATAACAAGCTCTATGAGATCCCCTATGACATGATCAGCGGAATTGAGATCACGCGCGAGCGCCGCACGCTACCCTTCGGTAAGCAAAGCTTTTCTGCCAAGATCACCAAGCTTTGCATCACCTACGGCGATTCGCTGACGCTCTCCCTCCCCATTCACGACGACGTTGGTGCAGACCGTTTGGTGGAAACCATTCAAAAGGTCATGCAGGATTATCAAAAGGCGCAAAAAAACACCGAACAATAAACTCACGAGGAGTCCGCTTGCAGCGGACTCCTCGTTTTCAACTGTCGGTATCAAAAAATCAACCGCGTCTTGCTTGACATCCCCTGTGTTTTCTGCTACAATAGAGGTATCAAAGCTTATGGAAGGATGGTATATCTTATGACCGTTGCCACCGCTCTTGCACAATACAACGCGCTGCAATCCAAGCTCAGCGCTTACAACCACGCCATGTCCCTTATTTTTTACGACGGTGCCACGACGGCGCCGAAAAAAACCGCCGACAACCGTGCGCACGCCCTGTCCGTGCTCAGTGAGGAAAGCTACCGCTTGACCACCTGTGAGGAAACGGTTTCCTTGCTGGAGTTCTTGGATGCGCACCGCGAGGAACTGTCGCAAAAGGATCGTCGCAGCGTAGAGCTGTCGCTCAAGGATATTCGTGAGCTGCAAAAGATCCCTATGGAGGAGTTCGTCGCCTATCAGGAGCTGTTGGTCAAGGCAGACGACGTCTGGCACGACGCCAAGGAAAACAATGATTTCGCAAGCTTCTGCCCCATTTTGGAGGAGATCTTTGCCACGACCGTTCGCTTTGCGACCTACTGTGCGCCCGAAATGCATCCGTATAACTATTGCCTGGGCAAGTACGAGGACGGTCTCACCATGGAGCAATGCGACGCCTTTTTCGCCGCGCTGCGTCAAAAGATCGTTCCGCTGATCAAGCGCATCACCCGGGCTCAGCAGTTAGACAACGCTTGCCTGCACGGTCACTTTGACGTGAGCAGCCAGGAAAAATTTGCCCGCGCGCTGATGCGTGTGATGGGCATTGACGAGGGACGCTGCGGCCTGGGTACCACCGAGCACCCCTTCACCACCAGCATTGGCTCCCACCGCGACGTTCGTATTACCACCAACTACAGTGAGGAGGACTTCTCTTCCTCGATGTATAGCGTCATTCACGAGGGCGGTCACGCGCTCTACGACATGAACTCTGCCGACGATCTCGCCTACACCAACCTCGACGGCGGCGTTTCGATGGGTATTCACGAGAGCCAGAGCCGCTTCTACGAGAACCTGCTGGGCAGAAGTGAGGCGTTTGTCGCGCACATCTACCCTGACGTCGTTGCCTGCTTCCCCGAGCAGATGAAGGGCTACACCGCGCAGGATCTATACCGCGCGGTCAACCGTGTTGAGCCCTCGCTTATCCGCGTTGAGGCCGACGAGGTGACCTATTGCCTGCACGTTATGGTGCGCTACGAGCTGGAAAAGCGCGCCGTCTCGGGCGAGCTTGCCGTGCGCGATCTGCCCACGGAATGGAACCGCCTCTACCGCGAGTATCTCGGCGTCGAGGTGCCCGACGACACCCACGGCGTCCTGCAGGACAGCCACTGGTCGGGCGGCGGCATTGGTTATTTTCCCTCTTACGCGCTGGGAAGTGCCTACGGCGCCCAGCTGCTCGCCAAGATGAAACAGAGCGTCGATGTCGATGCTTGCCTGCATGCGGGTGATTTTGCCCCTATCAACGACTGGAACCGCGAGCATATCTGGAAGTACGGCTGCCTGATCAAGCCGGGTGAGCTGCTGGAATCCGCACTCGGTGAGCCGTTTGATCCCACCTACTACACCGACTATCTCGAAAAGAAATATTCCGAGCTCTATTCACTCTGAGCATCGGCAACGGTGCTGCCGGCGGCAGCACCGTTGCTTTTTTCTTCATGTGCGATTGCCGCGCCCCAGCTTTTGCGCAAAACGTCTTGACAAGACCTCGGTTTTTTGCTATAATATGTAGGTAAAAATCATTGTGACAATGATCATACCTTCGGGGTGTGGCGCAGTTGGTAGCGCGCGACGTTTGGGACGTCGATGCCGCAGGTTCGAATCCTGTCACTCCGACCA
>JAFTME010000030.1 GCA_017452545.1 Clostridia bacterium | reverse complement strand
CTTTGAATGAAACAAAAAGGAGAGAGGGTGCCTCCGGCGTCCGACAGGCAAGCCTGTCACCCCCTTTTGAAAAAGGGTTCTTAAGAATCTCCCAAAAACTTTTGGGAAAAGAATTGACTAACAAATTCCATCTTCAAAATTCATAAAGTTTTTTGAAGGGGGCGCGGGGGAAACCTTTTGTTCACAAAAGTTTCCCCCGCACATAAAAACATCTAAGAGGTATAAGAAATGAGAAGATATGTAATTGCGGGCAACTGGAAGATGAACTTCACGCCTTCCCAGGCAACCGCTTTCATCAACGAGATCAAGCCGATGGTTGCGGGCAAGGACAACTGCGACATCATTTTCTGCGCACCCTACGTTACCATCGACGCTGCAATGAAGGCAGCAGAGGGCTCCAACATCAAGATCGGCGCCGAGAACGTACACTTTGCTGAAAAGGGTGCGTACACCGGTGAGGTCAGCGCCGAGATGCTCAAGGAGATCGGCGTTGAGTACGTCATCATCGGTCACTCCGAGAGAAGACAGTACTTTGGCGAGACCGACGAGACCGTCAATCTGCGCACCAAGGCTGCGCTTGCTGCAGGCATGAAGGTTATCCTTTGCCTGGGCGAGGTCAAGGAGCAGAGACTTGCCGGCATCACCCGTGAGATCGTCTCCATGCAGACCAAGCTCGACCTGGCAGGCGTTAGCGCTGAGGACATGAAGAACGTCATTATCGCTTACGAGCCCGTTTGGGCAATCGGTACCGGTCTTACCGCTACCCCCGAGCAGGCAGACGAGACCTGCGGTCAGATCCGCGAGGCTCTTGCCGAGATCTACGGCGCTGAGGTTGCCGAGGCTACCATCATCCAGTACGGTGGCTCCATGAACGAAAAGAACGCAGCAGAGCTGCTCGCTAAGACCAACGTTGACGGCGGTCTGATCGGAGGCGCATCTCTGGTTGCTGCAAAGTTTACCGCAATCGTAGACGCTGCACAGTAATAGAAACGAATAAGATGGCGGGGGGAACTTTTTTGAAAAAAAGTTCCCCCCGCACCCCCTTCAAAAAACTTTGTATCAATTGATAGGCCGTGTTCATCAGAACTGCGTAGCCATGACCCGGAGTAAAGTTCTTGAAGGCAGGGTTTGGGAGGGAAACTTCTTACAAGAAGTTTCCCTCCCAAAAGAATGAGGTAATATATGGTATCACTTTTACTTGCTCTGATTTATCTTTCATTTATCAGCCTTGGTTTGCCCGACTCGCTGCTCGGCGCGGCGTGGCCCGTCATGCACCTGGAGCTTGGCAGCCAGCTTTCCTTTGCCGGCGTGATCAGTATGATCGTGTCGGCGGGGACGGTGCTGTCCAGCCTGGCGTCTGATTATATGATCCACCGCTTTGGTGCAGGACGCGTGACCGCAATCAGCGTAGCCACGACGGCGCTTGCCCTCTTTGGCTATTCAACGGTCAGCGCCCCTTGGCAGCTTTGCCTTTGGGCAATTCCGTACGGCCTCGGCGCGGGCGCGGTAGACGCGGCATTGAATAACTACGTCGCGTTGCACTTTTCCTCGCGTCATATGAGCTGGCTGCACGCCTTTTGGGGCGTCGGTGCAACGCTCAGCCCCAATATCATGGCGTTTGCCTTGGCAAGCGAGCACGGCTGGCGCAGCGGCTATATCACCGTCTCCGCCGTGCAGATTGTCCTTGCTGTCATTCTCATTGCCTCGTTGCCCTTGTGGAAACGACAGGCAGCCGTGGCAGGCGAGAGCGCCGAGGATTACGTTTCTCCCGGCCTTCGCGGCGCCCTGCGCATTCGCGGCGTACCGCTGGTGCTGATCGCCTTTTTCTGCTATTGCTCCATGGAGGCGACGGCAGGACTTTGGGCGTCCAGCTACTTCGTCGAATATCGCGGCGTCGACGCGGAAACGGCGGCGCATTTTGCCTCGTTGTTTTATCTCGGCTTGATGTCGGGCAGATTTCTCAGCGGCTTTGTTGCCGACCGCCTCGGTGACAAGCAAATGCTGCGTATCGGCTGCATCGGTGCCATTGTGGGCCTGCTTATGGTGCTCGCACCGTTGCCGAGTGCCACGCTCTCTTTGTTTGGCTTGGTCGTGCTCGGCGTCGGCTGCGCACCGATCTACCCCTCCATCATTCACTCCACCCCCGATCACTTCGGCAAGCAGAACTCACAAGCGATCGTCGGCATTCAAATGGCAAGTGCCTATATCGGTTGTACCTTCATGCCATCTATCTTCGGATTGATCGCACAGCATGTCCATATCGCACTCTACCCCTACTATATGCTGCTCTTTACCGTCGTCATGCTGATCATGACCGAGTGCGTGCGTGGCGTGTTGTACCATAAGGAATAAAAGAAACTCAGACGAATATGCGCATCGGGTTCTGAAGTGCAAAAAATAGCCGATAGGGAATGAAACCCCTATCGGCTATTTTTTTTTGCTTTAGATAATGCTCTATACGGCCGAGGCGCTTTTATTGCTTTTTTCTGTAAAGCCACGCCGCGCAGCGCGATTCGTTTGTCCACGTCTTTCCTGCGGACGCATAATCAATAAGCCTGACCGATCCGCTTGTCGTGGGAAGCTCAAGACAGATGCACGCATCGCGGATCTCAGGGCAATATACCTTGCGGAATTCCACGCTGCCCTCTCTGTCGCAAACAACGTCAATCACCTCGTCCGGATCGGCAATTCGTTTGTCAGCAGCAAGAACCAAAGGTCCGTATTTGTAAGCCGCAAAGAGCTCTCGATTCACGGCGCACTCCGGCGGAAGAACACGCTTTACACCCATGTGCAGATCCATAACGATCTCATCACCGTCCTGCCACTCACCGCAAAGCCGAGCATATCCTGCGCCAAATTCCTTCTTTTTGCCGCAGACTACAACATCCGCGCTCTCACACCAATCGGGAATGCGGAGTGCGATTTCAAACACCTCGGCACGCGCGGGGGAAAACGAAAGTCTTATCTCACCGCTATAAGGATATGCCGTATCCATCGTGATTTTCAAAGGCCGTCCGAGAGGAGTTTTTGTTTCAATCATACCCGACTCATAATAATTTATCACGATTCCGCCGCTCTTTCTCATAACCGCAATGCGCGGGATCAAGCCGGCCCCGGCTGCACTGATACAAGCACAACAGCCGTAAAATGTCTTGTCGGGGAAGTAATTATAACCTCCAACCAGGCGGCCGCGGCGATCTGCTGTAAGCGGTGAATAGCTGTCAAAGGGCAGAACCTGAGGCAGATCGTCATAGCTCTCGTGGCTCACGGGCACGCGATGTGTGTTGAACGCGCCGTAATAAGCATTGTAATAGGATTCTTCAATGCGATCTGCAAAAACAGAGTCGCCCGAAAGCTCAAGAAGAGCTGCCGCGAGCTTCATCCAGGTTACGGTAACACAGGTTTCCTGAACGATGCCCTCGTAATCTGTCTGTGTCTGACGCACGGAGGTATGGTCAAAAAGCTCATGGGTGCATCCGCTGCAGCCGATAACACTCAACTCGCAGTCAATGATCCTGCGTCCGAAATTGAGTACGGCCGTTCGGTATTTTTCAATGCCCGTAACGTAATAATATTGCAAAAGTCCCTCAAAGCAGGACATCATCTCGTAAGCCTTGACAACGGGATAATCGTGAGGCGATGCCTCATCCGCATACGCCAGCTCGATGAGGTTGGCCGACTGAATAAAGCCGGTGGAGATAATGTATTCGGCAAAATCAAGATATTTTTTCTCGTTGCTTAACCGGTAAAGACGAACGATCGGCTCAAGGATTGAGCAGGAGTTGAGTCCCTCCCAGTCGTTCGAGCAGGTGCGAATGTCAATCTTGTCGGGACCTATGCGCTCGATTATATAGTCTGCTTGGCGGCGCATGGAAGCGATCATAGCTGCTGTCAATTCCTCATCGCGGCAGATCTCCATGAAGTATTGCATGCCGAGCATAACGTATTTGCGTCCCCAAAGATCCCAGCGAATAAACTCTTTCTCAACAGAGTAACCCGATATTCGTCCAAGCTCGTCCTCTGCGGTAAGAATGTCGCGAACAGCCCTCTCAAGTATCTTGTACATACCGTCGTCGCCGGTGTACCTTACGACCATAGAAGCGCCGCGCATCATTTTACCCCAGTATTCACTTCTCCAACTGACCCAAACGTCGCCACAGCCGTCGTCTTGCCAACGGAAAACGTCAACGCACTTTTTCCAAAGGCCAACATCACATATTTGATTGCTCTCTATAAACTTGACCGCCTGTGACAGAAGCCCATCAAATTTCATACGAGCGTCCATGTCCCAAGAAAGCACGCGCGCATGATCTGCTTCACAAACAATATTTTTAACCATATGCTCCCCTTTTTTGAATTAATACGTTGATCAAAGCATGCTTTGAAAGCCAGGTAACCGTTTCAATCCGAAATAATTGACAATATAAAGAACTCGCATCATATTCCGACGGGCGTTTTTATGTCTGTCAGATCAGCAGCGCCTCCGACTCCGTCAGAGTACCGTTCTTGAGCAGCAACGTCTTGACCTCGTAGGGCACAAACTCCAGCGCGATCTTGGCATCGCACAGCGAAAACTCGGTCGATTTCGCTTCGGGCGTGTTGTTGAGCAGACGAACAATGTAGGTGTCATCGCAGCCGTCTGCCTTTTTCATGGTCACAATGCTGATCTCGGCATCGTCCGACTTGATGGGGAAGGGCTCGCAGCCATGCGCGCTGGGACTGCCCGTGGGGAATACGTTGAGCGCATACGGCTTTTGATTGAACAGCTGCGCTGCGTTTTCCAGCGCTCCCTCCGCATAAACGCCGAGGCGGAAGGAGAAATTGTTCTCGCCCTGGTCGATCTTTTTGACGAAGCGATCGGTCGGAATGATGGGGCGATCGTGAATGGGATGCGCACAGTAGCTGGCACCGCGAATGAGCGAAAGATACAGCGCACCGTTCTCAAAATGGCTACCGTACAGACAGTTGTTGAGAATGGCGGGACACTTGCCGTCCGTACCGCGCAACGCGATAAAACGCTGCGATACGTTCTCCCTCGCATCCATGTACAGCTCCTCGGTGCCGAACGCCGTCTGACCGATCAGCGTACCCTCGGTGGAGAAGGGAACCTTGAGCTTGACCATGCGGTTGATGTCGCCCATAAATACGTTGACGTCCACGTCTACCGCATCGTTGTTCTTGTAGATCTTGTAGAATATGCGCGCGCGCGTGTTGTCCAGTTCAAACAACGCCTCCACGCCGAGATATACCTCACCGTCCTCGGCAACGGAAACGCTTTTGAGCCCGCGGAATACACCGTCCGGCTGCTCCGAGAGCGAGAATGCACGCTCGTTGGTGCCAAGACGCACCAGCTGCTGACCGCTCATGCCCCACGGGTCGGGGTTGTCGTCAAGCATGCAAAGCGCAAAGGCATCCTTGACGTATTCCACGCCGTCAAGCGCATAGGACTTAAGTAAGCCTGTCGTGCGATCGATCTCCACACGCTTGTGTCCGTTGTCAAACACCAGCGCGTCACCTTGCTCGATGACCACCTTGGGTACGACCTTGGTGTAAACGCTGAAGCGCGTGATGCTCATGGGTGGCAGCGTCGCCTCAAAGATGATGCGCTTGCGCCAGTCGAGGTTGAGATTACTCTCCTCCTTGATCGTCTGATTGCGCACCGGCTTGCCGTCCTTGTCAAAAACAGACATCTCGTGAATCAGCTCGCCGTTCCAGTTCTGATCGGCAAGCATGAACTCCACCTCGACGTTTTCGGTGATCTCCATCGCCGACGGATTGAATACCAGCACGGGATACTCGCCGGGCGCAGCGACGGGCTGCGCGGCAGCAAGCGCAAAATAGGCACGTGTCTTGAGGCGCTCTGCCTCAAGCAGACCGTGATCCAGCAGCTTCAGACCGTTGTCCTCTCCCGATTGAACACTGCTGCCCGGCAGCACGTCGTGGAATTCTGCGTTGAGCAGGTCCTCGGTAATGGTGTGGATCATATCCTCCGGATACTCGCGCAGCGCACCGGCGAGCATGGCGATCGTCAGCATTTTTTCTGCCATGTACAGCTCGTTTTCCAGTTGTATGTGCTTGCGCTTGATGCGACCCATGGAGGTGTAGCAGCCGGGCATCGAAATGCGAAGCGAGTGATCGACGATCTCAGTAGGGTGAATGCGTGCAAAGAACTGCTCGGGGGTCGAGTGCAGGATTTCCATCTCTCCCGCCGCAATCAGCTCCTCAATGTCGGCAAGATCCTTGCGCGACGGGCCGCCGCCGTGGTTACCTACGCCCCAAAGCACGCAAACGGTATCCTGCGGCTGTGCCGCAGCCTTTGCGCGAATGCCGCCCACAGCACCGCCCAGCGGTGTTCCGTAGCCGCCGTCGGAGGCGCGGTTGACCTTGATGGTGCTGCCGTCAAAGCCCTTCCACAAAAATTGGTTGGAGGGCAGAGGACACTCGTGCTGCCAGGGACGGCAGTGGATATAGCTGTCTTGGCCGCATTTTTTAATGATCTGTACCAAGCCGCGCGTGTGACCAAAGGGGTCAAAGTTGATGGCTGTGGTGGGGAAGGTGCCAAAGCGGCTCATAAAGTAGCGCTTACCCTCCAAAATCTGACGGACAAAGCTCTCGCCCGAGGGCATATTGCAGTCGGGCTGCAGATACCAGCCGCCCATAATGTGCCACTTGCCCTCGCGGTGCAAGCGCTTGATGTCCTCAAACAGCGCGGGATCGTACTCCTCTACGTATTTATAAACGGTGACCTCGTTGTGACAGAAAATATAGTCGAATTCCGCCGCAAGATTGACGGCAGAGCGGAAGGTGGACAGCACAACGCTGACGCCCTCCTGCCATTCCCATTGCCAGATGGGGTCGATGTGTGCATTGCAAACCAGATGTACTTGCTTCATAGGATATGCTCCTTTCATTTGGTTGCTACCATTATATCGTTTTTTGTCCGTCTTTTCAATAGCGCGCGAAAAAAATGTTGCTTTTTTCAAGGATTTTTTTCTACCCCTTGTAAAATTGCGATTTGTGTGCTAAAATATAGGGCAGAGAATGAATTTTACGAAAGGAACCCGATATATGGCAAACTACAGAAGAGGACGCATCAACGACGAGATGGTCAAGGAGGTGGCACAGGTGCTGCGCGAGGTCAAGGATCCCCGCGTGCGTGATGCCTTCGTCAGCATCACCGGCGCCGAGGTCACACCCGACCTCAAATACGCCAAGATCTACTATTCTGCCCTCAGCGGTGACGATAAAGAGATCAGCCGCGGACTCAAGGCTGCCGCCGTCTTTATTCGTGGCGCACTTGCCCGTCGCATGAATTTGCGTATTACCCCCGAGCTGACCTTTATCCGCGATACCTCCATCGCATACGGCGCTCATATCTCCTCGCTGCTCAATCAGATCGAGAGCGAGCGCAGCGATGCGGCAGAGGAGAGCGAGCCGACAGAGCAAAACGACGAAAAGGAGAGCTGACGTCCGTGTCAGCAGGCGAACCATGAACGAGAATCATCCCGTGCTGACAGCGCAGCAGACGGCTGCATTGCTGTCCGAGCCAAAGAATACCGTTATCCTGTTTCATGCCCGCCCGGACGGCGATGCCGTTGGCTCGGCATTTGCCCTGCGCGCCCTGCTGCAAAAGATGGGGATGCAGGCATTTTGCCTGTGCGCCGACGAGGTGCCCGCAAGACTTCGCTTTTTGACGGACGGCGTGCAGCAGAGCGTGCTGGAGAGTGCGCTGCCAGACGATTTCCGGATCGAGCGCGTGGTCAGCGTCGATACCGCCTCCCCCGCCCAGCTCGGCTCGCTTGCCGACCGTTGGCTGACGCGTGTTGATATGATGATCGACCATCACGCCGTCGGCACCCCCTACGCCCCCGCATGGGTAGATCCTGCCGCGTCGGCGACGGGCGAGCTGCTGTTCTCACTCTCGCGCCTTTGGCTTGAGAGCGGCGTGATCGACAGCATTCCCGAAGCGGTAGATACCTGTCTGTACGCCGCCATCGCCTCCGATACCGGTGGCTTCCGCTATTCCAATGTGACCGAGCGCACCTTTCTTTGTGCTGCCGAGCTGCGCCGCTGCGGCGTGGACACACCGACGGTCAATCACCTGCTGTTCGAGTGCAAGCCGATGGCGCAGCTTCGCGCCGAGCATCTCGGCTTTGCGCGTATGCAGCTGTGGCACGGCGGCAGAGTCGCCGTCATTCCGTTCCCCTACGCACTTAAGACAGAGCACGGCATCGCAGATGCTCAGCTGGAAACGCTTGTTGACGTGGGGCGGTCGGTTGCCGGCGTGGAGATCGTTCTGGTCGTGCGCCAGCCTGCCGATACGGGCAGCTTCCGCGTTTCCACCCGATCGAGTGGCGCCTTTTGCGTGTCCTCCCTTTGCGCCCGCTTTGGCGGCGGCGGCCATGCCAAGGCTGCCGGCTGTACGGTCATGGCTCAAAGCATGGAGGAAGCGCTCACTATCCTGTCCGCAGCCCTTGACGAGGAAATTGCCCTGCAGGATGCATAAAATGAATAAAGCCTCTCTTTCCCGGCAATAATGCCCATGGAAAGAGAGGTTTTTTATGATAGCCAAGCAAACATATTCACGTCTGATCGCAGCACTCTGCTGCCTTACTCTCCTGCTTTGCCTCGGCGCAGCCTATTTGCCTGTTCACGGTGAGGGCGCCGTCTATGATGCCGTTATTCGCTTGCACGTGCTTGCCAATTCAGACAGCGCCGAGGATCAAGCCCTCAAAATGCAGGTGCGCGACGCCGTGCTTTCGCAAGCGTCGGCGCAGCTGTCGGACTGCACCACCCGCGAGCAGGCAAAGGCACGTCTGCAAGCGCTGTTGCCGTCGCTGGAGCAGATCGCAGAGCAAACGCTCCGCGCAAGCGGCTGCGAGGACAACGTTATCGTTACACTCGGTGAGGAGTCCTATCCCACCCGCAGCTATGACGGCTTTTGCTTTCCCGCAGGGAACTACCTTTCGTTGCGCGTTATGATCGGCAAGTCCGAGGGGCAAAACTTCTGGTGCGTCCTCTTTCCGCCCATGTGTATGTCGGCAGCCTCGGTGCCCAAGGAGAGCGCCGAGGAGGCACTCATCTCGGTCGGACTCAGCAAGGATCAGTACAGCATCATCACCGAAACGCAAAATAAAAAATACCGCCTGCGCTTTCGGCTGCTTGAGGTGTTTGAGGAACTGTTCGCGTCCTGAAAAACGGGGAGAGAACCGTTGGGTTCTCTCCCCGTTTTTCTACTTGCCCTTTGCCCGTCAGGCAAAAATCGCGGCAATGATATAAACGAAAACACAAATAATACCCACCAAAGGAAACAGCGTGCGCAAAAGCGCCGCAGGCAGCTCGCGCAGCGGAACGGCGGGGCGGTCGGGCGGGGGGAGCGTCGCACGGGCATAGCGATGATAAATGCGACTTGCCTCACCGCAGAACACGGCAGCACTGATCAGCAGCACGAGCGTCGCAAGAAAGGCAAACATTTCGTCGTTGCCCGTGTAGGCGTGAAAGCGCGATAGCGCCGTCTGCCCGAACAGACCGAATACGTTGTACAGAAAATGTACCACCATAGAGGCGACCAGCGATCGCGTGATAAACAAAACAAGGCAGAGCACGATGCCCGCAAACATATATACCGGCAACTGCGCGGGATGAAAATGCAGCATACCGAAATACAGCGAGGAAAATGCTACCATGCATACCGTGCCGCGCTCCTCCAGCGAAGCGCACACGATGCCGCGGAACACCAGCTCTTCACATAGCGCAGGCAGAGCGGCAAAGGCAAGCAGGCGGTAAAGTACAGCTCCCGCACCGCGCGTGGTGTCGGCGGAGAAGGTGTCGTAGAGTACAAAGCCGTCGCGGCTGCTCTCAAGTCCTCCCGTGTAAATGCCGATCAGAAGACAGCCCGAGATCATGACAAGCAGCGCCGTGATCAGCAAAAGAATGTGCGAGGGACGGAACATCCGCAGCTGCAAACGGTGCGTGAAATCGTTGCCGCGCAGCTTGCAGAAAACGACGGCAGGCACGAGAAAAATGAGCATCTGCAGCAAAATGATGCTCAGATATTCGTCCTCGCGCGAGATGACCGTCGCATCCAGCAGCCGGGAGATCAGCAGCAGAAGATAGGTCGCAAGCACCAGCGTTGTAAGCGCATTTTCAGCGCGAAAGCGAGGGCTGCGCAGCAGCCGACGAACCGACGTCAAAAAACTGCCCTTGCCGGAGCCCTGTGCGCTCATGCGCGTGCCCCCGGTGCCATTACGGCAGCGTGGATACGGTCAGCACACGCGCCGCCGCAAAGCACCTCGACCAGTGCCATGCCAAACGCGTACGCAACCCCCATGCCGGCAGCCGTTATCACCTTGCCGTCAACCACGCAGCCTCCCTTGACCACCGTTGCACCGATCAGCTCTTGCTCAAAGCCGGGATAGCAGGTGGCGCGCTTGCCGTCAAGATAGCCTCTGCGACCGAGAATGAGCGGCGCAGCACAAATGGCGGCAAGATAGGCGCCGCGGTTATGCGCAGCACGTAAAACGCTGTCCACCAGCGGTGATGCATCCAGATTGCTCGCACCGGGCATGCCGCCGGGCAGAATGACCATTTCTACGTTGTTGGGCAGAGCAAAATCGGCCGCTGAGATATCAGCCAGCACGGAAATACCGTGTGCGCCCGTGATGCAGCGCTCATCCGCACCGCTGCCGCCGATGGCAACCGTCGTCACCTCGACACCTGCGCGGCGCAAAAGATCCAGCGGCATCAGCGCCTCGACCTCCTCAAATCCGTTGGCAAGAAACAATACGACCATAGATAATACCCTCCGTACCGTGTAACGTTGATGCTTAATTGTACCACACCGCAGCCGCTTTGTCAATCGTCATCGAAGGAGAAGAGCAGACATAATTGCGACAAATTTCGCTGCCCCCCTTGACAAATATAGCCGCAGGGGGTATAATTTCCTGTAAAGAAGTTTTGCTGCCGCACGCGGCAGCTTGCAATATCAAGGAGAGAGCGCACCTATGAGTGATATGAGAGTAACGGAGCTGTTCGGATGTATGGTGTTCGATGATGCTACCATGAAGGAAAAGCTGCCCAAGGAGACCTACCGCCTGCTGCAGCGAACCATGAAAAACGGCAAGCATCTTGATCTGGCAGTCGCCAACGTCGTTGCCAACGCCATGAAGGACTGGGCGATTGAAAAGGGTGCGACGCATTTTACCCACTGGTTCCAGCCGCTGACGGGAATCACCGCAGAAAAGCACGACAGCTTTATCAGCCCCCTGGAGGATGGCCGTGTGATCATGGAGTTCTCGGGCAAGGAGCTGGTGCAGGGCGAGCCCGATGCCTCCTCGTTCCCCTCGGGCGGCCTTCGCGCAACGTTTGAGGCGCGTGGCTATACCGCGTGGGACCCCACCTCGTATGCCTTTATCAAGGAAGGCACGCTGTGCATTCCCACTGCCTTTTGCTCGTTTGGCGGCGAGGCATTGGATAAAAAAACACCCCTTTTGCGCTCCATGGAGTGCATCAATAAGCAGGCGCTGCGCGTGCTGCGCGCCTTTGGCAAGACCGACGTCGGCGCCGTCCGTACCACGGTGGGCGCAGAGCAGGAATATTTCCTTGTGGATAAAGCGCTGTACGACCGCCGCCGCGACTTGATCTATACCGGCAGAAACCTCTTCGGTGCCAAGCCTCCCAAGGGACAGGAGTTGGACGATCATTACTTCGGCTCGATCAAGCCCCGTGTCGCCGCATTTATGAAGGAGCTGGACGTTGAGCTCTGGAAGCTTGGCATTCTCGCCAAGACCGAGCATAACGAGGCAGCCCCCGCCCAGCACGAGCTGGCACCCATCTTCTCGACCACCAACCTTGCCACCGACCACAACCAGCTGACCATGGAGATCATGCAGAAGGTGGCAAAGCGCCACGATATGGTCTGCCTGCTGCACGAAAAGCCCTTCAAGGGCGTCAATGGCTCGGGCAAGCATAATAACTGGTCACTATCGACCGATACCGGCATCAATTTGCTGGAGCCGGGCGAAACGCCCGCAGAAAACGCACAGTTCCTCCTGTTCTTGACCGCCGTGCTGCGCGCCGTGGATGAGTATCAGGATCTGCTGCGTATTTCGGTTGCCTCCGCCGGTAACGACCACCGCCTCGGCGCACACGAGGCACCTCCCGCCGTCGTTTCCATGTTCCTTGGCGACGAGTTGACCGCCATTCTGGAGGCCGTGGAAAACGATGCCGCCTACGATTCCAAGGAAAAGGAGCTGCTCCGCATCGGTGTACATATCCTTCCCAAGTTCCCCAAGGATACCACCGACCGCAACCGCACCTCCCCCTTCGCCTTTACCGGTAATAAATTCGAGTTCCGTATGCTGGGCTCCTCCGCTTCCATCTCGGATGCCAACGTCGTGCTCAATACCGCCGTGGCACAGGTGCTGCGCGAGTATGCCGACGCACTGGAGAGCTCGGATAATTTCGAGCAAACGCTGCACGAGCTGATCCGCACGACCATCCGCAACCATAAGCACATCATTTTCAACGGAAACGGCTACGACGATGCATGGATCCGCGAGGCAACGCAAAAGCGCGGTTTGCTCAATCTGCGCACCACGCCCGACGCGCTGCCGCACCTGCTTTCCGAAAAAAATATCCGCCTGTTCACCGAAAACCGCGTGTTCAGCGAAACGGAAATGCGCTCCCGCTTTGAGATCATGATGGAAAACTACTGTAAGGTCGTCAACATCGAGGTTCTGACTATGGTGGAAATGGTGCGCAAGCAGATCATTCCCGCCGTCTCCCGCTATACGCAGCAACTGGCACAAACGGCAGCTGCCAAGCGCGCCGTACTCAAAACGGTCGATCTGTCCGTTGAGGTCGATCTGATCGAACGCCTGTCCGCTCTCAATTCGCAGGCGTATATCAAGGTGCAAACGCTGGATAAGCTGGCGGATGACCTCAAGCACCTGGATACCTTCGAGGCGCAGGCATATTCCTACCGCGATGACGTCATTCCCGCCATGGAGGACCTGCGCACCATCGTCGACGAAATGGAAACGCTGACCGCCGAGGACGCATGGCCCGTCCCCGCTTACGGTGAGCTGCTGTTCGGTATCCGATAAATAAACAGTAAGGAGGAGCTTTCTTATGGGTGTTGTTGCATCTATCTTCCCGATCTTCTTTTTCTTCATCTTTGGATTGGTGTTCGCCGTTGTCATCGTTTCGCTGATCAAAAGCCTTGTCCAGTGGGATAAAAATAACCACTCCCCGCGCCTGATCGTCGATGCCACCGTGGTGACCAAGCGCATGAGCGTGTCGGGGCATCATAGACACGGAAGTAACGGCGTCTATCATCGCTCTACCTCCTATAGCTATTACGTCACCTTCCAGTTCGAGAGCGGCGACCGCCAGGAGCTGCGCGTGCAGGGTACCGAATACGGTATGCTCGTCGAAGGCGATACCGGTAAGCTCACCCTCCAAGGTACACGCTATATCAGCTTTGAACGAATTTAATGATTAATAATTAGTAGCGGGGGGAACTTTTTTGAAAAAAAGTTCCCCCCCGCCTTTTTATCTTTCGCTCAATGGGGCGCTGCCCCAAGCCCCGCCAAGCCCTTTCTTGAAAGAAAGGGCTTGGATCCCAAAGAACTTTTGGAAAGAAGAAAATGATTTTCTTTTCAAAGATTTTTGAAGGGGGTGCGGAGGGAACTTTTTTAAAAAAAGTTCCCCCCGCCTTTTTATCTTTCGCTCAATGGGGCGCTGCTCCAAGCCCCGCCAAGCCCTTTCTTGAAAGAAAGGGCTTGGATCCCAAAGAACTTTTGAAAAGAAGAAAATGATTTTCGTTTGAATGTTTTTTGAAGGGGGTGCGGGGGGAACTTTTTTTCAAAAAAGTTTCCCCCGCCTTTTTATCTTTCGCTCAATGGGGCGCTGCCCCAAGCCCCGCCAAGCCCTTTCTTGAAAGAAAGGGCTTGGATCCCAAAGAACTTTTGAAAAGAAGAAAATGATTTTCTTTTCAAAGTTTTTTAAAGGGGGTGCGGGGGAAACTTTTTTTCAAAAAAGTTCCCCCCGCCTCAATTTAATTCTCCATCGGGCAGCGCCCCGATATAAAAGATACGAAAGCGCTCTTGACATACGGATCGAAGTCGTTTATAATATTTATAATGTATTACGGGAGAGGAGGGGAGCGACCTTGAAAAGAAGCATACGCGATGTCATTGCGAGACCGCAGCCGACGGCAAAGGATGCGGCATACTGTCGCATGACCAACCGCCTTGGCGCAGCGCTGCTCATTTTTCTCGCGCTGTTTTCCACGCTGTCGGTTCTGACCTCCCCCATTGTCCTTTGGGCAAACAATGTTCTGCCGCACGAGGTGGCGTACACCGTTGAGGATCTGCTCGGCAGCCTGCGGTATTTCGTTTCGTTTGCCACCCCCGTCGTGCTGTTCCGTTTTCTTGCCAAAAAGGAAGACCGCGTTCCAATCAAGCTCACCCCCGTGCTTCCGCGCCACACGCCGTTACTGCTGCTCGCGGGGATCGCCGTCATCCACTGTACGGCGATCATCAATTCCTGGATCTCCGATCTGCTGCTGTATTCCGAATTTTCCTCCGAGGTGCTTTGGGATACCTCCACGCTGACCGACTACCAGGGCATCTTGATGTTTATCGGTACTGCCATCGTTCCCGCCTTTTGCGAGGAGCTGCTGTTCCGCGGTCTCGTGCTCGGAAATCTTCTGCCCTACGGAAAAACGTCCGCCATTCTCAGCAGTGCGCTGCTCTTTGGACTGATGCACCAAAACCTCGGTCAGATGCTGTACGCAACCATGGCAGGCGTGGTGCTCGGCATCATCTATGTCGAAACGCGCTCCATCTGGGCATCGACGCTGATGCATTTTCTCAATAACCTCTCCTCCGTCATCAACAGTATCCTCTGGGATCGCCTGGATACCGTCAGCGCCAATCGCGTGATCGCTCTGCTCGAGCTTGTGCTGATCGGCGGCGGTATGGTCGCGTTGATCGTGCTGATCCGACGCCGTGAGCGGACGAAGCAAGCGGGTGAGAGCAGCTCCGAGGGGCAGGAAAACGAAAGCTGTGTCTCTCCCCACTATCGCATTCGCGGCTTTTTCTCTCCGCTGATGACGGCGTTCGTCGCCATTACCGTCGTGGAAATGATCATGCTTTGGATGCTCGCGCTGTCCTACGGAGGTTGACCATGCAGCATACGGATGAATATTGGATGTCACTTGCCCTGCGCGAGGCAGAGCAAGCCATGGAGCGGGATGAGGTTCCCGTCGGCGCCGTCCTTGTGCGCGACGGCGTCCTGATCGCCGCCTGCGGAAACCGCAGAGAGACCGACCGCGTGGCAACCGCCCACGCTGAGCTGCTCGCCGTCGAGCAGGCGTGCCGCGCGCTTTCCCGCTGGCGACTGTCCGACTGCACGCTTTACGTCACTCTCGAGCCTTGCCCTATGTGCGCAGGTGCGCTTATCAACGCACGCATCGGTCGGGTGGTCTACGGTGCCAAGGACGCCAAGGCCGGCGCCTGCGGTAGCCTTCTGAACGTGGACGCTTATCCACTCAACCATCGCCTGCAAGCCGAGGGCGGTGTGCTGGAGCGTGAATGCGCAGCCATTCTGTCAGCCTTTTTTGAAAAAAAACGCCGCGACCGTGAGTTGCAGCCCAAATAATCGGTAATATTTGTATGACCGCTGCAGGGTATATTCGCCCCGCAGCGGTCATATACTATCATCGGATCGAACCATAAAAATAAAGGACGGTGACGACCGATGACGATCACGGATGAAGAGGAGAAACGCGCACTCCGCTGCCCCGGCTACGAGGACCCACCCCTGCCGCGCGGCTTTATGATGGCGGTGGCACAAAATATGCACGCAATGGAAACCTACGCCTCGCTGTCCAAGGAGGCGCGTGAGCGGCTGCTGCACGAGGCAAGCCTGACACGCCCCGGCGAGCCGATGCGCCGCCTCGTGGACCATATGTCGGAGTTTGCCGACAGCGCATCCTATAAATGAAAGTTGTCTGACGAAAGAAAAAGGCGGATGATCTCCGCCCATGGGGAAAAGCTGCCGCAGAGGCGTTCACAGAACGCCTCTGCGGCAGTATGCTTTTGCTTACGACCGCTTGTTGCCGCGCGAGAGCAGCAGCGCCGGTAACGGGCGATGAACCTTGATCGCGCCAAACGGACAAAATTCCTGACAGCAGAAGCAGCGAATGCAAGCCGACCGATCGATCGCGGGCTTGCCGCCCTTCATGCTGATCGCCCGCGCAGGGCAAAGCTCGTAGCATTTTTTGCACGCACGGCAATCCCGCTTGTGGATGCGAGGACGGGAAGCCAGCGCACTCAGCGCGATCTTGCCGAACAGCTTGGAGCGGCTGTCAAACAGTAAGCCTGTCCGTACCGCAATGTTCTTGTAATCCTTGACGCAAAGCGACTCTACGTCGCCCACGATCGAAAGCTCATCGTAGTGCGCAGGGATCAGCCCGCGCTCCTGCGCCGCTTGCAGCGTGGGGACGTTGTCGGCGCTAAGCCCGATCAGGCGCGCACAGACCATGTCCAGCTTGTGCGGCGAGAGGGAAGCGGCAATCGCACCGATGGGGCGCGGCGTTCCTTGCGTCGGACCGTTGCCCTCCATGCCGACGACCGCATCAACGATGGAAAGCCGCGGCTTGAAATATTCGTTCAGATCCACGATCATGCGGGCAAAGTCCGCCGGATCGGGAAAACGGAAATGATACTCCGGCTTGATCGTTCCGGGAACGACACCAAACATATTCTTGGCAGCCGCCGACATGCCCATCATGCCGTGTGTCTTGAGCTTGCAGAAATCAATGATGGCATCAGCGCGATCCAGGTAAGCCGTGTAGGCAAAGGTGTGCGCCACGGCAGCCTCGGGAAATTGCGCCTCTCCTTGCGAAAAATCGCGGTTGAGCTCTGCTCCCGCCTCCTCAGCGGCCTTCATGCCCGTAACGGAATATACCTTGTTCAAAAAAGCGGCGTTGTATAGTCCCCCCGGGCTGTCGCCCAGAATCACCGCAGCACCGCGTGCGCGAAGCATACGGATCAGTGCGCAAAGCAGCGCAGGGTGCGTTGTGGTGGCGGTTTCCGGCTTGGCGAAGGTCACAAGATTTGCCTTGATGGCAACGGTCATCCCCTCGCTCACCCAGTCCAACCCTCCGATCGGCTCAAGTACCTTTTCAAGTGCCGTCCGAACCTCGGCATCGTCATAGCTTCGACAAGCCACGATAGAAACGTCTGTGGGCATCATACTTCCTCCCCTTGCAGATGGATTGCGGATTTTTTACAGTATAACAGATAAATGCGAACACGTTGTGAACGTAAAGCGGAAAATACGCAAAAAAAACTTGACTCCGCCGCCACAGTGTGGTAAACTGATGCATATCAATCGTCATCGAGGAGGGAAAGGGTATGGACTTGCCAAACCAACGTATTTATGCCGACTGCGCCGCAGGTGTAGCGGTGCATCCCGCCGTACTGGAGGAAATGCTGCCCTATTTCGGGGAGGCGTACGGAAATCCTTCCGCGGCGTACACCGAGGGCGTTTCTGCCCGCCGCGCCCTCGACCGCGCCCGTGAGCGCGTCGCCGCGCAGCTCGGCGCCGATCCCGATGAGATCTTTTTCACCTCAGGCGCGACGGAATCGAATAACTGGGCGATTCACTGCGCCGCCGCAGATCGGGGAGGCGTGCTCACCTCTGCGCTGGAGCACCCCGCAGTCATCGAGCCCTGCCGCCGCCTCGCCGCCGCAGGCAAGACCGTCGCCTATGCCGACGTCCTGCCGACGGGAGAGCTCTCGTTGCCCTCGCTCGCAGCACACCTTTCAGCCATGCCATCCTGCTCGCTGGTCACGCTGATGTACGCCAACCATGAAACCGGCGTGCTGCAGCCCGTCAAAGAGGCAGCTGCCCTTGCGCATGCCCACGGCGCAACGCTGCTCTGCGATGCCGTGCAGGCAGCCCCGACGCAGCCGATCAATGCTCATGCCCTCGGCGTCGATTTTCTTTCAATCTCAGGGCATAAGCTGGGCGCACCGCGCGGCATCGGCGCCTTGTACGTTCGCCGCGGAGTAACCCTCCCACCGCTCATCAGCGGCGGCGGACAGCAAAACGGCAAACGCAGCGGAACGGAATCGGTCGCGCTTGCCGTATCGCTTGCCAAAGCGCTGGAGCTTTGCGCCGAGCAGCGTGCCCAAAACGATGCGATAAAGAAAAGAAGTGAGCACTTGCTCGCCCGCCTGCTCACCCTGCCGGGCGTTTGCGCCAACGGCTGGACGGATGCCGACAAGCAGCTCCCCGGGACGGTCAACGTCAGCGTGGATTGCGTCGAGGGCGGGGCACTCGTCTCCTTTTTGGATCGCAAAGGCATCTGCATCTCGGCAGGATCCGCCTGCTCCTCTGCAGGCAAGCACCCCTCGCCGGTTCTGCTTGCCATGGGCAGGGAAGAGAAACAGGCAATGTCGGCTGTCCGCATCTCGATCTCTTCGCAAAACACCGATGAGCAGCTCACCTATATCGCCGATGAGGTGCGCGCAGGAGTCGAAATTCTGCGCTCCTTGGACCTTGTCGGCTCCTCTAAATATCCTCAAAATGGAACGAAATAAAAAATATGTAAATAATAATGAAATAATGTAAAAAAATGGTATTTATCACCATGAAAGCGGCACTTGTTGTAGTAAAGTGTCGCTTTTTTGCGAAAAAAATTTAAAAATTTTCGATGTAGAAAATTCTTGCTCAAATTTGTGCAAGTTGCATAGGTTTGATATTTGCTTAATTGTTGCGGGCGCAACAAACCGCAATCGAAACGGGTAAAAACTGTTTAACATTGGGGCGAAAATAACGAGAGAAACATCACTGTCTGCGATAATCCTTGAAAAATAAGACTTATTGTCTTTAAAAAATTAAAACATAGTAAATAAAAATTACCAATCACAATTGTGCAACTTTGTCATGTAGATTATTTTTTGACCGTTTTTTGAAAAGCAGCGCGGATTGTCGAAAAAATGCAACAAAAAGGAGCCCGCGGGAAAACTTTTCATATTATAGGCGCTATTGACATTGACTTGCGGTTGTGCTATCATATTACCATCTCAAAGTAGGGAGTTCTGCGCTTTTGCGTAAAAAACGCCGAAAATCCTTATTTTTGCGAGGCGGAAATCGTTCCCCGGGGTGCGGAGCGAGTTCTGCCTATACCACAATCATGCCGACTTCTGGGTCGGTGACCGGTGGCGTTCCAATGCCGAGCGGATACGGTACAGTCGGGACAACTGTCCAAATCCGTTCGCTCCCTTGAAATTTCTTTGATTTTTCAAGGTGGAGTGGCGATCTTGCCGCCGTCTTTACCCGGGACGGATAATCGGCAGGAATCCGGCATTTGTGGATGCGCACCCAGGCCGCAAGGCGCACGTTTCCATGCGCTTTTGCGAAAATCTTGTAGGAGGAAAGTTACATGAGAAAAACGAAATTTCAAAGAGTGGCTTCTTTCTTGCTCGCAATGACGCTTCTCCTCGGCTGCAGTATCTTTACTGTATCCGCGCAGGAAGGCGACGTTGTGATCAACAGCACCGTCACCGAAAAGACGATTGCTGATTATAAGGAAGAGCTCGAGTCGATTTCGTACGATGAGTACAACGATAGCTTCGAATATTACGAAAGAGCGAAGGAAACCGTCGTATTCGATGCAATCAAGGATCTTGACGAGGAAAAGACCACGCTGGAGTGGTTGACGGATGAGCAGTGGGCGCTGCTGAATGACGACGATGCCGCCAATAACCCCAAGGGTATTTATGCCGGTGAATTCGACGGCCAGAAGGGCCTGTATACGCCTGGAGACGGCTCCGTCAGCTGGACCTTGACCGATGTCCCCGCCGGTCTGTACAGCGCACGCGTCTACTACTATCCCGTCGCCGGTAAGTCCGCGGCTGTGGAGAGAGAGTTTTATATCAACGGCAGTGCTGCTTTCAAGGAGTCTCGTTCGCTGAGCTTCGAGAAGGTTTGGGCAAACGAGTACGCAAGCGCTGCTTATAAGGTAGGCAAGGATGAGAGTGCAAGCGAGCTCCTCAACGCTGCTAAGGATATTGGCGTCGTTGCAACCGAGGAGACCCGCGAGGATGGCACCTACATTATATATACCTTCCCGACGGTCTGGACGGAAGCCGTTTCCACGTATCTGAACGATACGCTCGGCGTTCGCTTTATGACCATCGACCTGCAGCGCAACGAGCTGCGTCCCTCGACGGTTCAGACTCCCGAGTGGCGCGTATACGAGCTGCGCGACAGCCAGGGCTATAACGCCGAGTCCTTCGAGTACATCATCGAGCCCGATGCCGAGGGTAAGGTCACTCTGACGCTCAAGGGCGTCAACGAGGCTATGGCGATCTCCAAGATCGAGCTGTATCCTCACGAGGACCTGATCACCTACGAGGAGTACATCGCAAAGTACGCGAACGCTCCCAAGGGTGCCTCCACCATTAAGCTCGAGGCTGAGTATCCCACCAACCTGTCCTCCAACACGCTGTATCCCGCAGAGGACCGCGCTTCTGCCGCAAACTCTCCTACGGATACCACCCGTACGCTGCTGAACACCATCGGCGGTAACGGCGGTGAGAAGTGGGGAACTCCCGGTCAGAGCGTCGAGTATACCTTCGAGGTAGACTCCACCGGTCTCTATACGCTGGACTTCCGCTTTAAACAGTCCGTGCTTGACGGTCTGTTCGTCAGCCGTGCAATTCAGCTGTACAGCGACGGTCTGAAGGAAGGCGACGACGGCTACTATAACGGCTACCCCTTCGCAGAGGTCGCTGCTGCACGCTTTAACTATTCCGGTTACTGGCAGTCCACCAGCACCGTCAACGGTGACGTGGATGCAAACGGTAACCTGATCAAATACCAGTTCTACTTCGTCGAGGGCGTTACCTACACGCTGCGCCTTGACGTTACGCTGGGTAGCATGGCTGAGGTCATCGCAAAGATCGAGAACGTTCTGAACTGCGTCAACGCAGACTACCTGAACATCCTCCGTCTGACCGGTACCTCCCCCGACGATTACCGTGACTATAACTTCACGCGCGTTATGCCTCAGACGCTGTCCGATATGGTCGAGCAGTCCCGCCGACTGTACGAGGTCGCAGCTGAGCTGAAGGCAATCGCGGGCTCCAGCTCCTCCACCGTTGCTACGCTGGAGAAGGTTGCCGAAACGCTGTTTAAGATGCACGAAGAGGACGAGATCGCTCCCAACCTGGAGCAGCTCAAGACCCACATCGGTTCGCTGGGTACCTTCCTCTCCGACGCAAAGAAACAGCCCCTGCAGCTTGACTACATTCTGATCCAGCCCGTTGATTCGGAGCTGCCCGTAGCTGAGCCCGGCTTCTTCAAGAAGATCGCACACGAGATCTCCTCCTTTATCCAGTCCTTCATCCGTGACTATAACTCCATGGGTGCTATGGCTGAGACGACCGAGGATTCTCTTGAGGTTTGGCTGCAGACCGCACGTGACCAGTCTCAGGTCATCCGTGCGCTGACCACCGACGGCTTCACACCCACGACCGGTATCCCCGTCGACCTTAAGCTGGTTGCCGGCGGTACGCTGATGCCTTCCATCCTGGCAGGCATGGGCCCTGACGTCTTCCTGGGAATTGACGCAGGTACCATCATCAACTACGCGATCCGCGGTGCGCTGGAAACGCTGGACGTTAAGTCCGACGGCACCGTCCGCGAGGACTTCGAAGAGGTCACCAAGAACTTTACCGACTCCGCAATGATGGTTCTCGGTATTGCAAACGCAGACGATGAGCTGCACTACTACGGTCTGCCCGAAACGCAGGGCTTCAGCATGATGTTCGTTCGTATCGACGTTCTTGCCGATATGGGTATCGAGATCCCCAAAACCTGGGACGATATCTACGAGGCACAGACGGTCCTTGAGGGTAACAACATGGAGATCGGTCTGACGACCGACTACAAGGTGTTCCTGTACCAGGGCGGCAGCGACCTGTTCGCTGACGGCGGTATGAGAATCAATCTGGACTCCAAGGAGGGTCTGGATGCATTCGAGACCATGTGTACGCTGTTCACCATGCGCGGCTTCCCCTACACCTACAATGCTGCAAACCGTTTCAGAACGGGTGAGATGCCTATCCTGGTTGCCGACTATACCGGTATGTACAACCAGCTCAAGGTCTTCGCAACCGAGATCGACGGTCTGTGGAAGTTCGTTCCGATGCCCGGTACCCTGGATGAAGAGACCGGCGCAATCAACAACTGCTCCGTTTCCGGTGTCCTCGCCGACGTTATCGTCAAGGGCTGCGACCAGGAAGACGAGGCTTGGGAGTATCTGAAGTGGTTTACCGGCGCTACCTGCCAGGCTGACTACGCAAACGAAATGGCTGCTATCATGGGTGACTCTGCAAAGCACAACACCGCAAACAGAGAAGCTCTGAGATCGCTGCCTTGGACCACCGAGGAGTACGTTGAGGTTTCCAAGCAGTTCGAAAACCTCGCAGCAATCCCCAACTACCCCGGTACCTACTACATCGACCGTTATACCAACTTTGCATTCCTTGCTGCTTACAACAAGGATGCCGATCCCGTTGCAAGCTTGCTGGGCTACATCAACACCATCAACAAGGAGATTACCCGTAAGCGTGCAGAGTTCCTGCTTGAGACGCTTGAGGTCGGTCAGACGCTGGCCGATAAGCGCGGTGAGCAGGCAATGGTTGCACTTGAGCTCCTGGTAGAGCAGAGTGCAGAGCTTGAAACAATTATGATCACCGCATCCAATGCGATTGCAGATGAAGAAATCATTATTCTGCAGGATTGTGCAGATGCTTTGATGGAACGCCTTGCATCCAAGAATGTAGATGATTACTATGTCAAGGTTTCCAGACAGGATCAGGAAAAGAAGAACGGCGGTTATGATATCGACGGTCTTACCTACGATCAGCTCCTCTTCTTCGCAGCCGAGTGTCTGTCCGACGCTGCAGAGGCACTGAGCACGTACTGATCTGCGCTTGCTTGAATTACTATCATAAAAGGAGAGAGCATAAATGTCACAGAAAACTGCAGAACTGAAAGCGGTGTCCCGTACAGATATGACTCGTGCTCAGTGGATATGGAAGGAAATGAAGGTCAATAAGGTCGCATACCTCATGGTTGCACCCTACATGATCCTCTTCACCATCTTCACCGTCATGCCCGTCATTCTGTCGGCGTTCATCAGCTTCACCGACTTTAATATGTTGCAATTGCCCCCCAATATCGTTTGGCTGGACAATTACATCACCCTGTTTTTCGACGACGACATCTTCCTGATCGCATGTAAGAACACGCTGCTGTTCGCGTGCGTCGTAGGTCCTGTGTCCTACCTGTTGTCGTTCCTCGTTGCATGGTTCATCAACGAGCTGGATCCCCGTGTCCGTGCTATCGTTACTCTGATCTTCTACGCACCGTCCATCTCCGGTCAGGTGTATCTGATTTGGGGTACGCTGTTCTCCGCCGACGCTTACGGCTGGGTCAACGCATCTCTGATCGAGCTTGGTATCATCGTTGAGCCTATCGCATGGTTCCAGAATGCCGAGTACGTCATGCCGCTTTGTATCATCGTCGCCCTCTGGACGTCGCTCGGTACCGCGTTCCTGTCCTTTATCGCAGGTCTGCAGGGTATCGACCGCGCACTGTTCGAGGCAGGTGCCGTTGACGGTATCCGTAACCGTTGGCAGGAGCTTTGGTACATCACGCTGCCCTCCATGCGTCCGCAGCTGATGTTCGGTGCAGTCATGGCAATCACCGGTGCCTTCGGCTTCGGTGGCGTCGTAACCGCACTGTGCGGCTTCCCCTCGGTTGACTATTCCGCACATACCATCATGCACCATTTGGAAGACTTTGCAAACCAGCGTTATGAAATGGGTTACGCCTCTGCGATCGCCGTCGTGCTGTTCGCAGTCATGATCGGCTCCAATATGCTGATCAAGAGAATGCTGTCGAAGGTAGGTACTTAATATGGCAAAACTTAGAACAAGAAAGCATAAGGTCGTCCTCTCCCGCTCTGCGGGAGGCGACGCCGGAATTACATTCATGCTGGTGATCTTGGGTGCCTTCATGTTCCTGCCTATGATCTACGTTATCATGCAGTCGCTGAAGCCTCTTGACGAGCTTTGGATGTATCCTCCCCGTTTTTACGTAATCAACCCCACACTCGATAACTTTAAGGATCTGTTCATCCTGATGAACACCTCCTGGGTGCCCTTCACCCGTTACATCTTCAACACCGTCTTCATCTCCATTGCCGGTACCTTCGGACACCTGCTCCTCGCCTCCATGTGTGCTTACGCACTGGCAAAGATCAAGTTCCCGGGCCGCGTCCTGATGTTCAAGACCGTTGAGATGTCGCTGATGTTCCATCAGACCGTTACCGCGCTCTGCTTGTTCATCGTTATGGCTGCTTTCAAGTGGATCGATACCTACTGGGCAATCATCGTTCCCGCATGGGCTTCCACGCTGGGTCTGTACCTGATGAAGCAGTTCATGGATACCAACGTTACCGACGCCGTTTTGGAGAGTGCAAGACTTGACGGTGCAAGCGAGTTCCGTACCTTCTGGGTCATCGCAATGCCCATGGTTAAGCCCGCTTGGCTGACGCTGATCATCTACTCCTTCCAGGGCCTCTGGAACGCAGGTGCTTCCGTGTTTATTTACTCCGAGCAGCTCAAGACCTTCAACTATGCAATCGGTCAGATCACTGCCGGCGGTATCAAGCGTGCGGGTGCTTCCGCAGCATCTCTGGTACTGATGATGGCAGTCCCGATCATCGTATTCGTTATTTCGCAGTCCAATATCATTGAAACCATGGGTTCCAGTGGTATGAAAGATTAAGGAGGATTACAATGAAAAAGATTATATCTGTTCTTGCAGTCGTCCTTGCAATGATTACGCTGCTGTCCGTTCCCGTCAGCGCGTCCTCGGCGTACAAGAGCTATACCTACGATATCAATGGTAATGCGGTCAACTCTCCCGACGCGTACTCCGCGTATATCTCGCTTGATGCTGCAGCAATGGGCATCGACGAGCTGGGTCTGAATAACCCCGCAGACTTGATCACCGACGAGGATGATAACGTCTACATCGCAGACTCGGGTAATAACCGAATCATCGCACTGGACCGTTATTATAAGGCTAAGTTCTATATCAGCACCTTTATCAACGAGCAGGGTATCGACGATGCTCTGTCCAACCCCCAGGGCCTCTACGTTACCAAGGACCGCATTTGGGTCTGCGATACCGGTAAGAGCCGTATCGTCGTGTTCGACCGCGACGGTAACTTCATCAAGCAGATTGAAGAGCCCGAAAGCGCACTGTTCGAAGAGGACAGCGTTTATAAGCCCGTTGCGATTGCAGTTGACGACTGGAACCGTCTGTATGTCGTATCCTCTACCACCTATCAGGGCGTTATCGTTCTGACGGAGAACGGCGACTTCGTTAAGTTCATCGGTGCACAGAAGGTTACCATCTCTTTCCTGGACATCATCTGGAGAAGATTCCAGACCGAAGCACAGAGAAAGCAGCAGCAGCAATACGTTTCCACCGAGTTTAACAACATCACCATCACCACCAACGAGCAGAACCGCGGTTATATCTACGTAACCACCTCCTCTATCGATGAGGGCACGGTCGCCGGTGCAATCCGTTCCAAGAACGGCGATCAGCTTCCCGTCAAGATGCTGAACGCAGCCGGCTCCGAAATTATGAGACGTAACGGCTTCTTCGCTCCCGCCGGTGAGATCGATTATACCACCGACCCCACCGAAACCTATAACGGCGTTTCCCGTGTCATCGACGTAGCCTGCGGTCCCGATCAGACCTGGTCTATCATCGACGAGAAGAGAAGTAAGATCTACACCTACGACTTCAACGGTAATCTGCTGTTTGCCTTTGGTGATAAGGGCTCCATGCTGGGCTCCATCTCCAACATTGAGGCGATCACCTATCAGGACGATACCATGCTGGTTCTGGATAAGTCCGGTAACTGTGTCGTCGTCTACGAGAGAACCCCCTACGGTGACCTGCTCATGGAAGCAATCGCCGCAGAGAACTCGCTCGATTATACCTACGCTATCACCTGCTGGAGAAGCGTTCTTCAGCATAACTCCAACTTCGACGCCGCCTACATCGGTATCGGTAACGCACTGTACCGCAGCGGTGACTACGCCGAGGCTCTGGAGTACTACGAAACCGCATACGATACCACCAACTGGTCCAACGCCTATAAGGAGGTTCGTAAGGAGTGGATGTCTCGCTACTTCCTCCTGCTGATCCTGATCGTCGTTGCTGCTATCGTTATCGTCGTTAAGTTCTTCGGCTACGCAAAGAAGGTCAACAAAAAGGTCTCGACCGACGGTCGTGAGCGCAAGACCTTCTGGCAGGAGATCCTGTTCGGCTTCCATACCATGTTCCATCCCTTCGATGGCTTCTGGGATCTGAAGCACGAAAAGCGCGGCTCGCTGCGTGCATCTCTCGTCTTCGTCGGCCTTACCATTGTCGCATTCTACTATCAGTCCATCGGTATCGGTTACGTTATGAACCCCACCAACAGCTAGTCCACCAGTCTGGCACAGCTGATCGGCGTACTGGTTCCGCTGTTCCTGTTCGTAACCGCAAACTGGTGTTTGACCACGCTCTTCGAGGGTGAAGGCAGCTTTAAGGATATCTTTATCGCCGTTTCCTACTCCCTAGTTCCCGTACCGCTGCTGATGATCCCCGCAGTCTTCCTGTCTAACTTCGTTATTACGACGGAAGCCTCGCTCATCGCGCTGGTATTTACCATCGCACTGTTCTGGATGGGTATCCTGGTCTTCTTTGGAACGATGGTTACACACGATTATTCCATGGGTAAGAACCTGATCACCTTCGTAGGCACCATTGTTGGTATGGCACTGATCATCTTCGTCGCTCTGCTCTTCTCGACGCTGGTCGGTAAGATCATCAGCTTGATTACCAATATCGTAGTAGAAATCCAGTACCGCGTATAATATACAGATAGGAGAACAACGAAATGAAACTGTTTTTAAGAACAATCTCGACCCTCTTAGCTGTTTTGATGGTGCTTGGTTCTATGACTTGCCTCTCTGTGCTTAACGTCAGCGCAGCAGAAACGGAAGAGGAGGAAGAGGTCAAGACCGCTTCCACCATCGATTACACTACTGAGGTGTTCAATAAGCCCGAGGAAGTTCTCGAGTACATGACGCTGTACATGGAAAACGACAACTTCCAGATGTATTTCAACGACTTTACCGCAGCCTTTGCCATCGTCAATAAGAAGACCGGTCAGATCTCTCTGTCCAACCCCTATGACGTCGCAAGCTCGATCGGTTCTGCTAACTATAAGCAGCAGATCCTGTCGCAGATCATTATCAAATATGTAGATAACGATCAGCAAAAGGAAATGTATTCCTATAAGGATGCCGCGCTGAACAATCAGCTCAAGGTCAAGAAGATCAAGACCGGTGTCCGCGTAGAGTACACCATCGGTGACGAGGCTACGAGAAAGCTCGCACCCCGCCTGATTTCCCGTACTAACTTCGATACGCTGATTAAGGCTCCCATGGAGGAGGCAATCGGCGGTACGCACTCTTTCGAGCGTGTATGTGCATTCTATACGCTGCAGGATCTTGATACCGCTACCTCTAAGAAGGGTAAAGAGGCGCTGCTGCAGAAGTACCCCATCTGCGCAGAGATGGACGTTTACAGCCTTGACCCCACCATCAGCTCGGTCGAGCTGAACTTCATCGAGGAGCAGATCAAGGGTTACTGCCCTGACTACACCTTCGACCAGATGGACGCTGACCATGCAGAGACCGGCTACGAGAGCGAAAATGAGCTTTCTCCCGTCTTTAAGATGGCACTGGAGTATACGCTGAACGAGGACGGCTTTACCGTTCGTCTGCCTACAAACGGCGTTCGCTTTAACTCCACGCTGTACTCCTTGGAGCACATCAGCATCCTGCCCTACATGGGCGCAGGTAACAGCTATAACACCGGTTATACCTTCTATCCCGACGGCTCCGGTGCGCTGTTCGCATTCGAGGACCTGGCAGGTAAGCAGACCTATACGACCTCTCGTCGTATCTACGGCCTTGACTACGCTTACCATAACCTGGATGGCGGTACCTATCAGAAGGCACTGCGTATGCCCGTCTTCGGCATTAAGGAAGACCAGATGTTCTACACCTACACCACCACGACCGAGGTAGAGAACGATGAGACCGGTGAAACCGAGCTCGTCGAGGAGCAGCACTCCATCTCCGCAACGGTTGCAAAGAGCATCGAAAAGCTGGAAACCCTGCTGGACGAGAAGGTAACCGCAGGTACCTACGACGACTACTCCGCAATTGAAGAGGTCGTCTACCAGAACGGTTACTTCGCAATCATTGAAGAGGGTGAGTCGCTCTGTAAGCTGGCAACCTATCACGCCGGCTCCCTGAACGACTATCACACCATCATGAACTACTTCAACCCCCGTCCCAAGGATTCCTACGACCTGTCCGACGCAATCTCGGTCTCCGAGTCTAACACGATGACTATCGTTTCCGACAGAAAGTACACCGGAAACTTCAAGATCCGCTACGTCATGCTGTCCGATCCCGCACTGGCTACCGAGACCGGTTATACCGAGAGCGGTAACTTCTACGCAGCAGATTACGTCGGCATGGCATCCGCCTACACCGATTATCTGACAGAGAAGGAGATCCTCTCTCGCCTGACCGACGCTGACGTAACCGACGATATCCCCCTGTACATCGAGTCCTTCGGTGCCATCGAGGTAACGGAGCAGATCATGTCCTTCCCCGTAGAAGTCATGAAGCCCCTGGCTACCTTCGACGACATTGAGCTGATGTATAAGGAGCTGTCCGAGGCCGGCGTTAAGAACATCAACTTCAAGCTGACCGGTTATGCAAACGGCGGTATGTACGCAACTGCTCCCACCAAGCTGAAGTGGGAAAAGTCGGTCGGCGGCAAGGCTGAGTTCGAGGGCCTGCTGGATTACGCGAACACGGTCAATAAGGGCGACGGCCACCTGGGTATTTTCCCTGAGTTTGAGCTGCAGTACCTGTCCATGACCGAGATGTTCGACGGCATCAGACCCAAGCGCGACCTGATCCGCACCATCGATAACCGTTATACCTCCAAGAGATATTACGATCCTTGCTGGCAGACTCATGTCGGTTACTTCGAGAGAGCAATCTCTCCCGCGTATATCGATCGCATCTACACCAAGCTGCTGGGTGAGTATGCAGAATATGCAGACCTCGGCGGCATGGGTATTTCGCTCAGTACCATGGGTACTGACCTGAATACCGACTTCGATGAGGATGAGCCTTACAACCGCGAGGATAACAAGACCTTCCTTGAGAATGCACTGGCTGCTATCTCCTCCGATGCAAACGTCAACGGCATCATGGCTGACGGCGCGAATGCATACACCTGGAAGTATCTGGATCATATCCTCAACGTTGACCTTGATTCCTCCCGCTTCATGAAGGCAAGCCGTTCTATTCCGTTCGTCGGTTTGGTCCTGCACGGTTATATCCAGTTTGCAGGCACGCCGATCAACATGGAAGGCGACGCTAACTATGCAATGCTGAAGGCAATCGAAAACGGTTCCTCCCTGTATTTCACGCTCTCTTACCGCAATACCAGCGAGCTGAAGGAATTCTTCCAGCTCTCCCAGTATTACTCCATCAACTACGCAATTTGGAAGGAAGACGTGATCTCCCTTTACAATGAGCTGAATAGCGTCATGGGCGATATTCAGACCAAACTGATCGTTGACCATGAGTTCATCGAGGGTATCCGTATTCTGGATGCCGACGAGATCCAGGCAGAGATCGCTGCTGCTGAGGCTGAGCGCGCAAAGTACGAGGCTCAGTACGACGAGCAGATGGCTCTGGAGCGCATCCGCGAGATCGCCGCAGCAAGAGCTGCAGCCAAGAGCGGTGTAGAAACCATGGAGAAGATCCTGGAGCAGCTTAAGGATGATGCAAAGAAGATCAAGACTGCTACCGCAGAGATCGATAAGAAGCTGCGCGACAGTATCAGCAAGTGGGAAGCATACCAGAACTATCTGAACAGACCCAACGCTACCGAGGGCCAGATCAAGGCTGCACTCAAGTCCTACAGAACGCAGCTGACCGACGCCCGTAAGGCAGCAACCAACGGTATCCAGATGGCTCAGGATGCACTCAAGACCTATGATGAGGTTCTGCAGCTGCAGGCTGACGCTGCAAAGGCAGTTGATCTGCTGACCGCAGCAGGTGCAGCAGAGGAGCTGATTCTGGATGCACAGAAGTGTGCAGAGGATACCGCTTCTTACCTGTCCGCAATCGAAGAGCAGGTTCAGATCTGCCAGTCCTACGTATCTACCATCTACGAAAAGGCTGCCGCCGGTAACATTACCAAGGAAGAGATCGACGAATACCTGATCACCGATGAGGAAGAGAAGGAAGAGGAAGTTGAAGAGGAAGTCAATCCTTATCTCATCAATAACGGTAATATCGTTGCCGTTACCTACGGTGATAAGGACGGCCTGACCGTAACTCCTTACAAGACCTTCATTCTCAACTATAACAACTTTGCTGTTACCGTCAACTATGATGTTGATGGCGTAGCAAAGGTTTACACGATCCCCGCGAATGAGTACGTCGTCATTCAGCATTGAGAAAGAGAGGTGTAATTGATGACAAACGAAGCAAAGCTGAAAACAACAGTAAGCGCAAATAAAGCTGCGCCCAAAAAGCGCAAAATCGCATCTCTCGATCGCCGTAAGGCTCGTGCGGGTTGGTTCTTTGTCCTCCCGTTCGTCATTGGCTTTGTCCTGGTCTACCTGCCGATGGTTTATGACTCTATCGTCATGAGCTTCAATACGGTCAATATCGTCCAGGGCGGTGGCTACGAGCTGGAGTTCGTCGGTTGGAAAAACTACCACGACGCACTCTTTGACGACCCCAACTTCTTCAGAACGCTGACCTCCGGCTTGACCCAGTTGGCGTTTGATATCCCCGCAATTCTGATCTTCTCTCTGTTCATGGCAGTTCTCTTGAACCAGAAGATGGTCGGCCGTGCAGCATTCCGTGCAATCTTCTTCCTGCCTGTTGTTCTTGCAACCGGTATCATGGAGGGCATCGAGGCACAGAACACGCTGAGCGACTACATGGGTAGCACGGAGGGTATCGAAACGGGTGAAGAATCCAGCGCGGCATCGGAAATCGTCTCCGCTATGGATATCCAGCGACTGTTCTCCGGCATGAAGGTCGGTCAGGGCATCGTTACCTACGTTGCAAACGCAGTTAACAATATCTTCAATATCGTTAACCGTTCCGGCGTACAGATGCTGATCTTCCTGGCAGCCCTGCAGTCCATCTCTCCCGCAATTTACGAGTCCTGCCGCATCGACGGCGCAACCTCTTGGGAAACCTTCTGGAAGATCACCCTTCCGATGATCAGCCCGATGATCCTGGTTAACGGCGTCTATACCATCATCGACTCGTTTACGACCGACTCTAACCAAGTCATGAAATACGTTGCCGAGGTTTACGGCGACGCAGACGGACAAACGCTCAGCTCGGCAATGGCATGGATCTACTTCCTGATCATTATCGTGATCGTTGCCATTATCGGCGGTATCTTCTCGGCGTATGTCTTCTACCAGAAGAAAGATATGTAAGGAAAGGAGGAGAATTAACGAATGAACGCACAAAATACACAGTCCAAGCCCACCATTAAGCGTGAGACTAAGAACAAGATTCGTGTTGATTTTGAGAGAACCCCTCTCAAAGAACGTCTCAAGGCGAAATTCCTCTCCATGTACTTCCTGAAGAATGTCGTTTGGTACATCTTCCGTCTGTGCTTGCTGATCGGTATCGCATACGTCGTATTGTTCCCCTTCTTTACCAAGATTGCCAGCTCCTTCATGGGCCAGGAGGACTTCGTTGACGTAACGGTTCGCCTGATCCCCAAGAACTTCACGCTGAAAACCTATAAAGCCGTTCTCAGCGAGCTGGGTTATTGGACGGCACTTCGCAACACCTTCTTCCTCTCCTTCAGCACGGCTCTGATCCAGACCTTCATCTGTAGCTTGATTGGATACGGTTTTGCAAAGTTCCGCTTCAAGGGCAACAAGCTTCTGTTCATGCTGGTCATGCTGACCATGATCATTCCTCACCAGACGCTGCAGCTCTCGATGTTCATGAGCTTCCGTTACTTTGATATCTTCGGTATCTTCGG
>JAFTME010000029.1 GCA_017452545.1 Clostridia bacterium | reverse complement strand
GTTAAGGGGCGGCTGCCCCTTAACATACCCCGCCGCATCGCGTGCTAACGCCGACGCTCCGCGTCGGCTGATCCGCACGCGGTTGCTAAATAGAAAAAACTCCGCTTTCGCCGCCTCAAAAAGGACGGCGAAAATTGAGAAGCGGAGCCGGCTTGAAAGCAAAGATTTTTTAGTGCGGCTCGGCTAAAGTCCGAGAAAAGAGCGCCGCGCGAGCGCGGATAGTAAAATTTGAGCCAGCCATTCCGTAGGACAGGGCTGCTCAAAATCGAATATCCTTTTTCAAAGGTTTTTGAAGAAAGGGTTCGGGGGAGAAACTTTTTGCAAAAAGTTTCTCCCCCGTCTTCTTTCTCGTCAACCGCCGAGATATGCTTTTTTGACCTGCTCACTGGCAGCCAGCTCGGCACCGGTGCCCGAAAGCACGATGCTGCCGTTCTCCAGCACGTAAGCACGGTCGGAGATGGCAAGCGACTTACCTGCATTCTGCTCGACGAGCAGAATGGTCGTACCGTCGCGGTTGATGTCCTTGATGATCTCAAAGACCTGATCGACCAGCAGCGGCGACAAGCCCATAGAGGGCTCGTCCAGCATGAGCAGCTTGGGATGGCTCATGATCGCGCGCCCCATGGCAAGCATCTGCTGCTCGCCGCCCGAAAGCGTGCCCGCGATCTGATTTTTACGCTCCGCCAGTCGGGGGAAGCGCGTGTAGATGGCGTCCAGATCATTTTTGAAGCCTGCCTGGTTTTTGACGGAATAAGCTCCCATGAGCAAATTCTCGTAAACCGTCAGCTCCTGGAAAATGCGGCGTCCCTCGGGGACCTGCGTCATGCCGAGGTGAACGATTCCATGGCAGGGCGTCTTGGTGATGTCGTGCCCGTCAAAGTGCACGCTGCCCGCTCTCTTGGGAATCAAGCCCACAACGCTCTGCATGGTCGTGGTCTTACCTGCGCCGTTGGCGCCGATCAGCGTAACGATCTCGCCCTGATTGACCTCAAAGCTGATGCCCTTAAGGGCACAGATCACGCCGTAATATACTTCAAGATTTTGTACTTCCAGCATTGCCATGGCACTTAACCTCCAATATACGCCTTGATGACCGCCGGGTCACTCAGCGCGGTCTTGGTGTCACCCTCTGCCAGCACGGTGCCGAAATTAAGCACCGTGATCTCATCGCAAAGACCTGCCACAAACTTCATATCGTGCTCGATGAGCAGAATGGTCATGTCAAAGCTGTCGCGGATGAACTGAATGGTCTTGACCAGATCCTCTGTCTCGTGAGGATTCATACCCGCCGCAGGCTCGTCGAGCAGCAGCAGCTTGGGGTTGGTCGCAAGGGCTCTTGCGATCTCCAGCTTTCTCTGCTTACCGTAGGGCAGATTGCAGGCGAGGTTGTTGCGATCCTCCTCCAAATCGAAAATGCGAAGCAGCTCCTTGGCACGCTCCCGCATGGCGCGTTCCGTCTTGAAATAACGGGGCAAGCGCAGCAGCGTTTCAAGGACGGAGCAGTGGAACTCGGGGCGGTCGTGCAGACCGACCATAACGTTACGCACAACGGTCATGTTGTTGAACAGACGAATGTTCTGGAAGGTGCGTGCGATGCCCTTGTGGTTGATCTTGTCCTGGGGCAAGCCCTTGAGCTCTTCCCCGTCCAGGTAGAAGGTGCCCGCGGTGGGCTTGTAGACACCGGTGAGCAGATTGAAGATGGTCGTCTTGCCGGCACCGTTGGGACCGATCAGTCCGTAGATCTGATTTTTCTTGATGCGGATGTTGACGTCCTGCGCCGCCTTCAGACCACCAAAGGAGATGCCGAGATCTTTGGTTTCAAGAATATACTCTGCCATCAATGCTCACCCCCGTTCCCGGTGTTACCCTTTTTGTCCTGCGGAGTCATGTCGATCGACAGAATCTCGTTCATTTCGATCTTGGTGGGTACGACGTCCCACTTCGCCGCGTCGTCCTTGATCTTGGCGGGATCGTGCTTGTGCCGCAGCAGCTTGCGCAGCAGCGCGCCGAGATTGTAGCGGTCGCGGAAGCTCTTGAGCGCAGGTGCGTTGTTGTAAATGACGATCAGGATCAGGATCAGCGCGTACAGCAGATTCTGCAGCACGGCGAGATCACCCGTCAGCACGGTCGCAAGCTTGGTGTTGAGGAAGGTGATCAGCGTAGCTGCCAGAATGGAGCCGTTGATGCTTCCCATGCCGCCCAGAACGACCATGACCAGAATTTCGATCGAATAGTTGTAGCCGAATTTCATGCTCTGCACGGTGTAGTTGCTGAAGCTGTACAGAACGCCCGCAACGCCCGCAAAAGTAGCGGACAGCGTAAAGGCGAGCAGCTTGTACTTGGTGACGTTGATACCCGTGGCGCGCGCTGCGATCTCGTTGTCACGGATGGCAGTCACGGCGCGGCCGTGCTTGGAGCGGATAAAGTTCTGCACCACGGCAAGCGTGATCAGCACCAGAATAAAGGCAAAGATAAACAGATACTTTTTGTCATAGCGAGGCGTGTCCAGACCGAGCGCGCCGTCGAAGGACTCGTCGGAGGTGTTCTGGAACAGCGACTTGACGATCTCACCGAAGGCAAGCGTTACAATGGCAAGGTAGTCGCCGCGCAGACGAAGCGCGGGAATGCCGATGATAATGCCGCACAGCGCCGCAACCGCAGCACCGACCAGCAGCGAGATCAAAAAGTTCAGCGGGCCGTTGCCGAGCGCCGGCTCCAGCAGCGCCGCGACCTTACCGCCAAGATAAGCACCCACGCACATAAAGCCGGCGTGACCGAGCGAAAGCTCGCCCAGGAAGCCGACGACCAGCGAGAGCGATACGGCAAGAATGATGCTGATGGCAACCTTCTCAAGAAGGAAGAGCATCGAGCTGTCGAAATGACCGCCTGCCAGCGCGATGGCGCTGAGCACGACCGTCAGCAGACCGATAACGATATAGTTGATATAGTGATTCCACTTGATCTTTTTCATCATACCTTTTCCCTCCTTTTCTTACCGAGGAAGCCGGTGGGTCTGACCAGAAGAATGATGATCAGAATGGAAAACTCGATCGCGTCGGTATAGGGCGCGATGGCCGTGATCTTATAAGAGATGCACTCTACCATACCCAAAAGAATACCGCCGAGCATAGCGCCGGGGATGGAGCCGATACCGCCGATGACGGCAGCGGTAAACGCCTTGATACCGGGCATGGCGCCAAGCGTCGAGGAAATGCTGGGAGCCTTGAGCAGATAGAACAGACCCGCCAGCGCAGCAAGTGCCGAGCCGATGGCAAAGGTTACGGTAATGATACCGTTGACGTTAATGCCCATCAGCTGTGCTGCACCCTTATCCTCGGACACGGCGATCATGGCGCGACCGAGGCGAGTGTATTTGATAAACAGCGTCAGCACGACCATGACAACAACGGTCACGGCGAGCGTGACCAGCGCGCTGACCTGCACGGGAACGCCCAGCAGATCGATCGAGCCGAACTCGTAAACCAGAACCATCTTGTTGGCAGAGCCGAAGATGATCTGCGCCAGGCTCTGCAAAAGGTAGCTGACGCCGATGGCGGTGATCAGTACGGCAAGCGGAGAGGCGCCGCGCAGCGGCTTATATGCGACCTTTTCGATGGTCATACCCAGGATCACGCAGCCGACCACCGCAAAAATGATGGCAAGCAGCGGGCTCTTGGTCGCCATGAAAACGTAAATTAAGTAGCCGCCGACCATGATGACGTCGCCGTGTGCAAAGTTAAGCATTTTGGCGATGCCGTAAACCATGGTGTATCCAAGCGCGATCATAGCGTAGATGCCGCCAAGGCTCAAGCCGTTGATCAGCGTTGATAAAAAAAGTTCCATAATAATTCCTAACTTAAAACAAGAATCGATGCAACGGGAAAAACCTCGCTGCATCAGTGGTGCCTATAACCGCATAAACCGACCCGGAGGGGTCGGTGTATGCAGCTATATGTTTATGATAGTTTTCGGGCTCGGATCAGTTTGCGTCCTTGATAACGTACTGGATAGCGCCCTTGTTAACGTAGCCGGTGGACTCCCACTTGATGTTCTCGCCGGTAACGCCGACCTCAAGGGTGTAGCCGCCGTTGAACTGATCCTTCAGGATCTCGCACAGATCGGAAGCGCTGATGCTGACGGGGATCTCGGTGCCCTCGTCGATGGCCTTCTTCATTGCGCCGTAGATGGCGTATACGCAGTCGTATGCAGATGCGCCGAACTGGTTGAGCGTGCCTGCGCCGAACTTAGCAACGTACTTGTCGATGAATTCCTTTGCAGCGCCCTCGGTAGCCTTGGAGTTGAAGTGAGAGAGCATGGTAACTGCCTGGGGAATGGTGGTGATATCAAAGCCGTCGATGTTGTCGATACCGTCGAAGCCGTCGCAGCCATAGTAGGTAGCGTCAGCGGCGATGATGTCCTTTGCCTGCATCATGAACAGAGAAGCGGGCGTGTAGTAGATGGGCATGAAGATGAACTTGCAGGCCTTGAGGGTGTCGATCTGGGTGGAGAAGTCGGTAGCGTTTGCGTCGGTGAAGGTGGTCTCAACGACGGTAACGGAGGAATCCAGGTTCTCCTTGAACTGCTTGTAGATACCCTTGGAGTAGTTCTCGTCAGCCTTGTAGAAGACGCCGATGGTCTGACCCTTGAAGTTCTTGCTTACGAATTCAGCGGCAACCTTACCCTGGTTACCGTCTGCGAAGCACATCTGGTAGCCGTTGGCAAACTCGGGAATATCGTCGCCGGATGCGGAGGGAGTCAGGAAGAAGACGTTGTCGTCAGCGGACAGGTTCTTGAACTCCTCACCGGGAGCGGTGGTAACGGTACCCAGAGAAACCTGCATACCACCCTCGTACATCGAGGAGTAGTTGGTGGAGACCTTGGTAGCGTCGTGCATATCGTCGGTAGCAACCAGCTTGAACTTGATGCCGTTCAGACCGCCTGCGGCGTTGATCTCGTCAACAGCCATCTGTGCGGCGTTGGCAACTGCCGTGCCGTACATAGCGGCGTCGCCGGTCAGAGGGCCGGACAGACCGATAACGTACTCGGTATTGTTCTCTGCGTAGTTAACCTCGCCACAGCCGGCGAACGAAGTCAGGCACATCAGTGCTGCGAGCACGAGCGCCAGAATTTTCGTGATTTTCATGGTATGAAATCCTCCAAAAAATAATAATGCATATAGTATATACATTTTTTTGCGGATTGTCAATATTTATTGATATATTTTTTCAAAAAAAGTTCACAAAAATTTATTTTTTTACAAAAAAGTGAATATTTTTTGCATAATCATCCGTTTTTTGCATAAAAATCGGAGGCGCCGCACGCAGCGCCTCCGAAAACGGGACTATTTCAGGAAGGGGTTGTTGACGTAGACATTCGGGCAGTCACTCACGGTCAGATTGCCGTCCGCATCGTACATACAGTACTGCCCCAGCGAGAGCTCGGTCTTTTTCTCGTCGAGGTCGTATTCGACGTTCATCAGATCGTTGAGCGAGAAGCCGAAGAAGTAGGGGTTGATGTCCGAGTTGTAGGAGGAGAAGCCCGAGTCGTTGATCTCGTCACCGACGATGGGCGCAATGATGCTCAGCGGATCGTCGTAGCCGAAGCGGTTCATCAGGATCAGGTCGCCTGCACCCGCAAAGGAGGGCTCACTGTAGTGCTCTCCCTTATAGATAACGCCGTCCTCGGTGTATTCGTTTGCCTCCAGCCAACGGCGGGCAGAGGTCAGATACTTCTCGTTGCCCGTGATCTCGTAGGCAGTCAGGATAGCGACGGGATTGCGGGACTCCAGCCAGGTGAAGGAGCCGTCGGCTGCCTGAGAGGAGACCAGACGGTCGGCGTAAGCCGAGGCGATCTTTTTGAAGGTGTCGGGCTGCTCGTCCATGAGCACCATAAAGTGGCAGCCTGCCATGGCGCTCTGATAATAGTTAATGGTATAGTTCCGCTCGGTGTAGGATTCGTAGCGGCTGATCAGCGCATCTGCTGCGCGCTCGACCGCCTCCTCCCAGCCATCCACGTCGTACTTTTTCATGAGGTATGCGCCTGCGGCAAGACCGCCCAGGCTGTGGTCACAAAGGTAGGTGGGGTCATAGCCGTTGGTGCCGAAGGTGAAGTCCTCCATCAGATTGTCGGCAACGTAGTAGGCGTAGTCCAGCGTGACATCCATGCCGCTGATGTAGGCGGTCGTGATGGTGGGATCGTCGCCCTCGTCAAACTCCAGCACCATCGAGGCGTACTTGTTGCCTTGTGCGTTGGGGATCATGCGAGCTGTGGTGGGCATGACGTCGGAGACGACGAGAATGCCGCTGGAATTCCAGTTCTGACGGTCAAAGACAAAGTAAGCGTAGGTACCCTCAAGCTCGCTTGCCTGCTTGCCGACCTTTGCCACGATCTCCTCGTCGGCTGCAACCATGGTCAGCCCCTGCGAGATGTAGTCCTTGAAATCCAGCTTGACGGTATAGCTGTCACAGCCCTCGGAGGTCAGCGCCAGCGTGGTCGCCTTGTCGGCGTTGCCGCTGTACCAGTTGAGGGTGCCGCTGACGGTCGCACTGCCGCTCGTGCTCTTGACCTCAACGACGCCGTTATACTCGGCATCCTCGGAGATCTTGTTGTAGGTCAGCGAAACGTTGTTCTCGGTCGCGCTTCCGGGCAGCAGGTACATATCCAGGAAGGGCTCGGTCACGTCCTGATAGTTCTGCCAACGCAGCGCGTTGCCGTTCTTGACGGCGCGCTTGGGACGGGTATCGTATTTAAGGAAGCACATCGACTCGCAGGTGGGAACCAGCGCATCGACCAGCGTCTCATAGATGCCCATGGCGTATTCCAGGCGAACCACGGGCGAATAGATCTCCTCATAGGCCAGACCGATCAGCGCGCGCGCCGTGTCGCCCACGTAATAGCGGCTCTGCATAGCCATGGCGGTGTTGAACGAGTTGATGCCGATCTCGGGATTGAACAGCGTGGACAGGAAGTTACCGCCCAGCGCGTTGAGCTGTACCATATCGTAAGGTGCCTCGGCAAAGATGAAGGGACGGGTGGTGTTGCCCAGCGTGCGGGAGGGCTCGGGGAATGCGATCATATCCGACATACCCAGGCGCACGTTTTTCCAAAGCCCCACTTCCCCGCTCTGCCCTGCCTTGGTGGTCACGGTCAGCGTGTAGGTGTCAGCGTTACCCAGGCCGTCGGGCAGCGCCAGGGTGACGGCGTTGGCGATACCGCTCAGGCGCTCAAGCGCCTTGCCGTCAACAGACACGACGGTGTCGGCAACGACACCCTCAATATAAGCGAAGGATACGGCGCGATTGGTCACGTAAGCGGCGGGCAGCGTGATCGAGCGGCTGAAGGTGACCTTTGCACCGGGCGCCGCCTTGACGATCTCACCGGCGGAGTAGTCGCTCTCCGCGCCATCGTTGACGCTGACCTTCCAGCCGTCGTTGATGACGGCACTGGCTGCCGTCGCATCGGCGCCGCTGAGCACGGTGTAGGTCAGATGATAGATCTGAGGACCCCAGCCGTTCTCGGGAGAGGGGTCGGAGAAGCGCAGATAAACGCTGCTGCCCGTTTTGAAGAAGGGCGTCAGATCCACGCCGCGCACGTCGCGCTGTCTTCCCCACTCGCTGCTGTCAACGATTCGGGTGAAGTGTTCGTTGTCGTTGGATGCCTCGATGACAAAGTCCTGCGCCAGGTCGACCGAGATGTAAGCGACCTGCCCCTCGGTGCCGCGGAACAGGTAGGTCAGCGTACGGCTGCCGTCCACAAGGTAGTAGGGACGGGCTGCCTCTTCGCGATAAACGGCGGAGCTCTGGAAAATGAACTCACTTGCGTGGGGGGCATCGGGACTGACATCGTAGCGGTACATGATATTATCTCCCTTTCTGACGGTCTCATCCGCCGCGACGGAAATGGCACTCATGCCTGAGAAGAATTTGATCGGCACGTTGCAGGGCACGTTACCGCCCCAGCCGTCACTCTTGTCGGCATCGCCCAGCTTGACGTAGACGTAGCCATCGCCCTCGGCAGGACGGTAGGCGGACAGATCAAGGATCAGCTTTTTCGCGCCCTTCTGAACCTCCAGCGACGAGGCGAGCACGTCGTAGCTCTTGCCGTCGGCAGAGGCGCTGACCTCGTACTGGTTGGCAATGCTCAGCGTCAACTCGACCGTTTTGTGGCCCGCGTGGGTCGGGAAGCGGTAGACCAAGTAAAAGTCTTTATCGAAAAAGCGGTTGTTGTTGGTGTCAAAGCGGTCTCCGTTGTTATCGTAAATGTACGGGGTTTCCTCCTCGGTGGCGGTATAGAAAACGACGCTGATATCGTCGGGCAGCGTACTGACGGGCGGCTGCTCGGGCTCGACGTCCTCCTCGGGGGTCTTGTCGGGATCCTCCTGTGGCGGCTTGGTGTCGTCGGGGGTGTCGTCGGGGGCAGGTGTGCAGGCGAGCAATGTGCCAAGGCACATGGCAAACACCAGCAGCAGTGCAAGTAAACGGGTCTTCATGGCGGATACTCCTTTCTTTCCCCGCGCATATGCGCAGGGATCTTGGGATATTGGCTTCAGTTTACCATATTTTTGGGTCAGAGTCAATATAATTGTAACATTTTTCGGGGGGATATTGCCAAATTCATTGAAATGTGGTATAATGGAGCATCACGGAGAGCGCGACCTCTCCTTGCGATAGAGAAAGGAATACGGCAATGAAAGCAAGTGTGAAATTACTGCTTCTCTTGGCTGCCTTGTGTACGGGACTTACCATGGTCGCCTGTACACCCCCCGATGACGATCCGAAGGACGACGATCCGCCCCCTGTGGAGCAGCCGGACGACGGACAGACACCGGGCGACGGAACGGAAGACGGCGAAGAGGAAGGCAAGGGTGACAATATGAAGTATACTTATCCCGAAGAGGAATATTCCGCAGAGCTGCCGCTCTTTGGTGAGTGGAGCGACTTCTTCGCGCCCGGCGCGCGCTCCGATCTGTATGACGTGACCGCCGAGCGGCTGGCAAACGGTCTGTACGAGCAGACGCGTGACAAGGTCAAGACCGAGGGCGTTCGCACCTATGCCTCGGTCGACCGCGGCTACTCCCCTGCCATGCACGTCAACGTGGATGCCTATATCGTCAGCTCCGAGTACGCCAAGGCGTATCAGAAGGCGGGCTATGACACCATCGGCATGAGCGGCTCGTTCAACAAATCCACCTACGGCAAGGGCAATCCCGAGGTCATGCAGTGCAAAAAGGACGGCGATACGGGCGGTCTTTGGGATTCGGTCGTGCTGACGCGCGACGTCGTGCAGTACAACATCAAGAACACCGTACGCCAGTGGGTCAAGCGCACCAACTGGGTGTTGGGCTATGTTGAGCCCGAAATGTTCCGCGACGGCCTGTACTGCCGGGCGTACCGCGATCTTTGGGAGCTGAAATACGGCGAGGAGTGGTCCGATCCCATCGGCGACGTCCGCTCGATCTTCCTGTCGCAGCGGCTCAACGTTTGGACGCACTCCAACGCCATTAAGATGTACGTTTCCTATATCAACGAGGAAGCGGAGATGCCGCTGAAGTATTCGGTCGCACCGCACAGCACGCTGGCATACACCACGCTGGGCAACGGTGTCACGGGTGGCTACGTCCACATGATGGGCACGGGGCTTGTAAAGTCGGTCACGGGTCAGACCTGGAGCAATACCATTGAAAACGCCATCCGCTATCAGGGCAAGACGGCCGCGCACACCTTTGTCAACGCCTACGTGGATTACGGCACCTATCTCGATGCCGCCAACCACTACGGCGCAGATTTCTTTGCGCTGTGTGACCCCATGTCGGATACCTACGCCTCCAAATCCGAGGATTATTGGCGCAACCTCTGCCATCAGCAGCTGGTCGCCTCGATGATGTATTCCGAGATCAACCGCTGGGAGCTGATCTGGACCAACCGTTCCTTTATGAACGTTTCTCCCGAGTACCGCAGCGAGCAGCTGAACATTCATAACGCGCTGCTGGAGATCTCGGGCGCGGAATATACCGCAACGGCAGGCACGCCCGGCGTGACCTACCTGTTGGGCGATACGCTGTCCTGGCAGAACAAGAACACCTCCTTCGCCGAGAACGCCTACAACGGCTTCTGGGGCGTGGCTGCACCGCTGGTTTACGACGGCATTCCGCTGCGCACCATGGCAATGGAGCTGATCACCTCCCCCGAGGATCTGGAGGACGTCTCCGTTCTTATCGTTTCCTATGATAATCAGAAGCCTCTGTACGAAAACACCAACATTGCCATCGCCGAGTGGGTCAAGCAGGGCGGCACGCTGCTCTATCTTGGCGGCCCCGATGAATATCTCGACATTGACGAGGCTTGGTGGAACGAGAGCGGCAAGGGCGGATCTCCCACGGCAAACCTGCTCAAGCATCTGGGCGTGGACGCCAAGATCGAGGCAGTTCCGCTGACCGGCAACGAAAGTGCGCTGGTCTGGCTGGGCGGCGTGACCGATGCAAAGGTTGACGCCTTTGCGGACGGTCTGATGAAGGTTGGCGGCGACGCCTACACCTACGCCTACGAGGGCATGGGCTACGACACGCTGCTGCAGACCAAGGACGGTCGCGACGTCGGTATTTCCTTTGACGTCGAAAAGGGACAGGTGCTGATGGTCGGTCTTTCCACCACGGACTATTCCGACAGCGTTGCAGGCAGCAAGCTGATGCGTATGCTGACCGCCAAGGCGCTGGAGACCACCGAGTACGAGTACGTTTCCGCCGATGCGTTTGTCGTCGAGCGCGGCAAATATACCGCAGTTTATCCCCTGCGCGGCAGCTACACGCTGACGGGCACCTACGTGAACGTGTTCTCCCCCGACGCAGCACTGGTTCGCAACCCCGTCGTTGCCGAGGGTGAGGCGGCGCTCTACCGCCGCGTAAAGGATATTTCCTCGCTTGAGGTTCCTACGGTCATGTCTGCCGGCGGCTTTGTGCAGGCGATCGAGGAGACCGAAACGCTGACGACGGTTACGGTTTACGCAGCCGAGAATGCGCTGATCCCCATTCGCGTCGCTGCCCCCGAGGGCTACGTTGCAACCTCTGCGACCGTCGTTTACGACGGCGGTGAGGCGCTTTCCATGCACACCGTGGACGAGAAGACCAATTCCCTGCTGGTTAAGGTCATCAGCACGCCTACGGCTCCCGCAACGGTCAAGATCTGCTGGGAAAAGAACGGTACGCCGCTCAAGGATACCGCATACGAGGGCTTTAACATCTCCGTCAATCAGACGGGTATGGATGAGAAGTATATCGTGTCCAATACCGGCGCAGCAAACGGCACCTCCCGCTACTGCGACCGTGACGCCAAGATCGTCTGGGCGTTCGATGTTTCGCAGTATAACGGCTTGATCGTCTCCGCCGCCGTGGTCAACAACTACGTGATCGAGGTGTCCGGTGACGGCAAGAACTTTACCAAGGTTGCCGATTACAGCCAATTTACCAGCACACGTGCGACCGGCACTAACGACGGCGTGGTTTCCATTCTCGTCGATGCTTATGCCGACGTTGAGGAAACGCTGTATATCCGCCTGCGGAATACCGATCCCTCCCAGGGCTGGGGCGGCGCGGTGAAATCGTTCGAATTCCAGTACGTCGTGGAAAAATAACGCAATTTTATTCCAATATTATCAAAAGAGCGCCCGTCGCGATGCGACGGGCGCTCTTTTTTTGCTCTTCCCCGCCTATTGTGCAATATATGAGGATGACGCGGGGGGGGGGGGGGGGGGGGGG
>JAFTME010000028.1 GCA_017452545.1 Clostridia bacterium | reverse complement strand
TAGCGTCGCCTTCGTGCGTCTCACCCATCTTGTGCGTCTTACCCGTATAGAACAGGATACGCTCGGTCGTGGTGGTTTTTCCGGCGTCGATGTGCGCCATGATACCAATGTTACGGGTCCGTTCAAGCGTATATTCTCTTGCCATTGATTTGTCTCCTTAGATCTCTCAGCAACACAGAATCAATATCTGTAGTGAGCAAACGCCTTGTTTGCTTCTGCCATGCGGTGAGTTTCTTCCTTCTTCTTGAAGGCTCCGCCTGCGCTGTTCTTTGCGTCGATGATCTCGCCTGCAAGTCTTTCAGCCATGGTCTTTTCTCCGCGCTTTCTTGCGAAGAGAATGAGCCAACGCAGACCCAGGGTCTGACGGCGCTCGGCTCTGACCTCCATCGGCACCTGGTAGGTGGAACCGCCTACACGGCGAGCCTTAACCTCCAGAACAGGCATAATATTTTCGAGTGCTTCCTGGAAAACTTCCAAAGCGCTCTGGCCCTGCTTTTCCTCTACGAGCTTGAATGCGTCGTAGACAATGGTCTGAGCAACGCCCTTTTTGCCGTCGTACATGACGTTGTTGATCAGCTTGGTAACCAGCTTGGAACCATACAACGGATCCGGCAATACATCTCTTTTGGTAATACGACCTCTTCTCGGCACTGTACTTCCCTCCTTCATCAAAATTATGAAATCATTGGTACTCAAAAGCATTCCTGTAAGCGCCGTCGGGTGAACATAAACATTAAATTTACGAAAACACGTAGACGGGCAGATAACTGTGCTTTTTTGTGTTGTTTGTTGGGATCATGCGACCCCGTGCAAAGCAAAATTACTTCTTCTTTGCTTTCTTTGCGCCGTATTTGGAACGGCTCTGGTTACGGTTTGCAACGCCCTGCGCATCAAGCGTTCCGCGGATGATGTGATAACGCACACCGGGAAGGTCTCTTACACGACCTCCTCTGATCAGAACTACCGAGTGCTCCTGCAGGTTGTGTCCGATACCGGGAATATAGACGGTTGCTTCCATACCGTTGGTCAGACGGACTCTGGCAATTTTTCTCATTGCGGAGTTCGGCTTCTTCGGGCTGGTGGTAGACACCTTGGTGCAAACGCCTCTCTTCTGCGGTGCAGACTGGTCGATGGCAGAGTTCTTCAAAGAGTTGAAGCCCTTTTGGAGAACGGGAGCCTTGGATTTGTAATCCTTTTCGCCGCGTCCCTGTCTGACGAGCTGGTTAAAGGTTGGCATTCTTCAGTTTCCTCCTTCTTCCGAAAATTTAATGTTTATATACAGACACCCGACTTGCGTCGTGTGATTCTGCCAAAATTCTTTGCGGCTTGCCATCCCCGGCACAAGGCACAGTTCGGGCATACCCCCGCAATTACACTCTATTATATCATTTTAAAGCGATTTTGTCAAGAACCAAGATTTTCTTGCAAACTTTTCTCCCTTTTGCACAAATTACAGCAATACAAAGTTGATTATTTGCCACATTTTTCAAATTTATACAGTCTAATAAACGCAAATTATGCTTCTGAGGCACTTATGGAACACTTTTGACGAGAGAAAAATATATGCTTCAAGTAATTCCGTCCGTTTTATTGAGGAATATGTTCAAAGCCGCTCCCAAGTGCCCGTGTTGGAAAGGAGTGCCTCACGCAGCTTCATAACGGCAAGTGTCTCGGCACGGTCGAAATCGGTCTCTCCCGTTTCGTAAAACAGCAAAATTTTCGCCATAAGCATACGGAAGAAATCGGAAGCCACCGGTTTTGTAACCGACACACCGTCGGCATTCTCAGCAGTTATGGCAAACGGTAGGCTGTTTGCATAAATGGCAGCTGCCCCCATATTTTCACCGTACGCAACGCGGAAAATACGTTGGGTTCCCTGTGCCTCACTTTTTACAGCTGTGGCATCGGTACCCAGCAGCTTGACGATCATTTCGATCTGATGCACAAGGTACTCGTCCGCCGAGCGTCCGCCACCCGTAGTGATGACATTGCGCGCCCCCTTCAGCACTTCCAGCTCGTCTGCATAACGCAGAGCAGAGGTACTGAAGCATTTGGCACCGTATTGATCCGACAGTGCAAAAATCTTCTCTGCCTCGGCAAAATTTGGCGCAAAAGTCTTATCAATATAAGTACGCTTTCCATATTGCAAAGCGATTTGTGCGTACTGCAAATGTTTTTCGGGATCGGAAGGGGCGAGAATCAAAAGCACGTCGCTCTTCTCGCACACTTCTTCCATGGTTTGACAAAGCGTTACACCGTGTTCGGCACACCACTCGGCATTGCTTTTGCCGTCACGCGGAGAGACTTCAAGCTCGCCCCATGCGTAAGCAATCTCATACTCAAAGCCGAGGTGGGTGCATTGCTCTTTAATCCATGCGGGATAGTTATTTGCATGCCATTCACTCAAATAGTAGTCAATAAAACCAATCTTTTTCATATGTCACCTCTTACAGCTCGATCTCTTTTTTCATTTCTGCGGAACGATAAAGGAAATCTAACAGTTTCATCGTTTCGAGAATATGAGAGATGTGGTTGCGGTTATAAACGCCGGTAACGATAGACTCCAAGAACGCCTCATCCTCTCTCTGATACATATCGGGAATATCGTACTCGGATCTTTCGGTCGCCAGCGTCTGTCCGTCAAAAAACGAGAAATGATCTCCGTAATCCAGACGCGCGCCGCCCTTGTCACCGAGGAAGTCGATGTACATGCCGCGTTCTTCGATGTTCTGCGCCCATGCACCGTTGAAAGAAATACTTGCGGCATCGGTACGGATGTAACCCGTAATAAAGTCATCAACATCATTCACGCCGTTTTCGATGTCCTTAGTATCCTCTGCCCACATACTCTTATAGCGATAGGACTTCATATCCTTCGCCATTTCGCTGTATGCGTCGCAGGTCAGATTTCTGATCTTCGCTTCGCCCAGAATATAAAGGATAAGATCAAAGAAGTGTACGCCCCAGTCAATCAGGACGCCGCCACCCGACTGTGCTTTGGTCGTAAATGCACCGCCAAGCCCCGGAATGTTGCGGCACGCACGAAAGGAACAATAAACGTGATAGATGGTACCGAATTTTCCTTCTCGGTTCATCTGCTCCAGCATTTCGACCGACTTGTGATAACGGTTGCAAACGCCGATATTGAGGATTTTGCTCTGCTTTTCTGCCTCCTCCGCCATCTCGACAGACAGTGCATAGTTGACGGTGATAGGCTTTTCGCACATGACGTGCTTTCCTGCACGCAAAGCGTCCATGGTAACGGTGTAGTGGGCGTAATTAGGGGTCAGCACAAAAACAGCATCTACATCGGGATCGTTGAGCGCCACGTGATAGTCGGTGATGGTCTGTTCGATGAAAGGAAAATCCTCCTTCATTTTTTCCGCCTTTTCAAGGATCAGATCGCACGCATACTTAACGCGAATGCTCTCCATTTTACTGAATGCCGGAAAATGTGCATTGCGGGCAATTCTGCCGCAACCGATAACAGCCAAAGTTTTCATTTCTCCATTCCTTTCTGTGTATTCAAATTCGTTTCCCTGCGGCAAAGTCATATGCACCATACCGCTTCCTCTGCTATTATACTCCCAAAACCTGTTCTTGCAAATATCATCTTTTTGGATATTATTTGTCATTTCTTTGGATTTTTCAAAAAAATACAAAATATCAACAGAAAAAACTTGTTTTCTTCTTGACAAACACAATTTTTTTGTTTAGACTATTGAAAGAAGAAGGTGAAAATCATGGACACGGTATACCATATCGATCATAACTATATCCAACAACCGCTGAAATTTGGTGAGCTTCATCTGGTTCAGATCGGAACACTCCACTTTCCGAAGGATGCGGTGATGAAGCGTCATCTGCATCGCAACTGGTTCGAGCTGACGATCCTGACTGAGGGGTCTGGAACGATCTATACGAACGATACGCCGATCAAGGTCTCTAAGGGCGATATCTACCTTTCCTTCCCAGCGGAATTTCATGAAATTGTTGCAAACAGCACACTGCACTACGATTTTTTCTCATTTCAGACCCAAAATACCTCCTACCGTGAGGATTTGGAACGCATCATGCAGCAATTTGCGGGAGCCGACCAGCGCATCTTACACAACGACAGCATCCGAGCGCTGGTCCGCGACGCGATCGCACAATTTCAGATGCCGGAGTCCACGCCCTATCGTAAGGAAATCCTTGAGACGCAGTTTTTGCAGATTTTAATTCTTCTGATCCGCGACTTCAAAAACATCGAGCCGGGATATACGCCTTATAACGCAACGCAGACACGGCAATTTTGCTTTTCCCTGATGCATTACATCGACACACACATCTATACCATGAAAAATCCGGGCGAGCTGGCGGAGATCACCAACTACAATTACAGTTATCTCTCCCATCTGTTTCACTCGATCACTTCCCAAACGCTTTCGGCCTACTTTCGGAAAAGACGGCTCGAAACCGCTGCGGGGCTGTTACGTGAGAACGACCTATCGATCACGCAAATCGCACAGATGCTGCAATATTCTTCGCTTTACGCATTCAGCAAGGCGTTCCATGCATATCACGGTATGTCACCGCGCATATATCGCAGCACGCACGGAGTCCAATCTCCGGGCACGCATCACACGCACCGCAACCCGTAAACAGGCAACCGTTTCGGGCTGGCTTTTCGCTCGTCCTTTTATCGTTCGCTCTGCTCTTTTTCCGCTCCTTCCAGTAGGACTGGGTGGATTTACCCCAAAAAACACGAGGCATCGCAATTTTCTGCGATGCCTCATCGTTATTATTTACTTCAAACCGCTTCGGTTTCTTCTGTCTTACGAACGCCAACACCCTTATAGCAATCCATACCGGTTCCGGCAGGGATCAACTTACCGATGATGACGTTCTCCTTCAAGCCGCGCAGATAGTCAACCTTGCCGTGGATTGCCGCCTCGGTAAGAACCTTGGTGGTCTCCTGGAAGGAAGCCGCCGACATAAAGGACTCGGTCTGCAAGGATGCCTTGGTAATACCCAGCAAAATGGTGCTTCCCACCGCGTGGGTCAAGCCCTCCTCGCCTGCCGCGATTCTTTCATCGATCTCGTTGTTTGCCTTTTCCAAATCCATCATATCGATGTTGGAGCCAACCAACAGCTCGGTGCTACCGCTATCCTCCACACGCATCTTTCTGGTCATCTGGCGTGCGATAATCTCAACGTGTTTGTCGTTGACGTTACAGGATTGCGAACGGTACACCTTTTGGATTTCTTTGATCAGATACTCGTAAACAGCATCCAAGCCAAGAATCCGCATGATATCCGCAGGAGCCTTATTCCCTTCTGTCATTGCCTCACCAACCTCCAGGTGCTGACCTTCGATGATGGAGAGCTTGGTTCCGTAAGGAATCTGATACTCCTTCACTTCGGGAACAACGCCCTCAGGCTGCTCCAGATCGGGATGCACCGTAACGGTGTGAATATTGGAATTTTCCGCCATGCTGATGTGTGCGGTTCCGCGAATCTCGGTCATAACGGCGGACTTCTTCGGCTGACGTGCCTCAAACAGCTCTTCAACACGGGGCAGACCCTGCGTGATATCCGATCCTGCGACACCGCCGGAGTGGAAGGTTCTCATGGTCAGCTGGGTACCCGGCTCACCGATGGACTGTGCGGCAATGATACCGACCGCCTCACCGACGTTGACCAGCTTGCCGTTTGCAAGATCGGCACCATAGCAATGTGCGCAGATGCCCTGCTTTGCATGGCACTGGATCACGGTGCGGATATTGACGCCCTTGATGCCTGCCGCAGTGATCTGATCGACGATCTCCTCGGTGATCATCTGATCGTCCTCAAGGATCACCTCGCCGGTTTCGGGATGAACGATGGGTCCGAGCGTAAAGCGGCCGACGATACGGTCTGCCAGAGGCTCGAGCACGTTCTTATCCTTATCGTCCACGATATCCGTGACATATGCGCCCTTCTTGGTATCGCACTTGACCTCGCGCACGATGACCTCCTGCGATACATCGACCAGACGTCTGGTCAGGTATCCGGAGTCGGCGGTACGGAGTGCGGTATCCGACAGAGACTTACGCGATCCCTTAGCACCCATAAAGTACTCCAGGATGTTCAGACCCTCACGGAAGTTGGATTTGATCGGCACCTCGATGGTACGTCCGTTGGTTGCAAACATCAATCCACGCATACCTGCGAGCTGACGCATCTGTGCAATGGAACCGCGGGCTCCGGAATCCGACATGATCTTGATCGGGTTGAACTGGCTGAAGCTGTTTTGCAAAGCATTGGTCACGTCGTCGGTGGTCTTATCCCACAGCTTGATGACGGCGTTGTAGCGCTCCTCGTTGGAGTACAGACCCATGCGGTAGTAATCGTTCAGAACATCCACCTGCTTTTGCGCAGCATCGATAAATTCGGTCTTTTCCTTCGGGATGGTCATATCGTAGACCGAGATTGAGAAGGATGCGCGGGTGGAATACTGATAGCCCAATGCCTTGATGTCATCCAGCATGGTGGCACAAACATCGGGGCCGTTATTGCGGATGCAGCGGTCCAGAATTTGTCCCAGCTGCTTTTTCTTAATGACGAACTCGACTTCCAGCTTCAAAGCGTTTTCGGGCTTGGAGCGGTCGACAAAGCCGAGATTTTGCGGAATCACGCGGTTGTAGATCAAGCGTCCCAGCGTGGTAACAATGACATCCGAACGCATGACACCGTCGATCTCCTTGCTGACGCGGATCTTGATCTTGGAGTGCAATCCCAGCAAGCCGTTAGCATACGCCATCTGCGCCTCGTCCATATTGCGAAACATATGGTAATTGTAAACGATCTCTCCCTTTTCGTCGCGCACGATCTCGCCGTTCTCATCCAGTACGGGAGTGCGGTCGCCCGGCTCGCCGTCCTTTTCCATGGTCAGATAGTACGCGCCCAGAATCATATCCTGCGAAGGCACCGTAACGGCCTTACCGTCCATGGGCTTGAGCAGGTTGTTGGCGGACAGCATGAGGACTCTTGCCTCTGCCTGCGCCTCGGCGGACAGCGGTACGTGTACCGGCATCTGGTCGCCGTCGACGTCGGCATTGAATGCGGGACACACCAGCGGGTGCAATTTGATTGCGCGTCCCTCTACCAGCACCGGCTCAAATGCCTGAATGGACAAGCGGTGTAGCGTAGGTGCGCGGTTCAGGAGCACGGGGTGCTCTTTGATGACGTTTTCCAACGCGTCCCAAACGCAAGCATGTGCGGGATCGTACGCGCGGTCAATCTTCTTCTGCGCGTCCTTGACGTTGGTTGCCTTGCCCATCTCGACCAATCTCTTGATGACGAAGGGCTTGAACAGCTCGATTGCCATTTCCTTCGGCAGACCGCACTGATAAATCTTCAGATTCGGGCCGACGACGATAACCGAACGGCCGGAATAGTCCACGCGTTTTCCCAGCAGGTTCTGACGAAAACGTCCCTGCTTACCGCGCAGCATCTCGGAAAGAGATTTGAGCGGACGGTTGGAAGCGCCCGTAACGGGCTTGCCGCGCTTGCCGTTGTCGATCAGTGCGTCAACAGCCTCCTGCAGCATTCTCTTCTCGTTGCGGATGACGATTTCGGGGGTACGGATCTCCATCAGCTTACGCAGACGGTTGTTACGACTGACGATGCGGCGATACAGCTCATTGATATCGGAGGTTGCAAAACGGCCGCCGTCCAGCTGTACCATCGGGCGGATATCCGGCGGCAACACCGGAATGACGTCCAGAATCATCCAATCCAAGTGGTTTCCGGACTTGCGGAAGGCCTCAATGACCTCCAAACGCTTGATGATACGGGTCTTTTTCTGACCGGATGCCTGCTTCAGCTCTTCCTTCAAAGAAGCGGAAAGCGCCTCTACGTCGATTCCCTGCAGCAGCTCCTTGATCGCCTCGGCACCCATGCCTGCGCGGAACTCGTTGCCGTACAGCTCGCGGTACTCCACGTACTGCTTTTCGGACATGACAAGTCCCTTTTCCAGCGGGGTGTTACCGGGATCGAGCACGACGTTCTCGGCAAAATACAGAACCTGCTCGAGCGCCTTGGGGGACATATCCAGCACCAGCGCCATGCGGGAAGGAACCGCCTTGAAATACCAGATGTGCGACACGGGTGCCGCCAGCTCGATGTGACCCATTCTTTGACGGCGCACCTTTTTGGTGGTAACGTCAACGCCGCACTTTTCGCACTTGATGACCTCGCGGCTGTGCGAATTTTTGTACTTTCCGCACATACAAGCGCCGTCCTTGGTCGGACCGAAAATGCGTTCGCAGAACAAGCCGCCAACCTCTGCCTTCAGCGTTCTGTAGTTGATGGTTTCGGGCTTATTGACCTCACCGTATGACCACTCACGGATCATATCCGAAGACGCCAATCCAATTTTTATAGAATAAAATTCGTTATGCTCCACAGTTATAACCATGAACCCTTTCTATCTATACTAACGGCGGATTCCGGGAGGCACTTCCCCTCCCGGGATCCGATCTCCGCGCCGCGCGCGGAGCATCTTCTATTATTCTTCGTCGTTCAGGAACTCGTCGGCAAACTCGTCAGATTCGGCAAACAGCCCATCATCCAACTCGTCCTCTTCCTCATCCTCGATGGGCTCTCCGTTTTCGTCCTCCATCATGAAGGAGCGGCGCAGATCCTCATCCATTGCGCGCTGACCCAGCACTGCGTCGATCGCCTCGGCGTCTGCGCGGTTGGTTGCGGGTCCCTCATCGTCGTTGCAAAGCTCGGAAAGCTCGATGTCGTTGCCTTCCTTATCCTGCACACGGATATTGAGTGCGAGAGACTGCAGCTCCTTGACCATAACCTTGAAGGATTCGGGCACACCGGGGGTCGGGATGTTCTGACCTTTGATAATGGCCTCGTAAGCGCGGCGGCGTCCGTTGATATCGTCGGACTTGACCGTAAGGATCTCCTGCAAGGTATAAGCGGCACCGTAAGCCTCCAGCGCCCAAACCTCCATCTCTCCGAAACGCTGACCGCCGAACTGAGCTTTACCGCCCAAAGGCTGCTGCGTGACAAGAGAGTACGGGCCGTTGGAACGCGCGTGGATCTTATCGTCTACCAGGTGATGGAGCTTGAGATAATACATGATACCAACGGTAACGGGGTTATCGAAGGGCTCGCCGGTACGGCCGTCGTACAGCACGGTTTTTCCATCCAAGATCTTCAAGCGCTTTTCGGCGCGAAGCTGATTCATATATGCCTCGTCCGCGCGCTCCTCGGCAGAAAGCGTACGCAGGGACGTAAGACCGGTTTCGGGATCTGCGACCTCCTCGTACAGTGCTTTGCCTTCAGGGTTCTCCAACGGGAACATATCTCTCTGCATTCCGGCTGCCTCCAGGCACTCCAGAATGTCCTTTTCGTTGGCACCGCCGAATACGGGGGTCATGATCTTCCAGCCCAGCTTTTTCGACGCGATACCGAGGTGAACCTCAAGCACCTGCCCGATGTTCATACGGGAAGGCACGCCCAAGGGGTTCAGCACGATATCCAGCGGGGTACCGTCGGGCAGGAAGGGCATATCCTCGGGGGGCAGGATTCTGGAAACGACACCCTTGTTACCGTGGCGTCCCGCCATCTTGTCTCCGACCGAGATCTTACGCTTTTGTGCGATATAAACCTTAACAACTTTATTGACACCTGCGGGAAGCTCGTCGCCCTGCTCGTGCGAGAATACGCGAACGTCAACGACGATGCCTGCCTCTCCGTGCGCCAAACGCAGGGAGGTATCGCGCACTTCTCTGGATTTTTCACCGAAGATGGCGCGCAGCAGTCTTTCCTCGGCGGTCAGCTCGGTCTCTCCCTTGGGAGTGATCTTACCGACAAGAATATCTCCGGAGCGAACCTCGGTCCCCTTCTTTACGATACCCTCGGCGTTCAGGTCGCGCAGGGCGTCCTCACCGACGTTTGGAATCTCACGGGTGATCTCCTCCGGGCCGAGCTTGGTGTCTCTTGCCTCGTGTGTATATTCTTCAATATGCAACGACGTATAAACGTCATCGCGTACCAGGCGCTCGTTCAGAAGAACTGCGTCCTCGTAGTTGTAGCCTTCCCACGTCATAAAGCCGATCAAGGCGTTCTTACCCAAGGAAAGCTCGCCGTTGCTGGTTGCGGGACCGTCGGCAATAACCTGTCCTGCCTCCACGTAATCGCCTTTGGAAACAATGGGGCGCTGGTTGAAGCAGGTGCCCTGGTTGGTTCTCTTGAACTTCAACAGCGAATAAACGTCCTTGACGCCGTTGTCGCAGGCAATGACGATCTCATCCGCCTGCACGCGCTCAACGTATCCTGCACGCTGTGCCATGACCACAACGCCAGAATCCTGCGCCGCCTTGTACTCCATACCGGTTCCCACGATCGGAGAATCGTTGACCAGAAGCGGCACTGCCTGCTTCTGCATGTTGGAGCCCATCAATGCACG
>JAFTME010000027.1 GCA_017452545.1 Clostridia bacterium | reverse complement strand
GACAGGCAGCGTGATCCATGCGTTGGGAACAAACGCTGCGATAATGTAGCAGACGAACGAGATGGCTGCCACCGTGATGGCATAGGGCAGCTGCGTCGAAACGTGGTCAACGTGGTTGCACTGAGCACCCGCCGAGGACATAATGGTCGTGTCGGAGATGGGCGAGCAGTGGTCGCCGCAAACGGCACCGGCAAGGCACGCGGAAACACCGACAAACATAAGAGGATCTGCCTCAGTATAGATTGCGGTAACGATGGGAATGAGAATACCGAACGTACCCCAAGAGGTACCGGTAGCAAACGCAAGGAAGCACGCAACCAGGAAAATGATCGCGGGCAGGAAGTATGCCAACCCTTCCGCAGAGCTTCTCATCAACGTATCAACGTATACGTCAGCGCCCAACGCACCCGTTATGTTCTTGAGTGCGGTTGCCAGCGTCAGAATGAGGATTGCGGGCACCATGGCAACAAAGCCCTGAGGAACGCACTCCATTGCTTCCTTAAAGGTAACAACGCGGCGGCAGATCAAATAAACGATGGTGATGATCAGCGCGATCAAGCCACCCCAAGGCAGACCAGCATAGGCATCGGTCTCACCGAATGCACCAACGAAATCAAACGACTCAAAATATCCGCCAACGTACAGCAGACCAATGACCGCGCCGATGATAAGCACGATGGTCGGGAAGATCAGATCGATCACACGACCGCGCTCATTGTGGCGGGGAGCATCCTTCTCGGCAACGGGGTCGAGCTTGACGTCAATCTCTTGCACGTCACCTGTCTCCTTAGCACGGATTTCAAAGCCTGCCATCTTGCCGTAGTCAAAGCCCATCAGTGAAATGGCAATGACAAAAACAAGTGTCAACAGCGAGTAGAAGTTAAAGGGGATGGCTCGAACGAACAGCTCAATACCGCTCATCGTAGAATCCTCGATACAGCCGGAAACTGCAGCCGCCCACGAGGAAACGGGGGCGATCATGCATATGGGTGCCGCCGTAGCATCGATCAGATACGCCAGCTTGACACGGGAGATCTTGTGCGCATCGGTCACAGGCTGCATAACCGTACCGACCGTCAGGCAGTTGAAATAGTCATCGATAAAAATGAGCACACCCAGTGCAAAGGTTGCAAGCGCTGCACCGACGCGGGTCTTGATGTGCGTCTTTGCCCACTTACCAAACGCCTGCGAAGCGCCGGAACGGTTGACGAGCGCAACGATGATGCCGAGGATGACAAGGAATACAAAGATACCTGCGCTATCCGAAACGGCGGTGATCAGACCGTCGTTGATAATGGCATCCATGGTACCGGCAAAGTTGAACTGTCCGACAAACAGCGCACCGATCAGCACACCGATAAACAACGAAGAATAAACCTCCTTGGTGATCAGCGCCAACGCGATGGCAATGACGGGAGCCAGCAGTGCCCACGCGGTTGCGTATGCGCCGGTCTCATGCGTCAGAATACCGGCAAGAACGACGACGGCAACAATCAGCACCAGCATGACGGGGCGAATAATTTTTCCGATCTTACTCATAAAATCCTCCTATCAACTCAAAAACGGACGAGACACGACTTGTCGCACCTCGCCCGTTCTGCAAAGAAATCACTTGCATCATCGAACTGATAGCGCTCCACAGTCTCTGTGACAGTACGGCACATATTCTGTGACGCACCAACCGCGGCTCCGTGAAAAGCAGCCCCGCGATTTCGGCAATGTCGCCTTTCCCCGTCGCGGCTTTTCCCGCAATCGACGGTCTACTCTTCGACCTCGCACCTCTACCATTTTGATTGAGTTTTATTATAGGGGTATTATACAAGAGAACGAGAGAATTGTCAACATTTTTCTTCTTCTTTTCGTAAAGAAAATCAAAAAAGCGACCGAATATCGCTCCCATTTGCTTTTTTGCTTCGCCCACTCCAAAAAACGGATGGTAAGAATATTTTTCCACGCTATTGACAAACCATTGAATTTTGTATATAATAAAACCACATCAAGCGTCACGCTCCGACAGACCTTGCCGTTGGCAGACGCAACTATGACAAGGAGAGAAAAGCATGAAATTTTTCGCAGAATTCAAAAAGTTTATCACGCGCGGAAACGTCGTCGATATGGCAGTCGGTGTTATCGTCGGTAGCTCCTTCACTGCGATCGTCAACGCATTGAGCAACAACATCTTAAAGCCGCTGGTCAACTGGCTGCTTGCGCTGGTTTTCGCTGCCAACTCCATCAGTGAGCTGTACACTCCCCTGACCGCCGTTTACGACGCGGAGGGTAATCTGGATCTGACGCAGTCCATCTACATCGACTGGGGTACCTTTATCAACGCCAGCATCAACTTCTTCCTGATCGCACTGGTTCTGTTCACCATCGTCAAGCTGATCAACAAGCTCAGAGAGGGTCACAACCAGCTGGCTGACGATATCAAAAAGCTCAAGCCCACCAAGGAAGAGAAAAAGGAAATGAAGGCTCAGGGCATCAAGCTGACCGACCGCGACGCCGTCAAGGCATACTATGCAGCAAAAGAAGCGAAGGCAGCCGAGGCAAAGGCAGCCGAGGAGGCAGCCGCAGCGGAAAAGGCAAGACTCGACAGAGAGGCCAACCCCACCACCGAGGATCTGCTCAAGCAAATCCTGGCAACGCTGAAAAAGGATGCATAATACATTCTAAAGATAAAAGGACAAGCCGCACCCACAAGGATGCGGCTTGTCCTTTTATCTTTGCAGTGCCGCTCGCCAAGCAGTGGCAAGGCGCTCCACTGACCACGCGGCGTTTGCGGGTGAGGTGGACGGCAAGCAGATCGCCTCACATTCGATCTCCCTGCGCAGATATTGATTATAATACTTTTCCGCCGTCCGTCCGTTGAGCAGAATCCGCTCGATCGGGGCACCGGAGAGAATCTCCCCCAGGTCATTGGGACGAACGTTTCTGATGCTGCTGTCCGCGCTGCCGACGATCTCGCAAGAAGCAATAACGTCCCAAAGCGCAATACCGTTTTCAAGCAAAAGCGCTCGTTTTTCCGGCACTGACAAGGGCACCGGGCAGTCATACACCGCCGCAAGCACACGCCAAAAGCGATTTTGCGGATGTCCGTAGAAAAACTCCGACACGCGCGACTTGACCGAGGGAAAGCTGCCAAGTACCAGCACACGGGAATGAGAATCATAAAGTGGCGGAATGGGATGAACTATACTTTGTCCTGCTTGTTTCATTTGCGAGCGCGCCCCTTGATCGCAACGATTCCCCAAAAAGCCACCATCACCGCGCCAAGCAGCGTGAGAAGATCACAGCCAAGCCTGCGGTAAAGCAGCCAAAACGTGGGCGCATCCGCACCGCCGATGATACCGATCGATGCGTCTGCCCTCTCACCAAACACAATCGCCACCGGGGGCGCAAGAAACGAAGCGAGCAGAACCAACGCCCCAACAAGTCCCACGCCTCGCGCGATCCATTTCATCTGTTTCATACGCATTCCCTCCTTTTTCATCATTATATCTGCAAAAAAGAAAATTGTCAAGTCCCAACTGCGCGCTCCTCACATAGTGCATATACTGGCAGCAGCAACCATGAAAAGGAGGCACGCTATGTTGCTGAGTGAACTGTTTTCCCGTTGCCTTTCCATCCCCTACGTCAGCGTGGGAAGCTCTGCCGATCTCGCGCTTGATCGCACGAACGATACGCTCACCATATATTTTCAACATTCCCGCGGCGAACAGGATTGGCAAAAAAACCTGAACTTTCCCGCGCGCGCCTACCCCCGCTCGGAGGGCATCGCCTGGTACGTGCACCGCGGCTTTCTCTCTCTATGGCAGGAGATCGAGCCCTATGTCGCTGCCTTGCTGCGGCAGGAGCGCACACGCACGATTGCCGTGTGCGGCTACTCACACGGCGCCGCGCTTGCCGCACTTTGCCATGAATACATTTGGTATCATGCCCCACAGCAGCGCGACCGTCTGCGCGGTTACGGCTTCGGATCGCCGCGCCTACTTTGGGGACCGCGCCCCGCACAGCTGCTACAGCGCTGGGAGCACTTCACGGTCATCCGCAACCTTGACGACGTCGTAACACATCTGCCGCCCCGCCTGCTCGGATATTCACACGTAGGCAAGCTGCTTGAGATCGGGCAGCGAGGCTCATACTCCGCTGCAGAAGCCCACACCGCGCAGAACATACTTGCCGCGCTGAAGCAATACGAAAACGCGTCCCCACCAACCTCGGCAGAGACGCGTTGACCGTTAGATACAACGGGTATTATTGATATTCCTCCAGAACCTGCCGCATCAGCACGGGATCGTCCGTCATGATGCAATCCACACCCATCTCAATGAGCATCCGCATATCGTCCGCATCGTTGATGGTCCAATACTGCACGGCGATATTGCGGCGGTGAGCACGGTTGACCAGCGTTTGCTTGTCCAGCGGAACCTCAACACCGATATCGTAGGACAGAGGGATCTGCAAGCAGGAAAAATCGCTGCTGTCAAACAGATTGACACCAAGATACTGTGTCAGAACAAAGCTGCGGGCAGAATCGGTCGAAGCGCCGCGGAGCAGCTCGGGGTAGTTCTCGCGCAGCTCGGTCTCGACTTCAATATTGAAGGTGCCAATGACGATCTGATCCCGATACTCGGGATACTGCACAAGCGCCTGATCCAGTGCACGGCAGGCATCAATTCCCCGCTCGCCGCTATCCTTGATCTCAACGATAAACAGCAGATCGGGACGGCTTTCGTAAAACAGATCGAACAGCTGATCCACCGTTGCGATCTGCAGACCTGCCGCCGCAACATCCTCCACATCGCGGTAGATACGCTCCCCGCTCTCGTCCTCGAAATAGTAGCCGAAATTGTACATCTGCAGCTCGGCAAGTGTCATATCTTTGATATAGTGGCGATTGCTCTTATCCTCACACAGCGCCTCCACCTCATCAAGGCTGATATCACCGTTGACGTTGCAGGTTTCGTCAATATAGCTGTCGTGATTGTAAACAAGATAGCCATCTTTCGTTAAGTAGAGATCACTCTCCACAATGTCAACGCCGATGGTTTCGACTGCCTCGCGGAAGGCGAGCAGCGTATTTTCCGGGTTGTTGGCACCGCCGCCGCGATGTGCTGCGATCATGGGCAGCGCACCCTTTTCAACCAAAAAGGGATTGTCAGCAACCGCTTTTTTGGGCGGAATCAGGTTGATAACGGCAAAAAACAATACCACTACCGCAACAACAATACCGAGAATTTTGAGTGCCTTGTATTTTTTCATAAAACCGTAACCTCTGCTGAATTTTGACGCCTTATTATAGCATAATCACGCGTGAATTTCAAGAAATTTTTGTGAATTAACGAAAAGGGCGGGCTCATAGAAGCCGCCTTTTCCGACGTCACAGGGCACACAGGCTCACGCCTGCGTATCCGAATTCTTTTTTGCGGTATCAATGCTGTTACCGAAGACAACGAAACGGTCAAACAGATACTCCGTGACGAAATTGACGATCATCGTCAGCGCCAGCACAAGGTACTCATTCCAGCCGATCTCCGTTCCCGTCAGCACCGCCGTCCACCAGGTAGACAGCGGCGTGAAGACCAGATAAAAGCCTGCCACCTTCAGCATAGCAACAGGAACGTTGCTTGCCGAGCAAAAGGTGTAGGTTCTGTTGAGCGTGAAATTCCACAATACGGACAAAACGAGCGAAACAAGATAAGAGATCCAATGCTCCAGGCAGAGAACCTCCTCCAACAGCGTAAAGGAAACGATCTGAATCACACCCGCGCTGATGGAAAACAAAACAAACTTCAAAGAAAGCGTGATATTCTTATCGGAGAAATCATCTAATACACGGTAGGGGCGAACTGTGTTCGCCCGCGGGAGACCGCAGGTCTCCCCTACGGATATAAAAATGGTTCGCAGAAAACAAATAAGTAACCCCGGCAGATTTTTAAGTCTGTCGGGGATTCTGTTGGACAAATAAAACCTTATTAATTTTGATCGTTATTCCTCCTATACTCGTAATACTCCAAAAACTGATATATTCCGGAAAAATGCGAAAATAAATAAGTTAGATATTCTATTTTTCCTTTATGATTACGTACACCTATTTTTAAGATGCGCCTTTGATTCAAATCAGTCGCCCCTTTAAAAAGGCGAGGATCTGCATACGTATCTTGAACCGATATAATATCATCCCAAGAGTAGAAAAAATGTCTGTTCATAAAGTCGGTAATTGTAATTCCGTTTTGATCATATACAACGCATGTGTTTTTATAATCCAAGCAAGTAAATAAAATCAGTATAGGCATTATAAATACAAAAGACAATAATGTCAGATCAATAAGAATCGAAGATAAAATAAACGCACACGCAAGAATGATTTCAATCCATAAACCTTTGATGCATAAATCTTTTTTGGGACGAATCTCATTTATACTTGTATTATTATTTTTCATAACAACTCCTGCTCACCTCGTTAAATTTTTATTTAATGCTCAACTTTTTCGCCAGTTTCGCCTTTGTATTACGGCGTTGCTTGCAACGCGGGCTTCGGGCAAAGCCCATACCCCTAAGGATACGCGCGTCTTGAGGCTCCCTCCGGGAGGGAGCTCCCGACGAAGTCGGGTGAGGGAGAATGCGTTACAATAAAACATATCAAAACTTCAAAGTTACGCGGGCTCCTTCCGTCACGCTTCGCGTGCCACCTTCCTCCCGGAGGAAGGCTTTTTTGCTAACCCCATTAT
>JAFTME010000026.1 GCA_017452545.1 Clostridia bacterium | reverse complement strand
GGCAGCATCGGGGTATGTTAAGGGGCAGCCGCCCCTTAACTCAGCTTTTTCGGTTCCTTTTTCGTTGATGAGAAAAAGGAACATTAAGTTCTTTCCCGAGGAAAATATGTTTGCAGTTCTATTGTTGCTTTCTTAAAATCTTTTAAAAACAAAGGAAGAGCGAACAAACCTTTCTACAGCGCAACCAGCATCCCATTTCTTTGTACCGAACAAAGAAATGGGAGAAAGAAAATCGGCATAAGGGGTTGCACCCCTTATGTATCCCCGCCGCATCGCGTGCTAACGCCGACGCCCAGCGTCGGCTGATCCGCACGCGGTTGCCAGATGGAAGAAACTCCGCTTTCGCCGCCTCAAAAAGGACGGCGAAAACTGAGAAGCTAACAAGGATCGGGTTCGAAGCGCTGTCAGATGTGTTCGGTGGAAATTTGTAGCGAGTCGAGCCGCGCTCCGCGCGGATAGCAAATTGCGGTCCCCCCTCCCCAAGGTGGAGGGGGGACCGCGAAGCGGTGGGTGAGGTTCTCCCCCTCAGGTGAAGTGCCGAGCGTATGCGAGGCGGAAGAGGTTCTTACGGCAAAAATTGAGAAACGAAGCTGTTTTGAAAACAAAGCTTTTCCGCTCGGCTCGGCGAAAGCCCAAGCAAAGAGCACCGCTCACCTCCCTTCTTTTCCGAAAAATTCACAAATCCTACTTGCTTTTCTTTGCAGAGTGTATTATAATATTCTCACCCCAAGGAAAGGCACGGTTAACCCATGAAAAAACGATTACCCGCTCTCCTGCTCGCCATCCTGCTTCTTTTGGCGCTTCCGCTCTCGCTGGGCGGCTGTGCAAGCGATGCCCCCGAGGTCGAGCAGGTCTACGATATCGTCGTTGACCTCGTCGAGCGCTCCTATGCCGCCAACGACCTGCTCTACGGCTACGGTATTCCCGTCCACGCCATCGGCTCCGCGCTGGCAGATATCAATTACCTGTACAACGACACCGATTTCGCCGACTACGAATACGCCCACGAGCTCTCCCCCTATCTGTCGATCGCCGAGATCCGCGACACGCTGGAGAGCGTCTACTCCTCCGACTTTCTCGATTCCCATAATACGACGCTGTTCGACGGCTTTTTCGTCGGAAACGATATCGTCCGCGCCCGCTATTATGAAAAGAGCGAATGGCTCTACCAAAGCGTCGACGCTGACGATCCGTTGATCACCTGGCAGCGCATCTACGACTACTCCTCCATGCGCGTGGTCAAGCCCAGCAGCGCTACCTACGTCACCGTTGAGATCGACTCCCATATAGAAAACGATTCGACTGTTTTGCCCGTCAAGCTGTCCATCGTATATGAAAACGGACAGTGGCGACTGGATACTCCTACGTATTAACAAAAAGAAAGGCAGGAACTCAACCATGAAGCTCAAAATCATGTCCTTCAACATCCGCATGGCAACCAAGCATGACGGCATCAACTTCTTCCCCAACCGCACCGATTGCATCCGCAAAATGATCGACCGCGAAAGCCCCGACATCATCGGCTTCCAGGAGGTCTGCGACACCATCCGCCCTTGGCTGCGCAACAATATCACCGATGAGTACATTGTCATCGGCTGCGGCCGCGACGAGCACTATCGCAACGAGGCAAACAGCATCGCCTTCAAGAAGAACTCGTTTGAGCTGATTGCCTTTGAGACCAAGCAGCTCTCGTTGGAGCCCGACGTTCCCGGCTCTCGCTATCACGGCGTCGGTCAGAGCGCCAACCCCCGTATCTACTGCCACGCTGTGCTCTCTCACGATGCCATCGCACAGCCCATCCACGTCTATAACACCCATCTCGATTACCAGAGCGAGCTCGCCAAGATCCTCGGCATGGCACAGATCCTCGGCAGCGTTTCGAGCTGCAAGGGCAAGTTCGTGCTGACGGGCGATATGAACGCCACCCCCGACGAGCGCGCCATGAAGATGTCGCTGGAGCTGACCACAAAAACGGTCGTCGATGCCACCGCATCCATTCCCAGCACCTTCCATGGCTACGGCAATGACAACACCACCGGTAAGATCGACTACATTTTCACCGATGCCGCTGTGCTCAATGCACACGCCGTGATCGATCCCCCCGTGGATGGCATCTACGTTTCCGACCACTACCCTGTTTGCGCCGAGATCGACTTCTGATCCGAAAGAAAATAAAAGTCACCCGCAGCTACGGCTCTTTTGAGCGTATGTGCTGCGGGTGTTTTTGTTACGGGTTTATCGCTTATTTCAGCTCGTCACGGCGGATGAACTCCTCCTGTGCCGTCGGGGACATGTCGACAAAGATCGCGCTGTAGCCCGTGATGCGGACGGACAGATCCTTATACTGCTCAGGGCAGCGCTGCGCCTCGCGGAGCTGCTCGGTGTCGGCAATGCTGACCTGCAGCTGCATACCGCCCTGCTCGAAATACGCCTCGATCAGCGTTTTCAGGCGCAAAAGACCGCTCTCGCCGCGCACCGCGTCACGGCGCAGGCGAATGTTGAGCGCACCCGAATGAATGCGGTCAAACGGCAGCTTTGCCACCGAATTGAGCAGCTGCGTCACGCTTTGTGCGCAGCCGACCGTCGGCGAGAGATTTTCGCTCAGCGGTGCGCCCGCCCGACGGCCGTCTACCGTCGCAGGCATACCGTAGCCCTGCCACAGATGGTTCATGTCGTTGATGGTCACGTTGAGCGTCAGTACGTCGCGCACGCCCTGCTCGTTGGTCGCCTCGCGGTCGATGGTGTCCAGCAGCTCCCGCATCAAGCGAACGGCGTGTGCGTCTGCCACATCGTTATCGGTGCCGTACTTGGGCGCACGGCGGCAGCGGGCAAGCAGATCGGGGCGGGAGGCAAAATTATCCGCAGCCGCCGCGATCAGCTCAGGCAGCGTGCAGGCGCCGTCGCAAAAGACCAGCGTATCGATCGCCGCGAGCATATCGGCAGCCGTGCCGATGTTGCGCAGCATAATATATAGCGCAGGGTACTTAACGCCGCCGCAGTGGATCCCGCGGGCGCGCTCGATCAGCCCCGGCATAAAGCAATCCGTCAGACCGATCTCACCGGCAGGCTGCGCAACGCCGCTGCAAAAGCGAATGCGATAGCCCTCAAAGGTCGGTCGCAGCCACTCGGCATAGCGCGCCGAGGCAGCGCGGTACACGTCGTCCATACAAGAAAAGCCCTCGCCGTCGCCCAGCGCCTCGTTCAGCAGCTGCGGCAGCGGACCGCCCGCGCCACCGACAATAGAATTTCCACCGCCAATGTCCGCCCAGTTGCAGGGATGGATGCTGTAATCCTTCGCGTCCGCCTCCTCCACGCCGATGTGGCGGTAGGCGGGGAGCATGGTCTCGTCGTTGTAGAGCAGCAGCGAGGCGTTGTCGCGGATCTTTTCGCAAAGAACGCGCCACAGCGCGTCGTCGCTGTCGGCAGCATGGCGGCAGATATAGATCGGATTTTTCAGCGAGGGGTGAATATGCTCGGCAAACAGC
>JAFTME010000025.1 GCA_017452545.1 Clostridia bacterium | reverse complement strand
GTTGGCTTGATACTCGCAACGGCAATCACGATGTTTATGAGTATGGCGATCGGCTTTAGTGCCATAGGCGATACGTTTGCAATAGACTTCAAGGGCATTATCATATTTGCCATATTGATAGCAATCAGTGTCATAGCAAAGCTTGCACTAAAGAAAAAGCTGTCTCCGATACGGATGATACTCATATCGGCAGGGCTCGGTATGATGATGTATTCATTTTAGAACCTTTGATAAGCAAATTCCAATTTATCGAACAGCAAGCCCCGACAGACACTTAAAAATCTGTCGGGGTTAATTGTTTGTTTGTTGCGGAGCAAATATGCGCCATATTAGCAAATCGATTGTGATTTCTCCGATAATAACAATACGCATTCTTCTTCCCAAATTTTTTGAAGAGGGGGACCGGGGGAGAAACTTTTTTTAAAAAGTTTCTCCCCCGGCTTTCCCCCTCACTTTACCACGTTTTCCTCGAGCACTGTTCCTTCGGCGTAAGCGGAGGCGTTGGCGAGCGTGGTTTGGGCGATAGCGGACAGCGCCTCGGCGGTCAGAAATCCTTGGTGTGAGGTCACGATGACGTTAGGAAAGGAGAGCAGACGAGCGACAACCGAGCTTGCGAGAATGTCGTCCTCGCGGTTTTCGAATACGTTGTCGCCCTCCTCCTCGTATACGTCGAGCGCAACGCCGTGAAAGCGGCGCTCGCGAATGCCGGCGATCAGATCCTCGGTGTCAACCAGCGCACCGCGCGAGGTGTTCACAAAGATCACTCCCGGCTTCATCTGCGCAATGGTCTCGCTGCGAATGAGATGATGGGTGCCCTCTGTCAGCGGGCAGTGCAGCGAGATCAGATCACTCTGTGATAGCAGCACGTCAAGTGAGCAGTATTCTACCCCAATGCGCACCGCCTCGGAGCTTTCACGCACGTCGTAAGCCAGCACCCGCATACCGAATCCGCGACAAATGCGGCACATCGAAAGCCCGATCTTGCCCGTGCCCACAATTCCCGCCACCTTGCCGCAAAGATCCCGCCCGGTCAGCCCGCTGACGCTGAAATTGTTTTCCCGTACACGAACGTACGCCTTGTGCAGCTTGCGATTGACCGCCATCGCCAACGCCATGGCGTGCTCGGCGACCGCCTCGGGCGAGTACCCCGGCACTCGCATCACACACAGCCCGCACGCCCGCGCAGCCTCCATGTCTACGTGGTTGAAGCCGGCACAGCGTAAAAGAATCAACCGCACCCCCACATGGTGCAGCACCTGCAGCGTCCGCTTGCCGAGATCGGCGTTGACAAAGGCGCAGATCGCCTCGTAGCCCATGGCAAGCGATGCAGTCCGCGGTGTCAGCTCGGTGTCGGTGTATTCCAACTCGATCTCGGGGTGATCGGGTAAATATTCGTCAAAGCTCTGCTTGTCGTAGGGCTTTGCATCAAAAAACAGTAGTTTCATATCAGCGCTCCTTCGCGTTTTTTTGTTAGTATCCGCCGCCCGTCGCCGCTTATGCAGCGCCGTAAAATTCTTCGCACGCTATTGACACCGCGGATACTCTTTGGTATAATAGTTTTATAATGATAGTTAAAGGAGGCTTTCTCTATGAAACGCGTTTCCCTTTGTATGCTTTGCGTGATGATGGCGCTGCTGCTCCTGCTGAGCAGCTGCACCACGCCCCCCACCGACACCCCCTCGGATCCTACCAAAGACGGCGAGAGCACCGATACACCCGTCGATCCTACGCCGGATCCCGAGCCCGATCCCGAGCCCGAACCCGTGCGTACCGACTTCCGCGTCCTGCTCACCTCGGACATTCACTGCACGCACCTTTTGGAGTGGTACGGCGTGCCCTACCGTGACCGTATGCAGCACTGGGTAGACTCTGTCATCGCAGAGCACGAGGAAACGCCCATTGACCTCCTGGTCATCATGGGTGACGTCTCCCTTGACCACTGGCAGCATAGCGGCGGCGGCTCCTGGATCAACGAGGGGCACAGCTCCGCAGATGAATTTTATATGGATTTCGTGATGCAGCTGCCCCACGACATTCCCGTCGTTATGATCGCAGGCAACCACGAGCAGTACTCCTACGAGCAGTGGGAGGAGATCGTAGGCAACGAGCGTCAGGAGTATTACGTTCTCGGCGATAATCTGTTCCTCATGGTCGATACCTTCCGCGGTGAGCTGGATCCCGACTACCACCACGACGGCAAATACGTCGGTGTGGATATGGACTTTGTCAACGAGGTGCTCGAGGAGCACGGCGACAAGGACATCTGGCTGATCGGACACTACTTTGACATGAGCAAGGAGAGCGAGGAGTTCAAGACCCTGCTGCGCGAGAATACCAACGTCAAGGGCCTGTTCCAGGGACATACGCACCAGACCTCCGTTATCCAACTGGGCGAGGAATATAACGACCTCACCATCGCACAGACGGGTAACTTCGCCTATACCAAGGAAGCGGACATCGTCGGCAGCTTCTGGGGCTTCCGTGACCTCACCATCACCGCCGAGAGCGCCGAGTGCGGCTACATCATCGTTGACAGCGAGGCGATCATCAACGGCAAGGAAACGACCATCGAGCGCAACGTCATCAACGTGGTCGAGTATGAAAAATAAAAAATGATCATGAAAAAGCGGTAGGGCATCGCCCTGCCGCTTTTTGCTCGCGTCGGCGTATCAGGGCAAAAGAGCGGGCGAAATCGCGCCGTCACGGTTGACAAACCCACAAAAAAGTGATATGCTGATAGCAGATCTGATTGCAAAGGAGAAACCAACATGACAAACCGCCCTCTGATCGGCATCTGCGCCTCGCGCGCGGAGACCCGCGGCATTATGCTGCACGAGGCTTACTTTAACGCGCTGTACGATGCAGATTGCATTCCCGTTCCGCTCGCCCGCACCACCGATCCCGCCACGCTCGCACGGTACGCCGCCACCTTTGACGGCTTCTTTTTTGCCGGCGGCGTGGATATTGATCCCGCCCGCTACGGTGAGACCGTCACGGGGGAGGGCGTCGAGATCGACGAATCGCGCGACGCCTTCGAGCTCGCCTTCTTTCCCGTTGCCCTCGCGACGGGCAAACCCATTCTCGGCATTTGCCGCGGCATCCAGCTGATCAACGTCGCCATGGGCGGTACGCTGCATCAGGATATCCCCGGGCACCGTCAGGCGAAGCCCGCCGAGCAGTATGAGCAGCCCGTGACGCTGCAGCTCGGCACCCGTTTGCATAGCCTCTGTCAAAAGGAACGCTTTCTCGTCAACTCTTGCCACCATCAGGCGGTCAAGGACGTGGCTCCCGGCTTGATCGTGACCGCCCGTGCCGACGACGGGACCGTCGAAGCGGTGGAATCGCCCACGCACCCCTATCTGCTCGCCGTCCAGTGGCATCCCGAGCGCTTTTATCGCGAGGATCCCTGCGCAAACGTCATCTTTGCCTCGTTCGTCCACGCCTGCCGTAAAGAGTAAAGTGCGACGGTGTGGGGCGCCGCCCCACGCCTCGCTGAAAACCTTTTTGCAAAGAGGAGGACGACGGGGGAAAACTTTTTTGGAAAAAAAGTTTTCCCCCGGACCCCCTTTCATAATACTTTGGAAAATTTATTGGCTAAAGTCG
>JAFTME010000024.1 GCA_017452545.1 Clostridia bacterium | reverse complement strand
TATACTCACTCCAACAATCGTGGAATTTTTCGAAGATCTCCTTCTTCTCATCTGTGAAGCTTTTTTCCAAGTCCTCGTGATGACGTGACATATAGCCGAGAAGTTCCTTCATCTCCTTAGAATTTGTTCGACTATCCTCTTGAGGAATTATATTGCCGTGCCAAAGTTCATTGATAATTGATTTCATTTGTATACGACCTCCTTCAGAACGGTTTCCTCGGCGGCAACCTTGATATTATTCATCATCTGCACCCAACGCATCGGATCGGTGGCTTTGAGATTTTCGGTCGCGCCCATTTTCAATGCGAGTTGGGCGATATAAGATTCAATCTGTTCCCGCGCCTGCACGTCGATATTATGGAGATGTTCGTTGAGCCGTCCTTCGGTCAGCAGAGTAGTGTATGTACCTCTGCGATGCTTCTTGATAAATTTAAGGTGAAGATGTCCGTATTTTCCGATTTCATAGGTTGCTTGTTCGCCAAGATCAAACATCGGGTAGTATTGTTCGCCGCGAAGCTCGTATTTAATGCCGTTTTTAGTAATGTACTTTTCCACAATCATATTCCTTTCGTTATCTGTTTTTTATAGGCAAGGCACGATCAGAATATGTTTTGAATGCCGTAAAGCAAAGTATTTTGAGTAGTTTCGTTATGAACACTCGTACCAAAACAGGACACCGTTTCGGTGTCCTGTTTTATTTATCTATGCGAGGCGGAAATTTTATGATTGGCATTACATCAATAAACGGTCTCTCATTTTCGATGGATGAGCGATTCGCAAAAATTAAGGCTGCCGGCTTTGAATCCATAATGCTTTGGTGGGGAGCCGATGAGACAAGCAGTCGCGCAACACGAGTAGCTTTGGCAAAAAAGCATGGATTCCATATTGAAAATGCTCATGCCACCACCGACCACTTAAATGCGCTTTGGTTGAATGACAATACCGCAGATCATACATTATCTGAGCTTAAACAAGAAATTACAGATTGCGCCCACTTGGGAATTAACACTTTGGTCATGCATTTGACCAATGGAAGTGAGCCACCGCCTGTTTCTGATATTGGCATTCTCAGGATTGAAAGCTTAATTCATCACGCCGAAAACAAAAAAATCAGGTTAGCATTTGAAAATGTAAGGAAAGGCGAGCACATTCAATATATACTGGATCATTACAACTCACCATATGTAGGATTATGCTATGATAGTGGGCATGAATACTTGTGGACACCGGATATAGACTGGTTAAACGTATACCGTCAACGGGTGTTTGCAATACATCTGCACGATAATCACGGAGAGGGCGATTCTCATCTGATTCCCTTCGATGGGGAAATCGATTGGATAAAAAAAGCAAAGCAGATTGCGCAATCCTCTTACGTCGGAACGATTACGATTGAAAGCGAACTTCATTCAAGTAATCGCTATGATAAGGATGGGTTTGATTCTTTTTTGGCATGTGCCTATAAAAACGGAAAAAAGCTATCCGACATGATTCAGGCATGGAGATGATTCAGAAAACAAACGAAAAATCACACAAAAATGAGAGGATAGCTTTTTGCTGTCCTCTCATTTTGTCGGTTATTCCTCTTCAGTGCTTTCCTCTGCCGTCTCACCGGTCAGCTCGCGCAGCTTGGCGTCGGCGTTCTGCTTGATCAGCGACGCATAGTAAGAGACGACGATGATCTCCAGCGCGTTGATCAAGCGCTCCTTTGCGCCCTCAACGGGGGCATGATAATCGGCAAGCAGCGCCTCTGCCGTCGCACGGATGGTTTCCATGGTACAGGCATCGTTCTTTCCCAGCTGCTCCAGCACGTTGCAGATCAGATCATACAGGTCGGTCTCGGTAATGATATCGTCGCTGCAGTCCTCAACATCACCGTTGATGTACTCGATCAGCCAGGCGATGTGGTTGAGCTGCATGCAGGAGCGCAGCATGTTGATCAGAAAAATGTGTGCAACTTGATCCATGTTATATCTCTTGGAATGGGAGTTGGCCACCCAACCGCGCTTGGTCCAGTTCTGCAGCGTAGAGCCGTCGATGCCCGAGATCTTGCGGATCTGCGACAGCATCACGCCGTCGCTGACAAAGAAGATCTGACGCAAAAACGCCTTACCGGTCAGTCCGCCGATGTCCGCCTTCTTCAGTTTGGTTCCGGGAATGGTATCGTCGATCAAAAGAAAATTCATAACAATTCTCCTTGCTTGTTCAGGATAGGCTCGCCGCAGTGTCGTATCATATAAGCGACGTTCCTTGTGTTGTACTTATTATATATCGCAATCAAGCGATTGTCAAGTACGGAATTCTAAAAAAATTGTAAATTCATAAAAACAAATTCCCCTTGCATACATTGTTTTTATCAAAAAAAAGAACGGAGACTGCCGTGTTTTCTCTCACTTGTATGCTGATCGCCATTCTGCTGCACGGACTTGGGCATCTGCTCGCCGCCGCCCTGTGCGGCGTTCCGCTTGACCGCTTGACACTAAGCCACACGGGGCTTCGCCTGCAGACGCGCAACGACGTCTTTCCCTCCTACAAGGCAGAGGCGTGCATCGCGCTTGGCGGCCCGCTCGGAAATCTTCTTGGGAATGCCCTTTTTGTCCTCGCCGCCCTGCTTGCGGCAAACTCGTGCGCCGCTGCCTTTTTTGAGGCGCTCAATGCGCAGCTGCTTCCCTTTTCGCTCTATCTCGCCGTTTGGAATATGCTCCCCATTGACGGCTTTGACGGTGGGCGCCTGCTGCGGTGTCTGCTGTGCGGCAGCGCCCGCCTTGAGCGCGCACGCGGAATGCTGCTTGCGGACCGGCTGCTTTCCGTCACCTCCGTGCTCTGCTTGCTGATCCTTTGGTTTTTCTCCATATATCTTTTGCTTCGTGGGGGCTCCTCGTTTTCTCTTTACGTATTTTGCGTTGAGCTCTTTCTCTCCCTGCATCGCGCCTTCCCACCGACAATATAAGCAAGCAAAAAAAGGACCGCCGCATCGTATGCAGCAGTCCTTTTTACATTACAGTCCGAAATCAAAATATCGGTTGGCGTTTTCAAAGCAGATGCCGCGCATCAGCTCTGCCAGCATATCCTCATCGTCGGGAAGCAATCCCTGCTCAACCCAACCACCGATCAGACGGCACCAGATGCGGCGGAAATACTCATGTCGGGGATAGGACATAAAGCTGCGGGAGTCGGTCAGCATACCGAGGAAATTGCCCACGCCCGCAAGGTTGGCATAGGAGCGCATCTGTGCATCCATACCGTCGATGTTGTCGTTGAACCACCATGCACTTCCCTGCGTAACGGTCGGCATACCGCCGTGACCGTCGCAGCCTGCATCTCCGCGACAGAAGCTGCCGCAAAGCGCGCCGACCGCTGCGTTGTCAACGGGATTGATGGAATACAGAACGGTGCGAGGCAGCGCGTCGTTCTCATTGAGATAATTGAGCAGCGAGGCAAGAGAATAAATGCAGTTCTGTCCGTGAATGGTGTCAAATCCACTGTCGGGGCCCAGCTTTTTAAACATGGTACGGTTGGGATTACGCAGAACGCCGAAATGCATCTGCAATACCATGCCTCTCTTTTTATACTCCTGACCGAGGAAACGGTTCATCTGCGTCTGGAAGAGCGAGAGCTCCTCGTCGCTCACGTCGGCACCGTCACTTGCCAGCGCCTTTTTGAGGATCTCGTTGGCGTGATAAGGATCGGGGGCTGCAAAGCGCACATAGTTATCCATGCCGTGGTCAGCAGTCTTGCAGCCGAGCGCCGCAAAGCGATCCAGCGATGCGCAAAGAGCCGCGCAGAGCGAATCAAGGTCAGTCACCGTCACTCCGTTGGCTTCACCCAACTTCTTCATATACTCTACGATACCGCGTCGCTCAATGTTCATGCTCTTGTCGGGACGGAAGGCGGGCAGAACCTTGATCTCAAAGCCCTCGTCGGCAAGCTGCTTGTGGTATTCCAGCGAGTCTGCAGGATCGTCGGTGGTGCAGACCAAACGAACGTCGGAGGCACGCATCAGCTGTCTTGCGCTGATACCGTTTGCCAGCTTTTCTGCCGTCATGCTCCAGATGGCATCACAATTCGCCTCATTGATGGTCAGCTCACAGCCAAAGAAGCGGCGCAGCTCCAGAGGGCTCCAGTGGTACAGCGGATTACCCGCGAGCTTGGGCATGATGGTACAGTACGCGCGGAACTTTTCGTAATCGGAGGCGTCGCCCGTGATGTACTTTTCATCTACGCCGCAGGCACGCATAGCACGCCACTTGTAGTGATCGGCATACAACCACGCCTCGGTAATATTGGAAAACGTGATATCCTTGGCGATCTCTGCAGGAGAGAGATGGCAGTGATAATCAATGATGGGCAGCTTCTCGGCATACGTGTGATACAAACGGGCAGCGACCGGCGTGTCCAACAGAAAGTCTTCATGCAAAAATGGCTTGCTCATAGTATTGTTCCTTTTCCTTGGTTAGTTTTATATTGAAAAGCCGTCATGCGGCATTTTTCCTTTTTTTCATTGACATTTTGGACTTTTTGTGTTATTATGAGAAGAGTGTGTGTATCATGCGCGCAGCAGAGCTCTTGCAGCCGCCGCATCCGGCAGTCTGCCGCTCGAGATCAGCGCAAACAGCGCCGCGCCGACGGCTGCCTCCTCGTAGCCATCTGTCAGATACAGCGGTGCGCCAAAGCGCTTTTCGCACAGCGTCTGCAGCAGCGGATTATACCGCAGCGCATTTCCCGCACCGACCAGTCTTGTCGCACAGCAGCCCATATCGGAATACAGCGATGCCAGCTCGTCGATCATCCCCTCCAGAAGGCCGATGCAAAACTGCTGCGGGGTGAAATTGTCACAGCCGATGCCGCGAATGCTGCCGCGCCGTCCGGGGTCACTGCGACTGCCGCAAAAGGCGTTATCAAAGCGGAGCGAGGCATCTGCAGCATTTTGCTGATAGCCTGCCATCGCCTCGTAAAGGCTGTCCGGGCGCTTGCCCGTTGCCATTTCCACCACATCGCAGAAAAAGGAGTGCAGCAGTGCATACGCACGTCCGCCGCAAAGTGCCGCACCGACGTGCAGATATTTGCCCTCAAAGCCGGGGCGTGTTTCAACCGCTGCGCTCTCGGCGCGTCGATCGGAAAGCATCGAGATCTGCGAGCCCGTGCCGATGTTGATCAGCACCTCGCCATCCCCGCATCCGCTGCCGAGAAAGGACGCTTGATTGTCCCCGATGGCAACCGCCACGGGAATACCGCGATACGCACCTGCGACGTGATATCCGCCGACGACGGCGTAGGGATACGTCTCCCCCAGCATCTCACACAGCTGCGAGGTAAAGCGGGAGCGATCGATATCAAAGCAACCGAGCGATGCCGCTTGGCTTGCATGCAGCACAGGGGCACGCAATCCGCATAGCGACGCAACAACGGCATCCGCGATCGTCGCATAGCCGACCGCCTCCTGCGGGACAAGCCCCGCTGCACGGTTTGCCGCGTGTGTCGCATGTCCGTAGCCTGCGCTGACACCCAGCGCCCGGGTAAACGGGATCCCGTCTGCACCTGTGCGCTCGCCACGGCGATCCTGCCAGGTATACAGCGGGCTGCAAACGGTGCCCGCAGCATCCAGATAAACGATTCCGTGCATTTGCCCCGACACACCAATGGCACAAAGCTCGGCAGGATCAAGGGCATCTGTCACTTTTTTCACTGTACGCACAATGGCTGCCGCATCCTGTATATGCTCGTCAGCCGCATCCGAGGGCAACGTGGGCGTCGAAAATGAAGCGAGCTTTTTATTCTCACCGCTCACCGCATCGACCTGCACGACGGCAATGCTCGTCGTTCCGATATCAATTCCGAGTGCATACATACGCGTTCCCCCCTTGCTTACGGTTTATATTATTGTACCATACCCGTCTGCACTTTTCAAGTCCCCGCCCCGTTTTTTTGTAAATAATTGTAAAGATATAAAGGAGTCCCCATGATTACCATCACCAATCTGAGCTTTCATTTCGGCGGTCAGCAGCTGTTCAAGGACGTTGACCTGAAATTCACCCCCGGCAACTGCTACGGCGTCATCGGCGCCAACGGCGCCGGCAAATCGACCTTCCTCAAGCTGCTCTGCGGCGAACTGGAGCCCTCGACGGGCGAGGTTCATATTCCCGCAGAGGAGCGACTGTCCGTCCTTCGCCAGGACCACTACGCCTTCGAGGAATACACCGTGCTTGACACCGTCATCATGGGCAATGCACGCCTGTATGCCATCATGAAGGAAAAGGACGCCCTGTATGAAAAGGAGGACTTCACCGACGAGGATGGCGTTCGCGCCTCCGAGCTTGAGGCGGAATTTGCCGAGCTTGACGGTTGGGAGGCGGAATCCGAGGTCTCTCGCCTGCTGCAGGGCCTTGGTCTGTCGGAGGATCTGATGTACCAGAGTATGTCGACCACCACCGAGAGTGAAAAGGTCAAGATCCTTTTGGCACAGGCGCTGTTCGGTCATCCCGACATCATTCTGCTGGACGAGCCGACGAACGGTCTGGATCTTGACGCCGTGCTTTGGCTGGAGGATTTTCTTGCCGATTACAGCGGTACCGTGCTGGTCGTATCGCATGACCGCCATTTTTTGAACGACGTCTGCACCAACATCGTCGACATTGACTACGGCGGCATCAAGATGTACGTTGGTAACTATGAATTCTGGTATGAATCCAGCCAGATGGTACAGCGCATGATCAAGCAGCAGAACAAGCGCGCCGAGGAAAAGATCCGCGAGCTGCAGGCGTTCATCTCCCGCTTCTCCGCCAACAAATCCAAGGCAAGACAGGCTACCAGCCGTCGCAACCTCCTGGAAAAGCTGAGCGTAGAGGAAATGCCCGCGTCCTCCCGTCGCTACCCCTTCATCGGCTTTGATATGGATCGTGAGCCCGGCAAGGACATTCTGACGGTGCGCGATCTGTGCGCTGAGGTCGAGGGCGAGGTACTGTTCTCCGATCTCTCCTTCATGGTCGGCAAGGGCGACAAAATCGCGCTGGTCGGCGATGACCGCGCCATTACTGCCCTGTTCCGCATTCTGATGGAGGAGCAGGAGGCGGCATCCGGCACCTTCAAGTGGGGCATCAGCATTTCCCGCTCCTACTTCCCTCGCGACAATTCTGAATATTTCAACGGCTGCGAGGATTCCATTCTCGACTGGATGCGTCAGTATTCCAACGACCAGACCGAATCCTATCTGCGCGGCTTCCTTGGCAGAATGCTGTTCTCGGGTGATAGCGTATTCAAGCCCGTTCACGTGCTCTCGGGCGGTGAAAAGGTGCGTTGTATGTTCTCCCGCATGATGCTCTTCGGCTCCAACTTCCTGCTTCTCGATCAGCCGACCAACCATCTCGATCTTGAGTCCATCACCGCCGTCAACAACGGTCTTTCCGATTTCAAGGGCAATCTCATCTTCTCCTCGCACGATTACGAGATCGTCAATACCGTCGCCAACCGTATCATTGAGATTACACCCAACGGCTGCTACGACTTCCGCGGAACCTACGAGGAATTCGTACAGGATAAGAAGAACAAGGGTATTACCAATATTACGCTGTAAGCACCGGGAGAAGTTGGGGCTTCGCCCCACTCCCCACCAAGAAAACTTTTTGAAAAAAGTTTTCTTTGAACTTTCAAAAACTTTCAAAAAAAGGATGGAAGGCCATGAAAAACTATCTGAAGTATTTTTTCGATCGTTTCGATTATCCGGCCGAGGCGCGCGAGGCGTTGAACTGCGCCTACGACATGCTGCAAAATGATGCCCCGGCGAAGGAACGCTTTGACGGCTACCTTGCAGCTTACAAGGAGAATATGCGCTGCGATTTCGGTGCGCAGATCCAGGGCTGCGGAGAGCTTGCCAAGCGCTTGCCCACCTCGCCCTACACGCTGCAGCTGCTTTTGTTCATCTGCCACTCCGAGCATTTGCGCGCGCTGTACCGCGACAAGGGGCTGGACGAGCAGATCTGGCACGATAGCATGCTGGATCTCAAATACAAGCTGGACGAATGCCACGAGGTCTACGGCATCTGGGGCTCGTTCGTCAGCTCCTGGTTCCCTCGCTTTTTCATGCTGGACACCTTCGCGCTCGGTCGCCTGCAGTTTGAATGGAGCAAGTTCAATCGCGATTATTCCGGTCAGGGTGTAAACCTCACAGCCAATGCGCGCGTGGTAAACATCCACATTCCGCGCTCGGGACAGCCGCTCTCAGCAGAGCTTTGCGATGACGCGTTTGCCCGCGCCGTTGCTTTTTACACACCGCAGCTGGAGGCGAACGAGCCGCTGGTATTTGTCTGCAGCTCTTGGCTGCTCTATCCGCCGCATGAGCAATTTCTGCCTGCCAAGTCCAATCTTCGCACCTTTATGAAATACTTCGACATCATCAACCAAGGCACACACGGCGGCGATCATCCCGATCTTTGGCGTCTGTTTGATACCAAGGAGGTCAATCCCGACCGCCTGCCTACCAACACCTCGCTGCGCCGCGCCTACGTCGACCACCTCAAAAAGGGCGGTAAGACCGGCTGGGGACACGGCATCTACGTGCCGCACATCTGATCGCGTGCCGTATACAATGACACTTTGACCGTTGACCGTTAACACCGTATGGCTGCCGTTTTCTGCGCGCAGCCATACCCTATTTTCCCTTGATTTTAACCCTACCTGCAAGGAGAACGCATGATGTTCCGAGAGCTTACCCGAAAAAGCAAGCAATTATCTCCGTCGGAGTGCGTGGAAATTCTGACCGCGCAGCCGCGTGGCGTGCTGTCCGTTCTGGGCGACGACAACTTCCCCTACGGCATGCCAATGAACCACTATTATAATGCCGAGGACGGCGCCATCTATTTTCATTGCGGTCGCTCAGGACATCGATTGGATGCCCTGGCGCGTCACGACAAGGTCTCCTTTTGCGTTTGCGACGAGGGCATCCGCCATGACGGCGACTGGGCTCTGACCGTCAAAAGCGTGATCGTTTTCGGTCATATCACCGTCATCGACGACCTGCCCACCGTCTGCCGCATCTGTGCCGCTCTGAGCCGTAAATTTACGCAGGACGAGCAATACATCGAGCAGGAGATCTCCCGCTTTGCCTCCGGCACACTGCTTTTGAAGCTGACTCCCGCCCATATTTGCGGCAAAACGGTACGCGAAGCGTAAGGCGCGAAAGGATATACATATGAGGAAACACCCCGATACCACAAAGAGCCGTTCCGTCGCGCTCACTCATTTTTTCGCGGGTATGCGCGCTGCACTGCCCGTCATTCTCGGCTTCATTCCCGTCGGCATCGCCTACGCCATCATGGCACGACAGGCCGGGCTGAGCATTCTGCAAACCACAGGTATGTCCGTCGCCGTTTTCGCCGGTGCCAGCCAGATGATGGCGATCGGCATGTATGAGCAGGGCGCCGGACTGCTTGCCATCATTCTTGCGACCTTTATTCTCAATCTGCGCCACGTCATCATGGGCACCTGCATTGTCAACCGTATGCCGACGGGTCATACCGCAAAAAAGCTGCTGCTCTCCTTCGGCGTAACCGACGAGGGATTTGCCATTTTTACGACGGTGGACAGCAAATGGTGCACACTCGCCTTCTATGGCGGCGTGACCGTTGTTTCTTACGCCTCCTGGGTGCTCGGCGGCTTTCTCGGCGCCGTCACCTCCGACCTGCTCCCACCCATTCTTACCGCGAGCCTCGGCATCGCGCTGTACGCCATGTTCATCGGGCTGCTCACACCCAATATCCGCGGAAACGCTCGCCTCGCACTTTTGGTCGTGCTGACCGCCGTTTGTAACATCATCCTCTCCGAGATCATCGCCCCCAGTTGGGCACTGATCGTCTCTACGCTGCTTTGCGCGCTGATCGGCGTGTTCTTTGTCGATCTTGAGCCAAAAGCCGCTCCCGAGACAACCAAGCAACAGGAGGTAGACCATGGACAGCACTAAAATCCTTTTGCTCATTCTCGGCATGGCACTCGTTACCTATATTCCCCGTGCCCTCCCCGCACTCCTTGTCGGTAAGATCAAATTCGGCGCGCGTGTCGAAAAATTTCTCAAGCTCATCCCCTACACCGCCATGAGCGCGCTCATCTTCCCCGGAGTCTTTACCGTCGATGCCGAGCGCCCTTTGATCGGTATTGCGGGCGGCGCCGTCGCAGGCGTGCTTGCTTGGCTCAAATGCCCCGTGATGGTCTGCGTCATCGCTGCCATCGCCGTCGATTTCGTCCTCTATCTGCTATAAATTCAACTTTTTTTGCAAAAAATAAAAAATCCCCCTGCGTGAGGTATTGCTTGTGACGCTGCGTTATGTGGTATCATTGGATTTAAGGAGGTGATATGCTATGTCAAATCTTTATACAACGGGAGAGATCGCCAAGCTTTGCGGTGTTTCCGTTCGAACGGTGCAATATTATGACGGTCGCGGCATTCTCATTCCGAGCGAGCTTTCCGAGGGCGGCCGCCGCCTCTACACCGAGGAAGACCTCAGACGAATGCGCATCATTTGCTTTTTGCGCGAGACCGGGCTGCCGATCAACAGCATCTCGGCGCTGTTCGCCGAAGAAAAGCCGGAAAACATCATTTCCATCTTGCTTGAGCAGCAGGAGCAATCTCTGCGTGAGCAGCTCCTTGAATGTCAGTCCAAGCTCGATTTGGTCGAGGGCATCAAGCGCGAGGTAAAGGATCTGGAGCATTTCTCCGTTGAATCCATTGGGGACATAGCACACGTTATGAAACAAAAAAACAAGCTGTACAAAATGCGCTGGAACATGATACTCTCCGGCATTCCCGTCACTGCGCTGCAGTGGGTGTCCATCATCCTTTGGATCACCAATGGTCTTTGGTGGCTGTTCCCCATATGGGCATGCGTGGCAATTCCGTGGGGAATCGCCGTATCGATCTACTATTACAGACACGTTGCCTATATCTGCCCCGAATGCCACAAAGTATTTAAGCCTACGTTCAAGGAGATGTTCTGGGCATATCATACGCCCAAAATGCGTCGTCTGACCTGCCCCGCCTGCGCACATAAGGGGCTTTGCGTCGAGGTGTATGCCGAAAAGGAGGATACCGCCAATGCCTGAGATCAAAGAGCTTCTTCCGTTTCTGATTCCGCTCATCATTGCACAGTTTTCCCTGCTCGCATATACCCTCTATCATATTTTCACGCATAAATCCTATAAGCGCGGCAATCGCATCACCTGGCTGATCGTTACCCTTGTCGGTATGAATTTTGTCGGCCCGATCCTGTATTTCCTTTTGGGGAAAGAGGATGCGTAATATGAATATTCTCTCCATCCAAGGGCTGCAAAAGCGCTTTGGCGAGAAGAGTGTGCTGCGCGGCGTCGATCTCGAGGTGCCGCAAGGCAGCATCTTTGGCTTCATCGGCAAAAACGGTGCGGGTAAAACGACGACCATGAAAACCGTGCTGGGGCTTTTGCGCGCCGACGCCGGCGAGATTCTGGTCAACGGCCAGCCCGTCCAATACGGTCAGACCTCAACCAACCGCGCCATCGGCTATCTGCCCGACGTCCCGGAATTCTATCCCTTTATGACGCCAAGAGAATATCTTGCGCTTTGCGGTGAGAGCCTCGGTATGCCCCGTGCAAGTATCAAGGAACGCAGCGAAGAGCTGCTTACGCTGGTCGGTCTTGCCGAGGAGAAGCATCGTATCCGCGGCTTTTCGCGCGGCATGAAGCAACGCCTCTGCATCGCACAGGCATTGCTCGGCAACCCGCTGCTGCTGATCTGCGATGAGCCTACCTCCGCACTCGACCCCGTCGGTCGAAAGGAAATTTTGGACATTCTGCTCTCCGTCCGCACGCAAACGACCGTTCTTTTCTCTACGCATATTCTTTCCGATGTCGAACGTATCTGTACAGACGTCGCCTTTCTGAACGACGGTAAAATCGCAATGCAAGGAACCGTCGCATCCCTCAAAGTACTGCATCCCACGCAGGATATTCAAGTGGAGCTGCATAACCCTGAGGATGCCACACGCCTTCTTGCCGCCTTCCCTGCAGCAACGCGGACCGATCAAGCCACACTCACCCTGCACGGCGACGAGCAACTGATGCATACGCTGCTGTCCTTCGTGACGCAGCAGCAGCTCTCCGTCACACGCATCGAACGCCTCGAGCCTACGCTGGAATCCCTGTTCATGGAGGTAGTTTCGTGAGAGCATATCTTGCTTTTTTCAAAAAAGAGCTGCTGGAATACAGCCGTAGCGGAAAGCTGATCCTGTTCGGGATCCTCTTCGTCCTGTTCGGCATTATGAATCCCGCTATCGCCAAGCTTACTCCCTGGCTGATGGAAACAATGGCAGCAGAGCTGGCTCAAAGCGGTATGAGCGTTACCGCCATCGAGCCGGATGCCATGGCATCCTGGGTGCAGTTCTTCAAAAACATTCCCATGGCGCTGATCGTTTTCGTGCTCGTCATGAGCAACATCTTCACCAAGGAATACGCCTCCGGAACGCTCATCCTGATGCTGACCAAGGGCGTTGCCCGTTATAAGGTCTGCCTTGCCAAAGCCAGCGCCCTGCTCCTCCTTTGGACTATGGGATATGCCGTCTGCTTTGCCGTTACCTACGTTTATACCGACTACTTCTGGGATCAAAGCATCCTCCATCACCTTGTTCCAACCGTCCTGCATTGGTATCTCTTCGGTGTTTTCTGTATCTGCCTTGTACTGCTCTTCTCTACCATCGTAAATACGCAAACGACCGTGCTCCTGTTCACCGGTGCCACCGTTCTTACTTCCTATCTCGCCGGTATGCTGCCGAAAATCAAACACCTGATGCCAACCGCATTGATGAATTCCGCAGCCCTTCTTGTCGGCAAGGAAACCCCGCAGGACTATCTCCCCGCCATTATCCTCACACTCACCCTGAGCTGCGCAGCGCTGATCGCCGCCATCCCCCTCTTCAATAAAAAGGCGCTTTGATCAACATCACCACCCCATAAAACCAACAAAAAAATTTCTTTGAAAAATCAAAAAAAGGTATTGACAAACCAAAGAAGGTATGGTATAATATTCAAGTCGTCAAGGGGAGTCCCCCAAGAGGACATCTGGGTGTGGCGCAGCTGGTAGCGCGCTACCTTGGGGTGGTAGAGGCCGCAAGTTCAAGTCTTGTCACTCAGACCATATCGAGTGTTCATAACTGATGTTAGGAACACTCGATATTTTTTTGCTTGCGTTTACGCGGGTTTACTTAATATTTGATTGATTAGAGCAGATTCGTCTGCTCTTTTTTGTTAAACTGCGCTTGGGAGATATTCTATTGCTACTCCCTGCCGTGAGTCGAGCTTGTAGGTGTGTTTCGGGACGATGCTCGGCAGATCAATGCAACCAACAAAGCGGTAATGGATGACAAGCCGTTGCGTTCTGTTCTTGCCCGTTCCCTCAATCGGAAAGACCTCGATCTTGTCAATGAGTTCTTGAAGGACAATGGGTGTCAGTGTTTGCATCGTCATAAACTTCCGTATTGCTCTGATGAAACTGCCCGACGAGTTTTGTGCGGTGTTAAGGCGATCAAGCTTGTTCTTGAGATCGAACATATGCTTTTTGAGTTCTTCCTGCTCCACCTCATATTTGTGAGATAACCGCATAAACCAATCGTCCGTCACCTTGCCGTTTACGTTGTCCTCATACACACGCTCGTAGAGCCGGAGCAGTTCTTGGCTTCGTGCCGTAGCCGCCGCCAAGGCACTCTCTGCCGCCTTTCTTTCAGCCATTGAGTCTTTGTTTGTCTTATGCTCCAAAAGCTCTGCAAAGGTATTCTCGTCGTGGTCAAGATAGGTTGCGAGCTTGAATAGTTCCATCTTTACCACTTGCTCCAAGGAATCTTCTCTGACGTAATGAGTTGACTCACAGGTGCCGCGAAGTCCCTTGTAGTTGGAGCAACTGTAAAAGCGGATGCTCGGGTTCTGCTTGTTGATGTTAAACCAAAGCTTGTGTCCGCAATCTCCGCAATAAAGAAGATTAGTGAAGATGCTTTTCTTCAC
>JAFTME010000023.1 GCA_017452545.1 Clostridia bacterium | reverse complement strand
GATTCAACCCCTCCCTCCGATCGCGTCGATCACACGGTCAGCCGTGTCGCGGACGAAGGCATCCATCCGCTCGCGCGTCAGGTAGGGGTATTCGCGATCGAGCACGCCGTGCTGCGTGTCGTCGTGATAAAAATCGATGATATAGCGGCAACGCAGCGCAAAGGCATCGGCGGAGAACTCGTCCATGTAAACGTTTTCGAAGTCGGTTGCCTGTGCGTATAGCGCAAACGCCTCGAAGTCGGGATGGTCACGCAGATACAGAAAATCCAGGTCATACCAGTCCTTTTTCCATTTCCAAACGGTTGTCGACGGATCGGCACGGTAAGCCGCCTCATCCGCTCGCACCGAGCAGGCGAAAATATCGTTGGTCCAGTAAACGTCCGTCATCAAATGACATAAATAGCCCAGATAAAAGGATCGCTGCCGCGCATCATAGCGGCAAAGCTGTGCCTGCGACAGATAGCGCTCCGCAAACAGCTCCGGCGAGATGGCGTGCTTGCCCCGTGCATCCCGCACGTAAAAGTGAGAGATGTCCTTGCTCGGAGAAAACGCACTCCAATCCGCATTGGGCACACCGCTGTCCGGTGCAATATTTCCAACCACAAATTCCCGCGGGCATAGCGCTGCCACGCGCTCCATTACCGCCTGCGCCACGCGCAGATGAACGATCCAAGATGCCATAAAGCTCCTGCCTTTTTTTCTTTTTTGTTTTTGAAGGGAAGAGGGAAATGTTTTTACAGCCTGCACTTCAACCTATAAATTCTCCAAAGGCTTTTGAATGGGGTTGTGGGAACTTCTTGCAAGAAGTTCCCACAACGTTTCTCTCTCCCCCGTCATTCCCTTCGTTATCCAAACAACGCGTGCTCAACGGCAGCGCAGAGATAATGATAAACGGGCAGATGCAGCTCCTGCACGCGGAAGGTCTCGGTGTCGGGTACGCGTACCGTGCAATCGCACATCGCAGACAGCTTGCTCTCGCGCTCGCCCGTCAGCGCCAGCGTGGAGAGTCCGCGCACGCGCGCAACCGCAGCCGCATGGACAACGTTTGCCGAGTTGCCCGAGGTGGAAAGCCCGATCAGAAGATCGCCCGGCTTGCCGTAGCCGTAGACCAGCTGTGCGTAAACGTAAGCCGCATCCACGTCGTTGGCGTAGGCGGAAAGCACGGCAGATTGCGAGGGCAGGGAAATGGCGCGAATGCCCCCCTGCAGTCGCTGCTTGAACGGCGCCGCAGCCTCCGCTCCCAGTACCGCATCAAATTCCGCCGCCGTTTTCTCGTCCATGGGGCGCTTCAACAAAAAGCCCTTCATCAGCTCGCCGACAATATGGTCGGCATCGGCGCACGAGCCGCCGTTTCCGCATACGAGCACGGTGCCGCCGCGGCGCGCCGTGTCGATCAGCAGCGCCTTCGCTGCCTCAATGTCCTCGCGGCAAGCCGCAAGCGCAGGGTAAGACGCGATCAGCGCGTCGATGGTGTATTCAAAAGTCATAGTATCTACCTCTTTTTTTAGTCGTTGTCGTGGCTGAAGGCAACCGCCAACGCCGCATAATCACCGATCTGCTCGCCAAGCTCCGCAGGAACAACGCGGCAAACCTCGCAGGACTGCGCCAACGCATCCCTTTGCAGCGCCTGCTCCATCGACGGACGCAGCAGCTGCTCGGCGCGTGCAAATACGCTTCCGATAACGATGCGCTCCGGGTTGAGCACGTCCACGAGAATGGACAGCCCGCGCCCCAGCTGCTCACCGCAAATGCGGTACGCCTCGATCGCGATCGCATCACCCGCCACTGCAGCCTCGGCGAGCGTCTTGGCGGTAATCTCCTCGGGCTGCAGCGCAACGCTCTTGCCAAGCTGAATGCGCTCCTGCGTCAGCATTTTTCCGATCTGTGCCAGACCTGCGCCGCTGCAAAAGCCCTCAAACGAGCCTGCCTTGCCGTAGCCGACGGGACCAAAGGAGGAAAGCCGAATGTGACCGACCTCACCCGCCATGCCGTTGGTGCCCTCGTACAGCTTGCCGTCCAGGATCAGTCCTGCGCCAAGCCCCGTGCCGAACGTCAAAAAGATCATGTTGCGGCAGCCGCGCCCTGCGCCGTATTTCCATTCCGCCAGCGCACAGGCGTTGGCATCGTTGCAAAGATAAGCGGGAATGCCGCAAGCGTCCTGCAGCATATCCGTAATCGGAACAGCATCCCATCCGGGAAGATTGGGGGGCGAGAGAATGACGCCGCTCGTGCTGTCCAGAGGGCCGCCGCAGCTGACGCCGATGGAGGTGACATCTTCCGTTGATTGCGCCATCAGCTGCTTGGCTGCACGCAGGATCTCGGCGACCGTCCCCTCGCAATCTGTCGTGTCAAAGCGGATCTTTGCCACGACCTCCTTGTCGTTTCCCAAAACCACGGCACATTTGGTGCCGCCAATATCTACACCTAATTTCATTATCCACCTCCGCGTGGTATTCGATGCTTAAATCATACCATGAATGCCGATAAAAATCAAGAGCATTGGAACAAAAAGACGGCAAGTCTGTGCAGACCGGCCGCCTTTTGGCTATTTTCTTTTGTCCAGCGCGATCGAAATACAGAGCAGCGCCGCCATAATTGAGAGGACTGACAGCTCCGGGAACCAGTCAAACACAGGAACCGGCGGCTGCGCAAAAAAATACAGCTTGGTGTCCTCAACGAAAATATGGTAAAGCAGCGGCAGGGAAAACAACGGGTAGAGCAGTACCTTGGTCGGAATGATACCCAGCAGTGTCAGCGAATAAAGCAGCAAAACGGCAATGTAGAGCACGGTGCACAGCGCGCGATGCAGCGGCGCAAAGGCGGTCGCCTTACAAATAAAGAAGATCACGCCCAAAAGCACCGAGGGTACGGTCGGCAGCACGGAGCTGTCGCCGCGCAGGCATACGGCGAAAATAAAGATCACAGCAGCCGACACAGGCAACCCGAGGTGCAGCAGCATCCCGGGCAGCGGCAGCGGCTTTGCGATATAATACGTCAGACGAAGCAGCGCCGAGAGCGCCATAAAGCCAATGGCAAGGCGGGTAGAGTGGTGCCGCACGTCAACCGTGTAAGGGCAGCGAAGCATACTCAATCATCCTCCTGTTCTTTGCCGTCGGTAGCCTTGTCCCGTCGGCACAGCTGATACAGCTCCTCCGCCGCCAGGCGTGTTTTGGCAACAACGTCACCCGCGTCGCGCGGGAAGCAGTAGTACAGCCGCTTGTGATCTCCGATCGAGATCACGTCGCCCAGCTCGTACCAGTAAAAATCAGAGTTCAGACTGTAAGAGGACAGCGGCTTTTGCTCGTAGTGCAGCTTGCCGTCGCAGCCGTCCAGCGTAAATCCGTCGGTCGTGTGTAGCAACCGCCCTTCGCCCACGCGCCACAGGCACTTGGTGTCGATCAGCATATAAATATCCACGGCAACGTCCAGTCGGTAGCTGCCGTCCAGCAGCGAGCGACGCACACACTCGCGTTCCCATGCAAACCAGTCGGTCACGTAGGAAAACGCTCCCTCGCCGCCGTCTGTGCGCCGCAGCGTGCCCGTCTCTTCCAGCTCGTAGACCGCACCGCAGGCGTGGCAGGTCAGTGTCGTGCCCTTGCCCTCAGTCTGCCCTTCGGTGTTGCAGTGCGGGCAGCGGTAGAGCACGCGGTTCAGACAGTCGGCGCGGAACGGCTCGGAAATGCGCACACCGTTTTCCTTCTGCCAACGGAAATGGTCAAAGGTGAACTGCTCCCGAAGCACGTCGTTGATCTGCTCGGGATCCATCTGCTCGATCTGCTCCTTGGAGAGCAGATACGTCATGTCGGCAGAAACCTTGACACGGCGCTTTTGCAGATTGTTGTACAGCGGATCACGGGAAAAGGCACCGTAGGTGCGGATCATCACCACGGGAATGCCCAGCAGCTTGATGCACTTGCCGAGGCTGCGCGGCAGCGTGACGGCGGTGCCGTCCAGGCAGTAGCCCGCCTCGGGGAACATCAGAATGGAGCTGTGCAGCCCGTGCGCCGCGTATATCATGCTGCGAACGAGCGAAATGTCAAACACAAATTTTTTGGTGGGAATGCAGCCGAGCTGTCGCATCAGCCAGTTCTTTCCGACAAAGCCGTCCGTCGTGCAAACGATGTTGAACGGGCGGGGATAGAGAATGGAGGCGGCGATCTCCAGATCGATAAAGCTGGAGTGGTTCATCAGAAACAGCGCGCTCTCGCGGCGCCCCAGCTGCTTCATTCCGGTCCGCTTACAGCAAAAACGGGTGGCGATCAGGTCGGGCAGCGATGCGACCTTGAGCAGCGTGCGAAAGAGTATATTCGGTTTTTTCGGCTTTTTGGCTTTTCCGGGCGTCCTTGCCATGACCTCATCGTAGCTTGCTTGCTTGACCTTGATCTTCATACGACCTCCGAAATGTAAACTTTATGAATACATTGTATCATAAATTGCCCCGATATGCAAGAGAGAACGGCTGCGTTTGCTGAAAATTTTTACCGTACGGAAAAACGAAAAAGAGCACCGCTGCGCGCAGCGGTGCTCACTGTTATTTTTATTGAACTGCGATGAGCGGATAGCACCACTTCCAGTTGTTGACGCCGGGGTATTGCATCTGATAGCCCATGCCGTACCACAGCTTGTTGGCGTTGCCGTCAAAATTCTCGTTGACAATATCTACCGTGCAGAAGGTCGCAGCGATCTTGTCCGACTCAATGTCCTCTGCACTGAAGCCCAGATCCTCAAACGGGATCTTGACCTCCAGCACGTAGTAGAAGGTGGACTCATCCCACGAGATCGCACGCTCCCATGCATCGGGGCCCATCTTTACTGCTGCCAGCTGGTTGTCCCCGCTGAACAGACCGAACACGGGTACGTTGGTGCCGGGGCGGGGGTTGGACTGATACACGGAGGATTTGGTGCCCGCGTTCCATTGAATACCGCAGATCGGCTCGGTGGTGTAGGTGCTTGCGCGTACAAACCACAAAAGCGAACCGTCGCCCGCATAGGGCTTGCGGAAATCGGTGGTGGTGAACAGCCAGTTCAGATCACATCTCTTTTCGGTGATGTACAGATACTCGTCGTCGTAGGCAAAGTAAAAGCTGACCTCAGTTTCAGCGCCGCCGCTGATCGAAAATCTGTCCTGACCGCCGACAAGCCCCGCACCGATGGCCTGCATCTCCGCATCGCGCTCCCAAGCCAGAGCCTGCTCGCGTGTCAGCGTCAAGGGCGAGGATTTTTCCTCCACAATGTCGTCAATCTCGCCATCAATGTCCACAGTCGCGTATACGATGCTGTTCATGGAAAGCTTATCCAGATGCTCCTGCTCGGCAGCCTGCTCCTTGAGCGCGGTTTCGTATGCCTTGAGCGCGGATTTTGCATCGGTCATTGCCTTTTTGTCGTTCGTGCTGATCAGCGTTTTGGCTTGCTTGTCTAAAAGATCATATGCCGCAACGGTCTCCTCGTATTGCTTTTTCAGCGATTCGTAGTTGCTCTTGGTGACCTCGGGCCAGCTCTTGAGCGCCTTGATCTTTTCAATAACGGGAGAAGCAGCTGCTGCTGCAGCTGCTTCCTCTGCATTTTTCTGGGCTTCCTCGGTGCTGTCGCCGGTGGGCAGCTTATCGTCCTCAGGGGTCGTGTCCGAACCGCCGGGCGAGATGCCGATGTCACCGTCGGGAGAAATACCAACGCCGCCCTCCTGCTCCTCGTAGAAGCTCTCGAACTCGTTGTAGAATTCCTCGTAGAACATATCGCGCTCCTCCTCGGTCATGCCTGCGAAGCTGAGAACGTAGAAGAGCACCACGATCAAAGATAAAACCAAAGAAGCAATGCCGCAGATCATACCGCCGATCGCCTGACCGTTCATACGGCCGCCCTGACGGGAAAGCACGGCAAAAATGATGGCAAGAGCCGCCGTGATAATGATCGCAGGCGGGCAGCAGCAACAAAGCACGATGGAAACGATACCCAAAATCAAGGATGCGATCGCATACCCGTTGCTCGTCTTAACGGGAGGGGGTGGCGTAAAATCCGAAGAAAAGCCGCTCTGGTAAAACGTGTCGGTCGAGCTGCTTTGCGTTTCTTGCTCTTGATTGAATTGATTGTTCTGATCCATAATAGAGATTCCTTTCTTTGTGGTTCGGGGGGCTTATAGCATTATTGTATCATACTTTCACCGGATTGTCAATACGGCAAAATAATGGTACGCGCACCCGCACAGTAGTCATGGAAAACGGTAGCAATAAAATACGATGGTTTTAAATCACAGCATCGTTCAGGCGCTTGCTGCCGAGCCGGAGATCATCAGCAAGATAATAAACCAAGCAAAGGATAAGATTGTAAGCAACCAAAGCGAAAGGGAAAGAATTCCGCAGACCAATCCGCAAGTGGCCATGTTATTTTTCTGATTTTGAGCACGCGCGCGGCGGTAAAAGTATAGGGCCAAAATTGAACAGATACTCGAGCATATAAAACTAAACAGATCGAAAAAGAAAAAAATCCATACAAACGAAATAGCAGTAAGAAATAATGTGAGCAAATAAATGGATATCGCTGCGATTCCGAATGCCATTGACAATGCCGAAAATGTATTGATTTTTGGAGGCTTCGGCTCGATAAATATTGAGAGATTGTTTTGGTCGCTATTCATATAAAACTCTCCTTTCATAACTGCATAGGGAGAACGTAAGCATTATCAAGTATATTATATCATGTCGCATCGTATTTGGCAACAAAAAAATGCTTACGCTTGGCAGTAAGCATTTCTTTCCCCAAAATTTTTTGAAAAGGGGCGCGGGGGAAAACTTTTTTAGAAAAAAGTTTTCCCCCGCCTCAACAAGCGTTATATTAGTACATACCGCCCATACCGCCGCCCATGCCGCCGGCAGGAGCTGCGGGAGCCTCTTCCTTCTGGTTGGCAACGACGCTCTCGGTGGTCAGAATGACCGACGCGATGGAGGCTGCATTCTGCAGAGCGGAACGAGTCACCTTGGTCGGGTCAACGATACCTGCGCTCATCATGTCGCAGTAGACCTCGTTGTATGCGTCAAAGCCGTAGCCGACCTTGTCGGAGTTGACGATCTTGTCAACGACGACCGAGCCGTCAATGCCTGCGTTGGCAGCGATCTGACGAACGGGCTCCTCCAGCGCCTTGAGTACGATGCGTACACCGGTGCGCTCGTCACCCTCGGTGGTCTCAAGCAGCTTCTCGACCTCGCCGATGACGTTGAGGTAAGCCGTGCCGCCGCCGGCGACCATGCCTTCCTCGACTGCAGCCTTGGTCGCGTTGAGCGCGTCCTCGATGCGCAGCTTCTTTTCCTTCATCTCTGCCTCGGTAGCCGCACCGACCTTGATCACAGCAACACCGCCGGCAAGCTTTGCCAGACGCTCCTGCAGCTTCTCGCGATCGAAATCGGAGGTGGTGGTCTCAATGGCAGCCTTGATCTGAGAGATGCGTGCCTTGATCTCATCGGAGTCACCTGCACCGTCAACGATGATGGTGTTGTCCTTGGTAACCTTGATCTGACGTGCGGAGCCCAGCTGACCTACCGTGGTGTCCTTGAGCTCAAGACCCAGCTCGGAGGAAATAACCTCACCGCCGGTCAGGGTTGCGATGTCACGCAGCATTTCCTTGCGGCGATCGCCAAAGCCGGGCGCCTTGACGGCAACGCAGGTGAAGGTGCCGCGCAGCTTGTTGAGCACCAGCGTGGTCAGAGCCTCGCCCTCAACGTCCTCTGCGATGATCAGCAGCTTCTTGCCCGCCTGAACGATCTGCTCCAGCAGGGGAAGGATGTCCTGAATGTTGGACAGCTTCTTGTCGGTGATGAGCACCAGTGCGTCGTCAAGCACAGCCTCCATCTTGTCCATGTCGGTTGCCATGTAGGGAGACAGATAACCGCGGTCAAACTGCATACCCTCAACCACCTCGGAGTAGGTGTCGGCGCTCTTGGACTCCTCAACGGTGATAACACCGTCGGAGGTCACCTTTTCCATGGCATCGGCAATCAGCGCACCGATGACCTCGTCGCCTGCGGAAATGGTACCGACGCGTGCGATGTCCTCCTTGCCGCTGACACTCTTGGAGTTGGCAACCAGGCACTCGACCGCACGGTCAACTGCCTTCTTGATGCCCTTGCGCAGAACCATGGGGTTGGCACCTGCGGTGACGTTCTTCATGCCCTCGCGGACCAGTGCCTGTGCGAGCAGCGTTGCGGTGGTCGTACCGTCGCCGGCTGCATCGTTGGTCTTGGTAGCAACCTCCTTGACCAGCTGCGCGCCCATGTTCTCGGCTGCATCCTCCAGCTCGATGTCCTTGGCGATGGTCACACCGTCGTTGGTGACCAGCGGGGAACCGTATTTCTTGTCAAGAACGACGTTGCGGCCCTTGGGACCCAGCGTGATCTTGACGGTGTTTGCCAGCTTGTCAACGCCGCGCATCAGCGCGTTGCGTGCTTCAATGCCGTAAAGAATATCTTTTGCCATAATAATCAATCTCCTTTAATCATATAGTGGAATGCGGTAAAGCTTATTCAACGATCGCGAGAATATCGCTCTGACGAACGATGCTGTACTCGGTGCCGTTTGCCTTGACCTCGGTGCCTGCGTACTTCGCGGTGATCACCTTCATGCCAACCTGAACGACCATTTCAACCTCGTGGCCGTCAACGATACCGCCGGGACCGACGGCTACGACCTCTGCTACCTGGGGCTTCTCCTGTGCAGCTGCGGTCAGAAAAATACCCGACTGCGTCTTTTCCTCTGCCTCGACCATTTTTACTACAACTCTGTCTGCGAGGGGCTTGAGTGTCATAATGAAATCCTCCTTCATCTATGATTACACCCTGCGGTGTAATGATTTGTTTGATGCAGATTTTAGCACTCGGTTTGCAAGAGTGCTAAACCATGCCTATATTCTATACTATTTTTGGAAAAAGTCAAGGGCTTTTTTGCAAGTTCACATATTTTTAACAAATACAAAAAAATTCGACAAAAAGGGGGAAAATCATGTCTGTGCTCTCATGGTATAATCGGTTGGTGCCGGGGGTGCTGGTGCCGCTGTGCCTTGCGCTGGTCGGCGGATATTTTACCGTCCGTCTGCGCGACCTGTGGCTGCATCCCGTGCGGCTGTGGAGGCGTATGATGACACCGCAGCGGACGGGAGGGATCTCCCCTCGCCGCGCCCTGTCGCTGGCGCTTGCAGGTGTGCTCGGCGTGGGCAACCTCGTCGGTGTTGCGGGCGCCATATCCTACGGCGGCGCGGGCGCGGTGCTGTGGATGTGGGTGAGTGCCACCGTCGCCATGATGCTCAAATACGCCGAGATCGTGCTGGCGCTGCATCACCGCCGCTGGGAGAGCGGCACGCTGCGCGGCAGCGCCATGTACTATATCGAGGACGGATGCCGCCGACACCCACGCGCAGGGAAGGCCGTCGGCGCCCTCTTTGCCGCCCTTTGCCTGATCGACGCCGTCTGCATGGGCTGCATGATCCAGGTCAACGCGGTCTCTACCGCATGGCACAGCCGCCTGTCCGTTCCCCTCTGGGTCACCGGCTTGCTGCTCGCCGTCGGTGTCCTTTGGGTCGGCTTGCGCGGCGCTGACGGCGTCTCGGCTGTCACCGAGCGCATCGTGCCGCTGATGACCGTCGGCTTTTGCCTGCTCTCGCTGCTTGCCATCGGGCGCAGGGCAGGGCAGGTGCCCGGCGTGCTCGCCCGGATCGTGTCCGAGGGGCTGCGCGGTGCAAACACTGCAGAGGCGGCAGCGGCCGGCGTGAGCGGCTTTTTATTCTCCCGTGCGCTGCGCTACGGTACCATGCGCGGGCTGCTGTCCAACGAGGCGGGCTGCGGCACCTCACCCATGGCACACGCCGACGCACATACCACCGACGCCGTCGCTCAGGGCGGCATGGGCATCGTCGAGGTGCTCGTCGACACTCACCTGCTCTGTACCATGACGGCGCTGGTTATCTTGCTCGCCTTCGGCGGCGCTGTTCCCGCGCTGCCTCCCATGCTGCTGACCGTGGCTGCCTTTGAGCAGCTGCTCGGTCGCTGGGCGGGCGTCTTCCTTTGCGTCGCGGTACTGTTCTTCGGTCTTGCCACCGTGCTCTGCTGGTCGGACTATATGCGCCGTGCCGCTGCGTATCTGTTTCCGTTCCGAACACGCGCCGAGGCAGGCGTGCGCGGTGGGGTGTGCCTGTTGCTTTATGCCCTCTTTTGTCTGCTCGGTGCCTACGGCGCCCCTGCCGCCGTCTGGGAGCTGTCCGATTTTGCCATCGGCAGTATGACGGTCATCAACGTGCTCTTTTTGTGGAAAGGCCGCCGGGAGATCATCGCCCTGACCGCATCTCCCTCCCCGAACGCACGTCGGATACCGGGCGATGATAAAAGCGCTCCGTGAGTGCACTTTTTTCACATATAAACATGGACAAAAAGTTGACAAACGGTGGATAATATGTTAAAATGATAAAAACTGTCGTCATATGCGACAGCGACACAAACGCAATCATGAGCCAAAGGAGGCTATGCTATGTATACACCCAAGCCGATCGATACGCAGGACGTTTGCCTTGGCGAGGATATCGCCGAGCTGTGCGAGCAACTTGCGAAGAACACCCACGAGGTGTGGGCTGCCGCCCGCATCAAGGACGGATGGACGTACGGCCCCGTGCGTGACGACGAAAAATTGCAGCATCCCTGCCTCGTCCCCTATGACGAGCTGCCGGAGAGCGAGAAGGAATACGACCGTAATACCTCGCAGGAAACCCTGAAGCTGATCATCAAGCTGGGGTACAAGATCATAAAGGAGGATTGATACTGTGGAACAGATATTGGAGGCTATTTATTGGGATGAAATAAAAGCGTTTTTCTCCGGCGCGCTCGATTGGATTGATGCGCTTATCGAACCCTTCTTTACTCATCGAAGCTACGGGCACGCGCTTCTTACCTCTGTTGGTATCGTGCTTGCATTCATGATATTGGCAGCTGCATTCAACAAATGGATGCCCTACAAGGTAAAGCGTATTTTGACGCGCACGCGCATTATTTGTGTCGGCGTGTTTTTGGCTGCGGTTGCGTGGTTTTTGCCCGTCTACATGAATGTGTTTTCCGATTTGCTGGAGGCGGGTAAATCCACCGGCATTACGTTCAAGGTCGTAGAGGCATCCTTCCAAAATGCCATGCGACTGTTTGCTGTAGATGATAGCTATCTGGAACTGTTGGATTATGCTCCCAAGGCGATTCGCGGCTTATATGCCGGCTGGGGCTTCCTGCTTTATATTTGTGCGCCGATATTGACCGTTGGATTTGTTTTGACCTTCCTCAAGAATATCACCGCATACATCCGCTACACGCTGGCATTTCGTAAGCAAGCTCACGTGTTCTCCGAGCTCAACGAGCATACGCTGGCGCTGGCGAGCAGCATCGATGCATTTTATAACAAAAATGCCAAGGGAAAGTACAAGATGTGCCGCAAAGCCATGATTGTATTCTGTGATATTCTTCACAGAAACGAGGAGGAGCATCTGGACCTGATGGAGGCAGCCAACGAAATGGGCGCCATCCTGTTCCGCAAGGACGTAACCTCGGTCCTTTTCCTGCGTAACCGCATGCACTTTTACCTGATCAGCGAGGACGAGAGCGAAAAGCTGCAGCACGCCGTTCGTCTGATGTCCCGTTACGATCACAAGAATAACAAGCTGTTTTTGTTCTCCAACACCAGTCAAAGCGCGCTGCTGATCAGTACCAAGGCGACCAAGAAGATGGAGGTGCGCCGCATCAACGCCATCCAGTCACTGATCTACGATAACCTGGAGAAGAACGGCGTTCGTCTGTTCCGCAACGCTAAGGACGGAGCGATCACTGCCGTGATCGTCGGTCTCGGTCGCTACGGGCTTGAGATGCTCAAAGCGCTGGTTTGGTTCTGTCAGATGGACGGATACCGCATCACCATCCATGCCTTCGATTCCGATCCGAAGGCAGAGGAAAAGCTGAATCTGATGTGCCCCGAGCTGTTGAAAAAGAATAATCTGACCAACCTCGAGGATGCCATTTACGAGATCCACGTTCACTCCATGGACGTCAACTCCGTAGAATTTTTGGAAAAGCTCGGCGACATTGTCAACGTGACCTATACCTTCGTCGGACTTGGAACGGATGATAATAACATCGCCGTTTCCACTCGCATCCGTACGCTTTACAGCGGCATGATCAACGAGGGCAAGCTGGATCACGCCCCCGACGTTGAAACCATCGTCTATGACGCCAACGTCAAGCAGGCAATCGGCTACGAATGGCGCGGCGACGAGAACAGCGAGCAGGACGGTGTTCGTCGCGGCGGCGTCAATCATAAGGACCAGCCCTATTGTATTCATATGATCGGCGACCTTGATACGTTCTACTCCTACGATACGCTGATCGGCACCAATACCGAACTGAAGAAGGCAGGTGAGGAGGTTCACGCGCGCTGGGCACAGGCAGGTGCGATCGATGGCGAGCGCAAACCGAAGATCCTTGAGATGCTCCGCGAGCGCAGTTATATGCACAAGATCGTGCTGGTCAAGGTCAAGGACAGCGCGACTGCCGAGGAAAAGGTCAGCGACGCTTACGTGACCATCCCCGTTGAGGAGAGCGATTTCGAAAACGGTGAGCAGTTCCGCGGCGGTAGACAGTACGTCGCACGCATCGAGCAGCTGCTCTGCGATCATTATAAGGAGCTGGCAGCAGCCTGCGTCTATGAGACCGACGAGCGCGCAGCATTGATCAGGGTAATGGAGGAAAAGCTGCCTGCAGCCATTTCTCCGGAAGCCGATGATGCGCGCAAGCGTTCTTACGCTGCAGCCGTTCATACCGGCGCCGCACATATCCGCGCGCTGATCGCGCCGTATGCGCTGACGCTGTGCATTACCGAGGAGATCCTGACCAAGAATTTGGTGCTCAATATCGTTTCCTGCGGTCTGCTGGAGCAGTATCGCTTGCTTGAAAAGCAGGTGAAGAAAATGGAAGACGATGCACTGCTGCAGTACCGCCTGCTGGATAAGTGGGAGGGCATCGAGCCTGAGCAGGATGCATCGCAGACGGAAACCGTCCGTCTGATCGTGCGCGACCGACAGATGCGCGAGAGCTCGGTCATGGTGCTGACGGTGGACGAGCTGTCCCGTGGCACTGAGGCAGGCACCCTGCTTCCCGACGGTGTATACGATGCCATCGTAGAGCAGCTGCGTTGCCGCTACCGCGAGCAAAACAAGGGCGAGGATGTACAGGATGCAGCTCTCCTGTGGGAGCAGCTGCGTACACCGCATAAGGCGGTCGTTCGTCGCAAGAAGAAGGCGGACAAGCCCAAGATGCGCGTCTTTGGTGCATTGGTCGATCTCGCCGCAAAAAATTCGCTGCTGATCGAGCTGACCGACAGAGCCCCTGTCTTCGAACCCGAAAAATACAATGATTATATCGAAAAATATCGCACGCTGGAGCAGGTGGATGCCGTCTGCGCGGCAACGCTGTCGCTTTCCTACGGACGTATGCAGGACAAGCCTCAGAGCGAGGCAAAGAAGGCAGTCATGCTGCTGACCGTTGGCGACAAGGGTCAGATCGTCAGCTGCGAGGCGATGAACCCGCATCTGATGAAGCAGGAATACTACACCAATAAGTTCCCGTCGCAGAAGCTGTATCAGCTCGCGGTGGATCAGTTGTATAACCGCTACCGTGCCAAGACGCGTGGCGAGGGTAAGGGTAAGATCGCGCTGATCGACTGGGAGTGGCTGATGGCATCCGACAGCACCGAATATTTCGTGCTGGATATGAACCGCCATACGGTCGATATGCACGTCATCTATGACGGCGTAACGGAGCATCTGAAGGGCGTTGAGCCCGTCAAAACCGACGAGGAAAAATGGAAATTCTGGCGTCACGAATATTTCTATCGCTCCTCGGTTGCTAAGGCCATGCACGAGCGACTGCGCAGCAAGCTCTGTCAGGAGAAGCTGCTGAAGGACGATACCTTTGCCGCAGCCGTGGCAGCAGGCAACTGGCGAGCACGAAACGCCGAGCAAACGCTGGCGATCTGCCGCGTCGAGCATCGCCGTTGGAATGCGTTTATGCGTACGGAAGGCTTCCGCTATGCCGAAAAGCGCAACGACCTTGCCAAGCACCATAACAAATTGGTTCCCACCAATCAGCTCTCGGATAACGATCTGCGTATGGATGCATAATAAAACGAAAGAGGACGGTCGCATGGCGACCGTCCTTTTTTGATGCAAGAAATTCAATATTCAACCGGTATTAGAAAAATTCTCTCCAAACGAGTTATTGCTTTTCCCTTTATGTATGCTATAATAATAGCAGGATAAGCGCTGATCCAAAATAATTTGGAGGTATTTTTTATGATGAAGCTTGGAGAAAAAATAAAATCACTTCGAAAGCAGAAGAACATATCCCAAGAGGTTTTTGCCAATTATCTTGGCGTATCCTTTCAGGCGGTTTCAAAATGGGAGAACGGAAATACCATGCCGGACGTGACGATGATTCCTGCGATTGCGTCCTTTTTCGGCGTTTCAACCGACGAGCTTTTTGATTTTAATTTGTTCGAAACGGAGCGGCAGGTAGATGCTATTTGCGATGAAGCATATAAATATCGCTTTAGCGATCCGGCCTGGTCGGAGAGAATTTTGCGTGAAGGACTGCAAAGATTTCCGGGGAACGACATTATTTTAAATAATTTGCTTTATACCTTGGATTATCAAACGCGAGCAGATGAGGTCATCGCTCTGTGTAAATCGCTGATAGAGTCGACGAAGGATGATTCGGTAAAATACGATGCCTGTCGAATTCTCGCTATATGCTATAAAGAAAATGGCAGGAATGATTTGATAAAGCCTACTCTTGAGAGTATTCCCGAGATCTATTTTTCAAAGCTGGAGCTTATGGCATCCCTTTTGAGCGATCAAGAGGGGTATGAGGCTGCACAGAAGCAAAAGCATATTTCCGCTGAAGCCTTGATCGATATGCTTATCCTTGCAGGCAAATATTTGGACGGAATGGGTGAACATGAAAAAGCAATCTGCCAATTTAAAATCGCGCAAAGGGTAATCGATGCTTTTGCGGATGATTTTGTCGAAGGTACGTGGTTCAAAGGCACTGTTTACGAGTGTTCCGACGAACAGAGAAAGGAACTTGAACAGCGATTAAGCGAATAAATTCAGCCCCGCGCAAGCGGGGCTTTTTTTACTTTTTATAATACGCCACAGCGAGGTCAACAACAAGGCCGTAGCTTCGGGTGCCTTGTGTGCCCTGCATTTGCAGGTAGGTGTTGTTGACAGCTCCGCTGACCTCGCTTGCGACCGAGTCTCGGTATTTGTCAAAAAAATCGCTGTAGGCACGCAGCTCGTAGCGTACCTCGGTGGAAAGCCCGTTCAGCAGCTCGTAATACAGGTCTTTGTCCGCACGGTAAAGCGCCGAGGCAACGTATTCATATAAATTCAGATACCCGCTGTAACGGATATAAGCATCGTCGGAGGCGATGCAAACGAGAAACGCAACAAAATTTGCCTCGTCCTCTCGCGCAATGCCGCGCTGATGCGCCATCTCGTGTGCCGCCGTATAGGGTAGGGTGTAGTCGGGGAACGCAACGTTAAGATTGGCCTCGCCCGTGAAGTAGGAATAAACGCCTGTGATGTGCGTGTACGACATGGCTTCGCTGAGCATGACGGGCTTGACGCGACTGCGAAAGCTTGTGATAAAGCCGTAGTCGTCACAAAATACCTCATAGGCATCCAGCAGCTTGCTGTTCATCTCGGTGTTGGAATAGGGCATGACAGAAAAGCTTTGCTCGCGGAAGGCCAGCGCTGCTGCCTCCTCGTTGACCTGCTCCCGAAGGATCAGCGCCGTCTGATACAGCTCCTCTGCGCTGACCTTGGTGCGCTTCAGATCCAGCTTGTCCTCGGCGTCAATGGTTGCGCCGTGATAGCCTGCGCCGAAGTTCCAGACAAAGAGAATGAGAAATACGCAGGCACCGCTGAGCACCTCCAGAATATAAATACCGGCGCGTCGCCAGGTGGCAGAGCGATGCCGAACGGCGTGAATGATCAGCAGCGTCAAAAGCAGCGGCGAGAGCAGTAGCATTGCCTCGGCAAGAGAGAAGGGCAGCCAACTCGTCAGCATGGCAAATATAAAGCGCAGCGCTTGCCCGACGGTACGATTGTAGGCATCGGAAAAGGCGGGCGAGAGCCGTGAGATGAGCGCCAACAGTACCGTTGGAATCATGGCAATATAAATGCTAAGACTGACCCGTGAGAGCTTATCGTAGGAGCGTGGCGCACGGCGGCTGCGCCGACGCGACAGGGGAGCGAAAAAACGATCCATGCGGATCCTCCGTTCTTTTTTTACATTATTGCTATTTGCGGTTGTAAAAATCAACCGTAAGTATCGGCGCCGGAAAGAAAATCCGGCAGCAGCTGCCGCATATCCTCTGGCATGGGTGCCGTCAGACACATGGGCTCACCGCTCATCGGATGTACAAATTCCAGCCTGCAGGCGTGCAGCGCCTGCCGCTCGATCAGCGAGGGCAGCGCACCTTGACCGTACATATCGTCGCCAAGAATGGGTGTACCAAGATGTGAAAAATGCAACCGAAGCTGATGCGTGCGCCCTGTAACGGGCCGTGCGCGCACCAAGCACAGGCGGGGAGGGAGTCGATTGTCATCGGGCTCCCAGGCGCCGAGAACGGTGTACTGCGTTTGTGCGCGCGATGCACCGGGGGCATCGCAGCTGCAGATCTCGCGGATAATAATGCTCTCGGCTTGGCGCCGAATGCCCGTAACGATCTCTCCCTCATGTGCCGTCGGCTCACCGCAGAGCAGCGCAAGATACGTCTTGCGAATGTCACCGTGAAGCATGGCTGCAGCCAGTCGCTGCGCAGATAGCGCGTGCCGCGCAATGAGCACCACGCCGGAGGTGTTGCGGTCCAAGCGGTTGATGGGATGGAAAACGAAGCCGTTGTCGGCGCGAACGTGCTGCGCGACGGCGTTGGCAAGCGTATCGGTGTAATGCCCGTGAGAGGGGTGCGTCGGCATATTGCCCGGCTTATTGCATACGAGAATGTGCGCATCCTCGTAGAGTACGTCCAGCGGCAGCGCCGTCGGAACAATGCCCGAGGGGCGATCACTCGGTGTGTCGATCGCCAGCGTGAGCGTGCTGCCCTCGCAAAGCGTGGCACGCACGGTCACAGGCTTGCCGTCGAGCAGTATGCCGTCAGGCGTTGCCTTGAGACGGGAGAGCAGGCGTGCGGATAAACCCAGCTCCGCTTGCAGAAAGACCTTGAGCGGCTTTTGGTGATACTGTGCAGGTATGGTAAAGGTCATCTCGCGCCCCCTTTCAAGCTTGCTTGCCTTTATTATACCCAATCGGAAAGGGAATGACAAGCCCCTATTCGTAAAGGTTTTGAAAACTTTTCACGAGGCGCCCGTTGACTCTGCTTAAGCTGCTGCGCATATTGCTCCCGCGCGGTGCATACATTGAAAAAAAGAAAGACGGGAGAGGAGGGAAATTTGCATCAGTGTATACGAAAAAGAAAACCGATGATAGAAAAAATCAACTGCCGATGCGAAAATTTCTTTCTCACCACCGTGTCGGTGCAATGGCTGCAGTCGCCGTGCTCGCGTTGCTGATGCTGTATCCCGATGCCGTGATCGCGGCAGTGCAGCGCGGCCTGCGCCGCTGCGCAACGACGGTCATTCCGTCGCTGTTTCCGTTTCTCGTTGCCTCGGAGCTGCTGGTGCGCAGCGGTGTCGGAGATCATCTGCCGCAGCTTTTGCTGCGTCCCCTCTGCCGCCTGTTTCGACTGTCGCATCGCGGTGCGATCTGCTGTATTATGGGCGTACTCTGCGGCTTTCCCGTCGGTATGCGGACGGCGGCAGCCTATGCGAGGCGCGGCGAGCTGAGCTCGCAGGAGCTCGGTCGCCTGTTTTGCTTTTGTAACGTCCCCGGCAGCGCCTTTTTGATCAATGCCGTCGGAGTGTCGCTGATGAACAGCCTGCGCTATGGGCAGCTGCTTTGGCTTTTGAACCTTGCGTCGGCAGCCGTCGTCGGGTTTTTCGTGTGCCGGCTGCCCACTCCGCCCGCGGAGGGGACGGCACCTCGCCCCGCGCTCACGCCACCCGCCCATACCACTCGCCGCTACGGCATGATGTCCGAGGCGCTGGGCGCTGCGGCTTCCGGTATGCTGGGCATCGTTGCCACCGTTCTGTTTTTTGGTGCTCTTCTGGGAGCGCTCGACGCCATTCCGTTGCCGAGGCTGAGCGCGCTGCGGCTGCTGCCCTGCCTGCTTGCGGGGGCGCTTGAGATCACTAGCGGCGTGTGCGAGGCGGCAAGCCTCGGGCAAGGTATGCTTGCCCCGGTGCTGTGTGCTGCCGTCGTGGGCTGGGGCGGCTTGTCCGTGCATTATCAGTTAATTGTCGCCTGCGATGGTTTCGCACTTCCGATCGCGCGTTTTCGGGTGATGCGCCTGCTGCAGGCGCTGCTTTGCGGCGGCGGCATGGCGCTGCTGCTTCACCTCGGATGGCTACAGATTCCGACGGGAGGCGGCAGCACGCAAAGTGGCTTGCTGCTCCGCCTTGACGGCACGGATACCGCGTGGCTGCTCTATGCGCTGCTGTGCTCGGGTGCTTGGCTGCTCATCGGAGTGATAACGTTGTGTACAACCGCGAAAAGCAAAAGAAAAGAGGTACCGGTATGAAAAACAAAGAGAGAGCAAGGGAGCGCCGCTCCCTGCGCGCACGGCTGCGGGATGGTTACCGCAGCATCAGCGGACAGTGCTGCCGGATCGAGCAGCAAAGCAACCGCAGCGTGGTCGTGCAGGGGTGCTGCAGCATCGACACGTACACCGAGCGCTGTATCGCGCTTCGCGTTAAGGACCCGAGTGTGCGTACCGTCTGCATTAGTGGAGACGGACTGTGCTGCAGCAGCTATCATCCCGACGGCGTGGTGGTAGAGGGGTGTATCGAAAGCATTGCGTTTTGTGCGAATAATTAAACCAACAGTTGAATAAAGCGAACGGGAGGAATGAAAATGAGGGCGGATCACTGGTTACTTGGCTATGAGGATATTGAGATTCTGCCGCAGCACGCAGCCTGCTTTTTGAATTTGTGCCGCAGCGCCTCCTATCCCTATCTTCCGCTGCGCCGTACCTGCGGCGAGGGAATGATCGTCCGTTGTCGATTGACGACAGCATCGCGCCTGCGGCGCGATTGCGCCGTGCGGGGCATCGGACTCCGCCTTTTGCGCCGCGGAGGCTTGCCTACGCTCACTCACCGCTATCGTGCGCGGTTTGGGCTGCTGATCGGTGCGCTCCTTGGCGCGCTGCTGCTGTATCTGTCAAGCAGCGTGCTTTGGGATATCCGTATTGAGGGAACGCAAAGCGTCAGCGAGCAGTACGTGCGAGAGCAGCTGGCAGCGTGCGGACTGACGGTTGGCACGCCGCTGCGGGATACCGATACGCGCGAGGTGGAAAACCGTATGCTGCGCAGCGCAGACCGCATCGCCTGGATCTCGGTCAATGTCAAGGGAACGGTCGCTTACGTGCAGATCCGTGAGCTGCAAGCCCCCGAAAGTGCCGTCGACGACGGGATCGCCAACCTTGTCGCTGCGTGCGACGCACAGATCGTTGAGCTCAAGCCCATCTCGGGCAGCGTGGTCGTCGAGGTCGGGCAGACGGTGCGCCGTGGTGCGCTTCTCATCAGCGGCATACGGGATTCTGCGACGCAGGGTTACCGCATCATCGGGGCGCAGGGGGAGGTCATCGGGCGCACCGAGGAGAGTATTGCCATCCAAATTCCCTATGCTGTCGAGCAAAAGGTCTATACAGGCGCCGAAAAATGCGAAAAATCGTTAATTTTTTTTGGAAAATCGATAAAACTTTCAAAAAGTACTGGAATTATGGGGGGGAGTTGTGATACAATATATATGATGGAGAATTGGGCTTTGCCGGGAGGGGTGTCCTTGCCGATCGGCGTGCTGCGCACAACGGTGCGGGAATATTGCACGCAGACGGTGGAGCGCACGCGCGAGCAGGCGTACGACGAAGCGATGGTCGCTTTGAACGCCGCACTGCGGGAGCGGGCGCAGGATGCGCTGCTGCTGTCAAAAACGGTGCGTGTCAGCTATTCTCCGACCCATTGCACGCTGCTGTGCGAATACAGCTGCTTGCGGAATATTGCCATATCGCAGCCCTTCTATGTGACGGGGCAGGAGACGGCAACCGAATGAGTAATCGAAAGGATCGTTATGAGTCTGGAAAAGAAAATCGTCCCAATGGACAGCGCCGAGATCACCGCACGGGTGTTCGGTGCCTTTGATAAAAACGTGCAGCTATTGGAGCGCGCCTTCGGCGTTACGGTGCGCAATCGCTCCGGCAATGACGGTGACGTCGTGAGCGTGGAGGGCGAGGACGGCGCAGCCGTCGCCGCAGCGGAGGACGTTCTCCGTCAGCTTCGCCTGCTGGCGCGGCAGGGGGAGGTCGTGCCGGAGCAATCGGTACGCTACATCATTGATATGACTCGCGCAGGCGAGGGGCACAGCCTTGAGCAGATGAGCGACGACTGCATTTGCGTGACTATGCGCGGCAAGCCCGTCAAGGCAAAGACGGTCGGGCAGAAGCAGTACGTGGACGCGATCCGCAAAAACACCGTGACCTTCGGCGTCGGACCTGCCGGCACGGGTAAGACCTTTCTTGCCGTCGCCATGGCAGTCAAGGCGCTGCGGGACAAGCAGGTCAGCCGCATCATTCTGACGCGCCCTGCCATTGAGGCCGGCGAGAGACTGGGCTTTTTGCCGGGTGACCTGCAGAGTAAGATCGATCCCTATCTGCGCCCCTTGTACGATGCGCTGTTTGAAATGATGGGTGCTGAAAACTATCAGCATTGCGTGGAAAAGCAGACCATCGAGGTCGCGCCGCTGGCCTATATGCGCGGACGCACGCTGGACGACTCGTTTATCATTCTCGACGAGGCGCAGAACGCCACACCCGAGCAGATGAAAATGTTTTTGACTCGTCTTGGCTTTAATTCCAAGGCGGTCATCACGGGTGACCTGACGCAGACGGATCTGCCGCGCGGTACGCGGAGCGGTCTTTCCCTGGCGGTCAAGATCCTCGCCAATATCGACGACATCGCCATCCACCGCTTTACCGAGCGCGACGTCGTACGTCACCATCTGGTGCAAAAGATCATTCAGGCATACGATAAATTTGAAAGGGAAGGGAAAAACAAATGAAGGTAATGATTTATTTTGAAAACGGACAGAGCGAGATGGCTGTGACCTACAAGCTCAAAATGCTGCTGCGCCGCGCGGTCGAGGAAACGCTGCGCTATGAGAATTATCAGAACGACGTCGAGGTCAGCATTACGCTGACGGACAACGCAGGCATCCACGAGCTCAACCAACGCTTCCGCGGTGTTGACGCGCCGACGGACGTGCTGTCCTTCCCGCTGATCGACTACGAGGACGATTGCGGCGAGCCGCTGATCGACGAGATCGCCAACTCGCTCGGTGACATCGTGCTCAATCTGCAGCGCGCCAAGACGCAGGCAGAGGAGTTTGGGCATTCCTTTGAACGCGAGGCAGCCTTCCTGACGGTTCATTCCATGCTGCACCTGCTGGGCTATGACCACGAGCTGAGCGAGGGTGATGACGCCGATATGCGTCGCCGTCAGCGGGAGATCATGGGCAGAATGGGGCTTGCCGTCCATTCGTAATCGCACGGCCTATCAAAAATAACGGAGGTACATACCATGGCATATAACGGATATTACGCCAATCACCAAAAGCCTCAAAAGGAGCGCTATGAAGAGGACACCGTAGGTAAGACCGAAACCTTTCTGACGCGTAACGTCAAGCTGATCACCTTTTTGACCTGCCTTGTGCTGTTCCTTGCCTTTTTCGGCCCTTGGAGCATTATCCGCATCGTGCAGTGGGTCGAGGCGACCAATTTGCAGGCGGAAAAGGAAGCGACCATGATGGACGAGCAGGAGCTGGAGACCATCGTCCGCGAGGGAGAGCGCCTTTCCTGGGCAAACTTTGACGGCTACTATTATGAAACCGTGTGGGAGACCGGCATGTGCATTCGCCAGTATGACGTGCTGGGGGATAAGTATCACCTGCTCGTCAGCGCCGAAAGCAGCACCGCGCCGCTGGACTCCGTGCTGCTCATCCGCCACGCGGATTACGCCGAGGTCGACATTCTCCTTGAGGACGCGCTCGGCTTTATCGGTAAGGCAAGCGGACAGGAAAAATAAACTGACAATATAAAAAATCAATCTACAGTAAGGAAAAATAAAGAATGGGACAGAAAAGAACTTGTTATATCGCAATCGTAGGCAGACCAAACGTGGGAAAGTCTACGCTGCTGAATCATTTGCTGGGCGAAAAGGTAGCGATCGTTTCCGCCAAGCCCCAGACCACGCGCAACCGCATCGTTGGCATTCTGACCGCGGGGGACGATCAGTTCGTTTTCCTTGATACCCCCGGTATCTTCTCCCCCCGCAATGCGCTGGGTGAGTTTATGGTCAAGACTGCAGACTCCTCCATTCAGGACGCCGATGCCGTTATTCTGATGGCGGACGCACAAAAGCCCATCACCTCGGTGGAGGAAAAGGTCATCGCTTCGGTCAAGCAGAGTGGGCTGCCCTGCATCCTGGCGCTCAATAAGGTGGACGTGACCTCCCGGGAGGACGTTGCCGCCCGCCTTGCCGACTACTCCTCGCGCCACGATTTTACCGCATACGTTCCCATGTGCGCCAAGAACGGCAAGAACGTGGATGCTCTGCTCAAGGAGTGCGAGGCGTTTTTGGAGGAGGGGGAGTGGTATTTTCCCGAGGACATGGCGACCGATCAGCCCATGCGTCAGATGGCTGCTGAGCTGATCCGCGAAAAGGTGCTGCGTACCATGGATAAGGAGATCCCCCACGGCGTTGCCGTCGTTATCGAGGAGTTTACCGAGGAAGAGGGTCTGGTGCGTATCCGTGCCGAGATCTTCTGCGAGAAGGAGTCGCACAAGGGTATCATCGTCGGTAAGGGCGGTGAAGGACTCAAGCGCATCGGCTCGTATGCCCGCGCCGATCTTGAAAAAATGCTGGACTGCAAGGTCTATCTTAATCTTTGGGTCAAGGTCAAGGAAAATTGGCGTGAGAGCGCCAAGACCGTCAGCAACTTCGGCTACCGCGAGGAGTGACGGGTGAGCATCTCCCGCAAAAGGAGAACGCCGATTAAGACTATCGATCGCAAAAGGAGCCACAAATGTCACAATCCGAACATATCACAGGGCTTGTCATTCGCGTGCGCCGTGAGGGTGACGTCGTGCTGACGCTGCTCAGCCCCGAGCGAGGCAGAGTGAGTGTGATCGCCAAGGGGGCGCGTTCCATGCGCAGTCCGCAGATGGCCCTCAGCCAGCTGTTCACCTACGGGGAGTTTGAGCTTTACCGCCGCGGCGAGATGTATTGGCTCAATACCGGCGAGATCAAGGAAAATTTCCACAGCCTCTCGACCGATCTCGACGCGCTCAACCTGGCGTCCTACTTCTGTGAGGTGGCGTCGTTCGTCAGCGAGGCGGATACGCCTGCGGACGAGCTTTTGCGCCTGCTGCTCAATACGCTGCATTTTCTCTCTCGCGGAACGGTTTCAAAGGAACTGCTCAAGGGCGTTTTTGAATGGCGCGTGCTGCGTCTGCAGGGGATCTTTCCCGCGCTGCGTGCCTGCATAGAGTGTGGGCGAGAGGACGCGCCTGATTTCTCCTTGGACGTCGGCGGCGGCGCTTTGATCTGCCCCTCCTGTCGCCGTCGCAGAGAAAGCCTTGCTGCGCTTTCGGGCGGCAGAACGAACGACGTTTTCGTCCTTCTGACCCCCGCCGCACTCAGCGCGATCCGATTTACGCTGTCTACGCCGCTGGAAAAAATGCTGTCCTTCCGCCTTGAGGAAAAAGGGGACGAGGCACTGTTTTCCCGCGCGGGGGAGACATTTTTGCGCTATCATCTGGATGCGGATTTTCCTTCGCTTCAGATGTATCACCAAATGAAAAAATAAACCAAGAGTATATAAAATAAACCAACAAGAATGGTTATCGATCGAAAATCATGAATATTACCGAAAAAACACTATCTACACTTGAATTTGACCGTATCCGCGAGATGCTTGCCGAATGCGCGCCCACCGAGGGCAGCGCGGCGCTTGCAAAAACGCTGATGCCCGGCGAGGACGTCGGACAGGTGCTGCGTCGCCTGCGCCGCACCACGGATGCCCGTCGCTTCTGCGACGAAAAGGGTGCCCCCTCGTTTGGTGGGGTGCGTGACGTGGGAGCCGCCTGTGAGCGCGCGAAAAAGGGCGCCATGCTGACGCCCCGCGAGCTGCTTGACGTGGCAAACGTGCTGCGTGTTTCCAGGACGCTCTTGGATTACGGCACCTCAAATATCACCTTTACTTCCACCATCGGCGAGATTTTTGAGCGCCTGATGCCTAATCGCCATTTGGAGGGGGAGATCAGTCGCGCCATCGTGTCCGAGGAAATGATCGCGGACGAGGCGAGCACGGCGCTTGCCGACATCCGCCGCAACATCCGCGCTGCCAACAGCCGCATCAAGGACACGCTGCAAAAGTACATCTCCGGTGCGACGCACGCCAAATATCTGCAGGAAAATATCGTCACCACGCGTGACGGCAGATACGTTGTTCCCGTCAAGGTCGAGCACCGCTCCGACGTGCCGGGACTTCTGCACGACACCTCCTCGTCGGGCGCAACGCTGTTTATCGAGCCTATGCCCGTCGTCGAGGCAAACAACGAGCTGCGATTGCTGCGTGCCAAGGAGGAGCGTGAGATCGAGCGTATTCTATCCACACTTTCTGCCAAGGTCAGCGAGAGCGGCAGCACCATTGTACTCAATTACAGAAATATCACCGAGCTTGCTTTTATTTTTGCCTGCGGCGAGCTTTCCGCACGAATGCACGGCGTGGCGCCCCGCATCAGCGGTCAGCGCACCGTGCGGCTGAAGCGCGCCCGTCACCCGCTGATCGACCGTGATCGCGTCGTTCCCATCGACGTTGAGCTGGGTGAGGGCTGCGGCGAGAGCGGCGGCTACGATACGCTGATCGTGACCGGCCCCAATACGGGCGGTAAGACGGTCACGCTGAAAACGGTCGGCCTGTTTGCGCTGATGGCGCAGTCGGGCTTGCATATTCCCGCCGACGAGTCCTCCGAGCTGTGCCTGTTTGACCACGTGCTGGTCGATCTCGGCGACGAGCAGAGCATCGAGCAATCGCTCTCCACCTTTTCCTCTCATATGGTGACTATCGCTCACATTCTGGAGCAGGTGACCGACCGCTCGCTCGTGCTGTTCGACGAGCTTGGCGTGGGTACCGATCCCATTGAGGGTGCGGCACTGGCGGTGGCAATCACCGAAGCGGTGAGAGAAAAGGGTGCCATGTGCGTATCGACGACGCACTATTCCGAGATGAAGGCGTACGCGCTGAGCACCCCCGGGGTGTGCAATGCGTCGTGTGAATTTGACGTAGAAACGCTGCGCCCGACCTATAAGCTGATTATCGGTACGCCGGGTAAATCCAACGCGTTTGCCATTTCCTCCAAGCTCGGCATCTCCGATGCCATCATTGACCGCGCAAAGGAGCTGGTTGGGGCGGAGAACAAGCAGTTTGAGGACGTCATCGCTCAGCTGGAGCAAAGCCGCATCGTCATGGATCGCGAGCGCGAGGCTGCCAAGCGACTGCGTGAGGAATACGAGGCTTATAAAAAGAACGCCGAGCGACGCATCGCAAGAACGCTCGCCGAGGCGGAGAAAACGTTGGAGGACGCACGCGCTAAGGCGCAGAATCTGATTACGGGTGCCAAGGCATCCAGTGACTATATTCTGGAGCAGGCGGATAAGGTGCGCCGCGCCCAGCAGACCGACCGCCTTGCCGAGCAGCTGGAGGAAACGCGCCGCAACGTGCGCGCGCATCTGCGTGAGACCGAGGCAAAGCTCAATCCCGTCGAGGAGCGCAAGGACGAGAATTACGTTCTGCCGCGCCCCCTTCGTAAGGGTGACGAGGTCTATCTCGTCGACATCGGCAAGCAGGGCGTCGTGGTTGATCTCCCCGACCGCAGCGGAAACGTTATGGTCAAGGCGGGCATCATCACCACCCGTACCAAGGTCAAAAATCTTCGTCTGATCGAAGACGCACCACAGCTGATCACGGCCGACAAAAAGAAAAAGCCTGCGTCGGATTATCGTGCACAGGTCAGTTTTGATTTCAAGCCGGAGATTGATCTGCGCGGTATGAACGGCGAGGAGGCGTGGCTGTCCGTTGATAAATATCTGGACGAGGCAGTCTTCCACGGCATCGAAAGCGTGCACCTCATCCACGGAAAGGGCACGGGAGCGCTGCGCCAGGCGCTTTGGAAGTTCCTTAAGAGCGACAAGCGCGTCCGCTCCTTCCGACTTGGACAGTACGGCGAGGGCGACGGCGGCGTGACCTTGGTTACGCTGAAATAGGAATAATTGATATGTATGCGAGGGGAGAAAACGTCGTGGAAGAAGTGTTCTCCCCTCGCGCTCCCCTTTTTCAAGAACTTTATAAAAATAAGAAGGCTGCCTACCGTTCGTTTGGGTTCGGTAGGCAGCTAAGATTATTTATGGATGGCGCAATCAATGAGACATGCCGTAATGCTTTGCAAGGGCATCGATCTCGTCGTCGGTCAGTGCGCCGTCGATCAAAATGAATTCATCAAGAATGGCGGACAGCTTAAGTCCCAGGCGCCCTGTGCCGTCCTCACCAATGTTGAGAACGGGGAAGCTGTCAAAGGAGTCGTCGATCAACGTGTCGGGGATGGGGATGCTGTCGACAATGCTGAAGTCATAGACAATCTTCACCAGAGCGGCCTCGCGGTCAACGATCAGCAGAACGTGAACCCAACGGTCAAACGGATTTTCAGGAAGCATGCTCTCCAGGTCCATACGGTTTTTGCCGTCACCTGCGTTGAATTTCACATCACCGTTTCGCAGCGAAAGCACGTAACCGGTGTTATATCCGGAGGCCCAATCCTTATTGGAAAGAAGTACGGGGTCGCCCTCAACGCCGCCCGTGTTCATCCACAGGGAGGCGGAGAAGCTACTCTTGCCTATCTCATAATCCTTGAGAGAGATATAGCCGTCATCCAAACGAACACCCTCGCCGAAATAGCCCTCCACGAAGTAGAGCTTGCCGTTTTCTTCAATGTCGGAATAGCCGATCTGATCCTCGGTGTCTCCGTCCATGGGAAGGTATGCCAGGATGCGATCCTTCTCCAATACATCCGTGATGTAATTTCCGCTGCCGCGCTTGGGCGTGTCCACGTTGACATGACCGCCGGTGCCTTCGCGGGAAACAGGACGCTCGCCTGCCTCTACGCCTTCAAACAGACCGGAGGGAACTCTGCCCGTCCAGCTGTCGGGCTGCTCGTAGCCGAGCGCGTACAGAATGACAGAAGCGCAGTCGCGGATCTCCATGTCGATGATCTCACCGCTCCCTACCGTTTTGCCCGTAGCGGCAAGCATGACGTATTTTTCCGCATCGGAAAGACCGCCGTGCGATTTTCCTGTACCGCCATGGTCTGCGGTGACGATGAAGAGCGTGTCCTCCAAATAGCCCATTTCGTCATAGGTGTCGTAGATCTTGCCGATCAGCTCGTCGGTTGCTGTGATCTGATCCAGATGCTGCTTTGTTTCGTAGCCGTAGGTGTGACCCGCGTGATCCACCTCGTCGAACTGGACGAACAGCAGCGTGGGATCGTTTTTCTTGACGTAATCGCAAATTTTATCGGTCATCGGCGCGTCGGTGGCAGAATCCTTGTGAACGCTAAGACCGTCCTCAACGATACCCACGTTAATGGGATTCCAGTTGGTAAAGGAGGCAAGTGTAGCGTCGGGATTATTTTCACGAATAACGCGGAAGACCGAGGGGTAAGGAGAGTCGGCAGGATATGCGCGCTCGCCAACGATAGAGTTGGTCAGGCGGTGTGCGCCGGGGGTGACGCCGTGCAGCATGGAACCCCAGCACTGGGCACTGATGGTGGGGTTGGCGGTCAGCACGTTGTAGCTGATGGCGCCGTCCTCGAAAATTTCATCGATGCGGGGCGTGTCGGTGTCGCGGAAGAAGGCGCCGGCGCCGTCAACGCCGATCAGCACCACGCGCTTGTACAGATATCTGTCCACTTTTTCAGGTTTCTCGCTTTCTTTATTGTCGTTTTCGCCGGAGGGATCGCTTGGGGGATTGTCGTCCGGGGTTTCCTCTGTGGGAGGTGTATCGGGTGTGTCGGGGGGAGTTTCGGGTGCGCAGGCTGCAAATGCTGTGATGCACAGCAGCGTTGCCAGCAGCAGCGCGAGCCATCGTGTTGTCCTTTTCATGTGTGATCTCCTTTGCTATATTTGGAATGTGCAGCAGGGGGATTCCCTTGTCAAAATCATTATAGCACAGGCAAAAAAACGTGTCAATCGGTTTGCCGTAAATTCATCAAATTCAGCGTTTTTGAGAAATAAATGTTGGAAAATGATGTAATATATGCGGAATTTCTGCTGCAAATGTGGAAAAAATGAAGGAATTGCGTCATTTTTGAGAGAATTCTCTTGCTTTTTTTTGTTTGTGTGGTATAATGATTGTGGAATAAGGTCCTGCGGAATACCGCAAGGGAAGCAGGCAAAGAGGAAGGAAGAGCAAGCATGAACGCAGAGAAAAGAAGGCAGTATCTATTGGATAAGGTCAACGAAAGTGGCTTTATTTCCATTTCAGGTGAGGCGCAGTCCCTGGGCGTGTCGGTGGAGACCATCCGACGGGATATCGACCGCATGGCGGACAACAAGCAGCTGCTCAAGGTGCGCGGCGGTGCGACGCCTGTACGTATGCAGCTGCGACGGGATGCGGACTATGTGTTGAGAAGACAGGATAACCAACAAGTCAAAATGTCCATAGGACGGGCGGCGGCAAGCATGATTACCGACGGACAGGTGGTCTTTTTGGACTGCGGCACCTCTATTCAGGATATTGCCAAAAACATCAACGGCGTGCATAACGTGACGTTTATCGTCAACTCGGTTCCCGTCATGTCAATTTTGCTCAACAAGTTTGCCGCCGGTGAAGTCGACGGACGTGCCATACTCATCGGCGGCGAGCTGGATGTGCACAATCGGTTTACCAAGGGCGCGATGGCGGTCGAGGCGCTGGAGCGCTACAGCGCAGATATTGCTTTTGTTTCCTGCACGGCGGTTTCGGCGCAGAGCGTGTCCGGCTATACGCTTGACGAGGGCGCCTATTCTGCGCGTCTGATGCAGAGGGCTGTCCGTTCGGTTCTGGTGGCGGAGAGCAACAAGCTGGGAAAAACGTCGCTGTATGCGTTTGCTCGCCTTGAGGACTTTTCCTGCATGATCACCGATGATTCCAACCACATGCCCGATAACATAAAAAACAGCCTTGCCGCGGCGAACGTTCACACGGTCGTGGTGTCCGGTTGACGGCAAGGGATGCCGGGGAATTGTGAATAAGCGTACACGCCGCCTTTGGCGGCCCGGTGCGGAAAAGGGAAGAACAACGCGAATGCTTTTGCGGTAAATTCTACCGTTTTGAAAAAATTTTCCGCTTGATTTTTGTGCATTTTTTGGTTATTTTCTTTATATTTACCGATACCCAAGGCAAAAAAGTGTATGAATGTTGAAAAAGGTGTTGACAAAAACGGGGGTTCGTGATATAATGAACGGTAGAAAATGGGTTTCCAGTTGTCAAACGCAGTTGTATGCCAATTGGAGACCTCCCGTGCGCCGAACGACGAAAAAGAGAGGATGGTTCTAAATGGAAATTGCTATTATCGCTCATGACACAAAAAAAGAATTGATGACTCAGTTCTGCATTGCCTATTGCGGAATTTTGAGTAAACATAACCTTTGTGCCACGAGTATTACCGCAAAGTATATTTCCGAGGCAACGGGCCTGACGATCGAGCGTCTTTTGACCGGTGAGCAGGGCGGAGAGCAGCAGATCGCCTCCCGCATCGCTTATAATGAGATCGACGTTTTGCTGGACTTCCGTGATACCCGCCCCTCCGAGCGTGGCGGCGAGGTAGAGCACGAGCTGTTCCGCCTGTGCGATCTGTACAACATTCCGGTAGCGACCAACATCGCCACCGCCGAGGTGCTCATCACAGCACTGGATCGCGGCGATCTTGACTGGAGAGAAATCGTAAATCCCCATTCCGCTATCAACAGAAATAAAAAGAAGAAGGTCTGATTTGCATATGACGTGCCTGCCGACGGCGGCGCGCGCTCTGTGACAGATCCCCGCGTGGACATGTGTCGCTTCTGTTTCGTCCCCCAGAGAGAGGATCACGGCGAGAGCCGATTGCTGCAAGATCCTTGCCCGAATGCTGCGACGTACCACCACCGCGGTCAATGAAATACCCAATGAAGTAAAAGGCTCGGGTGGAACCGTGCGGACTTGTTATCCACACCCCGACATACGCTGTGCTGCGTGTGTCGGGGTGATTTTATATTACCAATTATTATATTTTATTTTCAGGAGGCAAAATTCCCATGTTTTGCGTAAAATTTGCAGAAAAAGAAATGAATTTTGATGCACCGCTTTCCGTGTTTGACGCGGCAAAGGCGGCAGAGCTGGTCACGCGTGCGCACATCGCAGCTCGCGTGAACGGTGTCGTGGTCGATATGACCCGACTGATCGACGCGGATGCAACGGTCGAGCTGCTGACCTTTGAGCAGCCCGAGGGCAGACACGTGTTCAACCATACGGCAGCGCACATTCTGGCGCAGGCAGTCAAGAGACTGTACCCCGCAGCCAAGCTGACCATCGGTCCTGCGATCGAGTCCGGCTTCTACTACGATTTTGACAGCGAGGTTCCCTTTGGCACCGAGGCGCTGGCAGCGCTGGAGAGCGAGATGAAAAAGATCGTCAAGGAAAATCACCTCATCCGCCGCTTCACCCTGCCCCGCGACGAGGCGATCAAGCTGATGACCGAGCGCGACGAGCCCTATAAGGTTCAGCTGATCGAGGAGCTGCCCGAGGGCGAGACCATCAGCTTCTACGAGCAGGGCGAATATATCGACCTGTGCGCAGGTCCGCACCTGTTCTCCACGGGCGCTGTCAAGGCATTCAAGCTGACGCAGTGCACGGGCGCTTATTGGAAGGGCGACCAAAGCAATAAGATGCTGCAGCGTGTTTACGGCGTTGCGTTCCCCGCAAAGGATGCACTCAATGCACACATGACGCAGCTGGAGGAGGCAAAGAAGCGCGACCATAATAAGCTGGGCCGCGAGCTGGAGTTCTTTACCACCGTTGAGTGCATCGGTCAGGGCTTGCCCATCATTCTTCCCAAGGGCTCTCGCGTTATTCAGACGCTGCAGCGCTGGGTTGAGGACGAGGAGCAGAAGCGCGGCTACCTTTTGACCAAAACGCCTCTGATGGCAAAGCGTGAGCTGTATAAGATCTCGGGCCACTGGGATCACTATCTGGACGGTATGTTCGTGCTGGGCGATCCCGACGATTATACCAAGGAATGCTTTGCTTTGCGCCCCATGACCTGCCCCTTCCAGTATCAGGTATTCCTCAACAAAAAGCGCTCCTACCGTGAGCTGCCCATGCGATTGGGAGAGACGTCCACGCTGTTCCGTAACGAGGATAGCGGTGAGATGCACGGCTTGATCCGCGTTCGCCAGTTTACTATCTCCGAGGGTCACCTGATCCTGCGCCCCGAGCAGCTGGAGGAGGAATTCCGCGGATGCCTGGAGCTTGCAAAGTATTGCCTGGATACCGTCGGTATGCTGGAGGACTGCACCTTCCGCTTCTCCCAGTGGGATCCTGCCCGCGCAGGCATTAAGTACGAGGGCACGCCCGAGCAGTGGGAGCACGCACAGAGCGTCATGAAGGACATTCTGGATAAGCTGGATGTCAAGTACGACATCGGCATCGACGAGGCTGCCTTCTACGGCCCCAAGCTGGATATTCAGTATAAGAACGTATTCGGCAAGGAGGATACCATCGTCACCATTCAGATCGATATGCTGCTGGCTGAAAAGTTCGGCATGGAGTACGTTGACTCCGACGGTCAGCTCAAGCGTCCGTATATCATTCACCGTACCTCTCTGGGCTGCTACGAGCGCACGCTGGCTTACCTCATTGAGAAATATGCCGGCGCGCTGCCTACCTGGATGGCACCCGTACAGGCAAAATTCCTGCCCATGGGTGACGGCGAGGTCGAATACTGCCAGAAGATCGCAGACCGCATGACTGCTATGGGTATGCGTGTTGAGATCGATAAGTCCAACAACACCATCGGCTATAAGATCCGCGCGGCGCAGACCGAAAAGGTTCCTTATATGCTCATCGTCGGCGGTAAGGAAATGGAAACGGGCTCTGTTGCCGTCAGATCCCGCAAGGACGGCGATCGCGGTGCTGTTGCCGTTGATCAGTTCCTGAGCGATATCATGATGGAGATCGCAGAAAAGAGAAGATAAAAAATAAGAGCGGGGAAGGCCGTGCATTGTCGGCTTTCCCCGCAGCTGTTTGATATGTGCTTTGGAGGATCGGATATGACACAATGCGAAAGAATGCAGCAGGGGCTGGTCTACGACCCCGCAGATGCCGAGATCATGCGAGAGCAGCTTCGCTATCAGGATAGACTTTGGGAATTCAATCAGCTCAAGCCCTCGCAGCTCAAGGAAAAAATCAAATATATGAAGGAAGTGTTTGCCGAATGCGGCGACGGCTGCTATATCGAGCTGCCCTTTCGCGCCAACTGGGGCGGACGTAACGTGCATTTCGGGAACGGTGTGTATGCCAATTTCAATCTGACGCTGGTGGATGACGGGCATATTTACGTGGGGGATAAGGTCATGTTTGCACCCAACGTCACCGTTGCAACGGCAAACCATCCCATCGAGCCCTCGCTTCGCGCCAAGGGCTACCAGTATAATAAAGACGTACACATCGGAGAGAACGTGTGGATCGGCGCAGGAACGGTCATCGTTCCCGGCGTGCATATCGGCAAGAACAGCGTCATCGGCGCGGCAAGCGTCGTGACCAAAGATATTCCCGAAAACGTCGTTGCGGTCGGAAATCCCTGCCGCGTGATCCGCGAGATCGGCGAGCGTGACAGAGCGTATTTTTATAAAACCGAGCGGATCGACTGGGAAAATCTGCCCTTATTTGATCAATGTCATTAAGTTAAGACTCCCCGCTTTTTGTGGGAGCTCTACCGAAGGGAGAGCTTTTTTGTTCGCTTAATGACATTGCTCATTTGGAAGCAAAAACCGAAAAGCAGGGACGAAGCCAAGTGCTTGTGCATGGACTCCGCCCCTGTTTTTTGCTTGCGCCAGCCGCGGAGCATATCGGATATGCATCGGAGCTTAGGGATGAGAATTTCCCGTGAGTCTCTTGACTTTTACGGGGGGCATCGTGTATAATAAAGACAGAACAGTGTCTGTTCGACAATGAAGGAGGACTTTTACGATGAATGCAAAAAGACTCTTAGCGTTATTTTTGTCAATGCTGATGCTTCTCTCTGTGATGTCCCTTGCAGGATGTCAGGATGCCCCCGAACCCGAGGTGCCCGAGGAGCCCGAGGAGCCCGACACGCCGGATACCCCCGATACGCCGCCTGCGCCTGAGGAGGCAGCCCCGCTGATCTTGGCCAGTGAGGGCGTGTCCGAGTACGTGATCGTGCGCGGTGAGAATGCGTTTCCCTCCGAGGTGACGGCATCTACCGAGCTTCAAAAGTATCTCAAGCAGATCTGTGGTGCGGAGCTTCCCATCGTTACGGATTCCACCGCTGCTGTGGAAAAGGAGATCATCGTGGGCAAGACCAACCGTGAGACCGACGGCGAGTTTGACCGCGAAAAGCTTGGTACGGATGGCTTTTTGATCAAAACGAAAAATGCAAAGCTATACTTGGTCGGCGGTGAGCAGAGAGGTACCCTGTACGCAGTCTATGAGTTTTTGGAGTCCTATCTTGGCTGCCGCTTCTTTACGCAGACGGTCGAACTTGTGCCCGAACAGTCCACCATCTCCCTTGCTCCTATCAAGAAGGATCGCCAGCTTCCCTATTTTGATTACCGCAACGTGTTCTGGTATGACTACTTCAAGGATGAGATCGCGGTCAAGCGCAAGGTGAACGCCAACATAGCCAACCAAAGATCGGATGCCTACGGTGGCGTCGTCGGTTATACCGGCGCGGCTTCCCATACGTTTTCCGCGTTCTGCAGCCCCGATGTGTATTATGCTGAGCATCCCGAATATTTTGCTTGGAACGGTGTTCGCAGAGATCAAGGCTCCCTTTGCCTGACCAATCCCGACGTGCTGCAGCTGGCGATCGATTATACGCGAGGACTGCTGGAGAAGGAGCCCGACGCCTACATGATCTCCATTACGCAAAACGATAACGTCGTTTGGTGCATGTGTGACGAATGCGTGGCGGTATATGAGGAAGAAGGCGGACACTATTCCGGCACGATGCTTCGCTTTGTCAACGCCATCGCCCGCGACGTCGCCAAGGACTATCCGAACGTATATATCGATACCTTTGCCTATCTGCAAACCGCCAGCGCACCGACTATGACCGTGGCTGAGGACAACGTCATCGTCCGTCTGTGCCACGTGACGGGCTGCAGCTCTCATACCGTAGAGGACAGATGCTGGGGCGGAACGATTCACAAGTATGCCTCCAGCCTGGACGGAACCATCCTGCCGCTGGCCGATTGTCTGGAGGCGTGGGGAGAGATTTGCAAGAACGTCTATATTTGGGATTACAACACCTGCTTCCACCAGTATAACCAGATCTATCCCAACTTCAATTCGCTTCTGAACAATGCATATTATTATCAGGACAATAACGTCAGAGGCGTTTTCGCGCAGGGGGCTTACCAGGGCAAGAGCGGCGAGTTCGCCGAGCTGCGCGCATATCTGACCTCAAAGATCCTTTGGGATCCCTTGATGACGAACAAGGAATTCTACACGCACATGGATGAATTTCTTGTGGGTGTTTACGGCCCCGGCGGCGGAAAGCTCCGTGAATTTTTGGATCTTGCCGAGGATATGACCGAGAGCACCTGTTTCCACTGGGGCTTGGACATGAAGATGTTTGTAAACAAGAGCAGGCACACGGTGGACGTTGGCACCAAGGGACTGCCGAGCGATCTGACGCTGGACATGATCGAAAATTACGAGAGCACGGATTGGACGCCCTACTATCAGTATTACGAGACGGTCACCGTGTCGAGCGAGCTTTTGGAGCGCGGACGTGCCCTGTTTGCCGAGGCTTCGGAATTGGCTGAGACCGACGAGCAGCGCAAGGCAATTGAACAGGCGACCGTCCAACTGGATCTGCTGGAATCCTATTACCGCGACGCCGTCAATTCTGCCGTTGTTGCGAATATTCAATTCCTGTGCGAGGCGTATTTGGAAGAACATTCATCTCTGTCGAGCACAAAAATCAAATCCCTTGTTGCGAAGGTGGGGAATCATGTTCTGAAGGCAGAGCTGCTTCCCGCCTACGAGCAATTTAATCGGGCGATTTGCGAGAAGGCGACCGGCTTGGGTATTCGTTACCAAGAGGGTTCGGGTAGTTTTGCTACGGTGAAAAACTATCAGGCAAATCCCGACAAATGGTTCTGAATAAGCTTTGGAGCTGCTGCGAGCACGTGCTTGCAGCAGCTCCTTTTAATGCCTTTGGGCCGTTGAGCGCAACGCACAAAACAAATACCCACCCGCTATGCGGGTGGGCAATCAATGGTTATATTAGGGATACCACCAAAAATCAGCGTGTCAAGTTTTATTGTGCAGACGCACTACGGCGTTGCTTTTCCGCCACATGCATGAATTGCAGTCCCATCAGAATTTCCGCTACGGTCCAGCCGCTTTCGATGCAGCAGGGCGCCCAGCCGACGTCGTGCGGTACACCGTAGCTCTCCATGCGATTCATATCCATGGCGCGTGTCCAGGCACCGTCCAGCAGTGGGTCATCGCTTTGCAGCTGGCAGCGCAGCAGAAAGGCGGCGATCTCACACCATTTTTGGTGGAAGTGCTGCTCACCCGTGACCATATACGCATACGCAAAGCCGAGCGGCAGCCAGTTGTTGGAGTAGAGCAGATCCGCGACAGGATCGCCGTTGTTGGCGAGCAGGGCACACTCGCCGCGGTCGTTACGGGCGCAGGCGGCACGGTATCCGGTATCCCACTCGGCATAGCCGCCCGAGGGATGCTGCACGCGAGCAAGATCCTCTGTTACGCGGCAGAGCATGTCGTAGTGGCGCTGCTCACCCGTGTATTCGTAGAGCAAAGCCAGTGGTAGGACGAGGCGACACATTTCCTCGGTTTCGCTGGTTTCTCGCCGCGTGTCGGGGTAGAGTGCCATGATGGATTCCAGTCCTCGTACGGCAAGATCGGCAAAGCAACGGTCGGCACCGCCGCGCGTTGCCAGCAGCAGCGCGGCGTGATAATAGGCGTTATAGTGAGCACAGGGGATTCCGATGCCTGCCTGCCTCAGCTGCTCGCGGTAAGCAGCAGACAGATTACAGCAGTCGGTGCGGAAGACGCGAAGACCGTCCTCACCCGTAGTATCGGCCATGTAGCGCAGTGCATCTACCGCTTCGTCAAAGTGAGGCGTGTTCCCACCGAAATTGTGGTACAGCAGCGTTGGAAGAATGGCACGTGCCACGTCGTCCTGATAGCAGGTTTCCCACGCCATCTCGCTCCAGCGAATCATGCCGCGGTGCTCGTCCTCCTTGCATTGCATATAGGTGAAGCAAAAATGTGCGGTTGCTTGATAGACGCTGTGACTGTGTTCGTGCCCTGTGATGAGGTGGTCCAGTGCAAAGGCACCGCCAACCTCACCGGTACAGTCGGTACGGATCTGATCAGCACGCAGCTGCGCGCCATCGCGTGCTCGGATGTGATGAGAGTATCCCTCGTGAACGCCCAGCAAGCCGTTGTTCTTGAGTATGCCGGCGGCTGAAAACCATCGTAATCCGCGTGCGACGGTAGCATCGGTATCAGCCGCACAGGTGACGGTACACGCTGTTGCGTGTGTGATGCGGGGCGCGGGGAAGGTGAGTGGTACGATCTCACCGGCCAAATGGGTGACGATACCCGAGATGACAGGCTGCCAATGATCACGAGGCGCAAAACGGGCACGGTTGAAATTACAAAGGCGGAAGGAGGCCAGCAGTGTCGTGTCGTCAAGCATCCACAACGCAGGGGAACCGCTGCACAAAAGCGCCTCGGAAACATCAAGGTGATCGTGTGCACACAGATAGTCGTGATAGGTCAAGATATTTTTGGCTGTCGCGGGGATGAAATAATACGGAATGCGCTCGTTGTAGTGCGCATCCAGCACGTCGCCGCAGCGCAGATCGGCAAAGGTGCCATCGGTGCCGTACAGCAGACGGTGGTGTGTGGTCGGCAAGGGCTTGTCGGAATAAACACTGCCGACTGACGCGACGAATTCACAGAACACCGGTTTTTCGGCCGCACGCATTTGCTCCACTGCGCAGCGTATGGGGGCGGAGAGCACCAGAGGAGCTTCTCTGTCTCCGCCGAGGATGCACAGTGCGTCGAATTCTTCAAAAGAAGCGTCAATGGCATCGACGGCACAGCAGACGGCTCCGTCGCAATGGGACAGGATGAGCGAAGCAAGGTCACTTTGTGCCGTGCCAAGGATAAGAATGCGGTTCATAACGGTCTCCTCCCGTCGAATGTTTTGTCAAGGTAATTATAGCGGATAAAAGGTTTGCCTGTCAAGAGGTATAATAAAAAAACGGAGAAGCGACATTGTCGTTTCTCCGTTTTATCGATTGCGGGGATCAAGCCTGCTGCAGCGCCTGATCCAGCCAGATCAGTCCCATACCGAAGGCATCGTGCAGCCCGTTGTACGAGCCCTGACGGATGATGCGGTTGGGGTTTTTGGAATCGATAATCTGGATCATGATCTTGTCGGGCAGCTTTTTGCCGTCAACGTCCTTGTAGGACAGGATCTCCATGATCAGAATGCATTTTTCGTTCATATCACCGTAGCAGATGGTGTCGCCCTCGCGCACGAGAGGCTTGTTCTGGAATTCCAGATATTTTCCGCTGACTTCGTTTGCCATTGTATACTCCTTCTGCCGCGCGAGCGCAGCATATTCAATCTTCATTATATTCCATATTAGTATAGCACAATTATAGTCAAAAGTCAAGGGGCGCAGGCTTCTTTTGCGCAATAAAGTCGCACACTCCTTATTTTTCTACCCACGGATGCTGTCGAAGCAGGTAAGCCGCGGGCTGCGGCGTCGGGTAGGCGAGTGTCAGATAAGCCTCAAGGCGCTGTTCGATCGCTCTTTGACGGGCAGCTGCCTTGCCGCTCGGAAGATCCGACGGCTTGGTCAGAATGGGCAGCGTGCAGCTTTTGCGTATAGTGGCAAGATAAGCGCAGCCCGCGCGAGTTGCGGCGAGTAAGCGCACGTATGCGGGCGGTGTGCGCACGTCGCTCTCCCGCACGTCGCAAAGCCCGTACAGCAGCGCACGGCGGATCCGCGCGTTGGTATAACGACGGGTTGCCGCTGCCTCGTGCAGCGAAGTAAGATCGGTCGCGTTGCGCGCCGCCTCGATCAGCCGCGCCGCAAGTCCACCCTCCAGCTCGGCACATTGGGCAAGCGCATCGGGACCGGCCGTGCGGAAATGGGCGATGAGCGCGTTGCCGATTCGTTCGTCGAGAAGGGGCGCGATGCCGCGTGCGACGGCGTCCTCCAGCACGGCGAGTGCGGGGGAGGGCAGATGCCTCCGCAACGATTCAACGCTTGACCGCGTCCAAAGCGCGCGCAGCGCAGAGGCCGAGGGATAACGGGAGGCATCGGGGGCGGAGGTGTCGTTGTAGGCCTGACCGCGACGCTGACAGGTCAGCGCGATCATCGATAAGCTCTGACGTTCGATCGCCGCCAGATAGGCAAGACCGAGCAGATCGTTGGAGCCGGAGGGCAGTGCCTCTTTATAGCAGGCACGGTATACCTGCTCCCGACATTCCATAATACCAAGCGCGGGATGCGCAGATTGAAACTCCGTCAGCTGCTCGATAAATAAGGGGGAGCTGAGTCGCGCAGCCACGCGGCGCAGTACGTCAATATCGCCGCACTCGCTGCCGAAATGCAGCGCGTCGGCACCCAGCGCGGATGCGATCGTCACGCCTGCCCCTGCAAAAAACTCTGCCGAAGCACAGGAGTAGGGAAAGGGAAGCCCCACAACGATATCCGCGCCGCAGCGAGCAGCTGCCTCTGCGCGCACGTAACCGTCCGCAATGGCAAGCTCTCCCCGTTGCGTGGCGTGCTCGCTCATCACGGCGATCACCACCGAGGCGCCGGTGTCACGGCGCGCCGCCGCCAACTGGTGCGCGTGCCCCGCGTGGTAGGGGTTGTATTCACATATAATGGCAACGGCGCGTGGTTTTTGCATAACGGAGCTCCTTTTGCAATGCTGGTATTACGATATGGCAGAAATGATATCCTTCAGTTGCTTGAGATGTTGAATGATGGCATCGGGGGCTGTGGGCAAAGACGTGCCCGTGTGACGGCTGTTGCGATCAAGCAAAACGGCGTGCATACCTACACGCTTGGGTCCTGCAACGTCGTCCGTCAGTGAGTCACCGACGAACAGCGTTTCATCGGCAGACCAGCCCATGGCGGCGAGAATAGCGGTATAAAATGTGGGGTTCGGTTTATAGACCCTCAGGCTTTCTGATGTGAAAATGTGATCAATATGCAAATTCCCTCGCTTTAGATTGTCGAGCAGCGGGGCGGTGTCCGTCGTCGAGCCAATGGCAATGTCGTATTGCTCTCGCAGCGCGTCGAGCACCTCTCGTGTTTCATCAAACAGAGCTCGGTGGTATTGCGAGTCGAGCATGGGGGTGATGTCTGCCGCTGCATCCCCTCGGATGCCGTGCGCATCATACAGTCGCTGCAGATCGCGGACAAAGATCTCCCGCTCGGGTACAAATGCCGTGAGCGTGTCGATATGCTCCCGGTGATAGCGCTTCCATTCTCTGTAGATGGCGGTAGCATCCGCTCGGGCATCGTGCCGCTGCCAGATGCGCTGTGTGGCACGAATCGAGCCGTCTCCCGTCGAGATCAGCGTTCCGTATGCATCAAAAATGATATGCCTGATCATGCTTGCTCGTTCAGATATGCCGTCGTTGCGGCGGCGGCCTCGAGGGTGATTTTTTCTTGCAGCGTGCCGTTTTCCGCAGCCGCCAGTGCTTCATCCAGCACCTCTGTCGCTGCGCAGATGGCAGCCATGCAGGCGCTGCGATCGGCGTAAAAAGCGGGGGTGCGCGGCGTGCTGACGGGGATCTGTGCCGCGTGCGGGATGTTCAAAAGGCGGTAACAATAAATGCTGCCCACGCGGCGCATGAATTGCGCGGACAGATACTGTGTCAGTCGGTAGTGCTCGTCCTTGCTGCCGCCACCGGGCGCGGTGCGGGCAAATATCAGCCCCGCCGCCATCAGAATACCCGAAAGCGCCCCACAGACCTCGCGCATCCGCGCCATGCCGCCGCCAAACGAGGCGGCAAGCCCCATGGCGTCCTCAACGGACAAGCCCGTACGATCGCAAAAGGCGCCGAGCGTTGCTTGGGCGCATTGGCAGCCCTGCTCAAACAGAGCCAGCGCTGCCTGCTTGTGAGAGATGATCTCGCTCATATCGCCCCTCTTATTTCTGCAGCAGCGCACGCAGATCGGCGATCAGGGCGTCCACCTGGGCCTCGGTCGTTGCCCAACTCATGCAGAAGCGGACAGCAGAGTGCGTCTCGTCCACACGCTCCCAGTAGGAATAGGCGTAGTTCTCCTTGAGCTGCTCCAGCACGCTGTCGGGCAGAATGGGGAACTGCTGGTTGGTGGGAGAATCGTATCGCATCGAAACGCCCAGCTCCTCCAGTGCAGCGCGCAGGCGCAACGCCAGTGCATTTGCGTGACGACCGATCTCAAAATACAGACCGTCGCCAAGCAGCGCGTCAAACTGCACGCCCAGCAGTCTGCCCTTTGCCAGCATACCGCCGTGCTGCTTGAGAATGTAGCGGAAATCCCGCTTGATGGCATCGTTGGTCAGTACCAGCGCCTCGCCGAACAACGCACCGACCTTGGTGCCGCCGATGTAAAAGGCATCGCAGCGCGCACAGAGCTCGGGCAGCGTCATGCCGCAAGCCTCGCTCTCCAGCGCATATGCAAGGCGTGCGCCGTCCACGTAAAGATAAATGCCTGCCTCGCGGCATACGCGGTAGAGGGCGTCCAGCTCGTCGGTTGTGTAGACCGTTCCGTTTTCGGTCGGCTGGGAGATGTAGACCATCCCCGGCTGTACCATGTGCTCGTGCGTCGTATCGCTCCAATGTGCCTGCAGCAGCGCTTCGACCTGCGCCGCCGTGATCTTACCGTCGTCGGAGGGTAGCGTGAGCACCTTGTGCCCCGTAGCCTCGATCGCACCGGACTCGTGTACGGCAATGTGCCCCGTTACGGCAGCCACCGCTCCCTGGTGCGGGCGCAACGCCGCGCAGATCAGCGTGGCGTTGGTCTGCGTGCCGCCGACGAGAAAATGTACGTCGGCATTCTCGCACGCACAAAGCGCGCGGATGCGTGCTCTCGCACGGTCGCAAATGGGGTCAACACCGTAGCCGGGTGTCTGCATCAGATTGGTCTCGTTGAGCGCTGCCATCACAAGCGGATGTGCGCCCTCGCTGTAATCGTTTTCAAAGCGGATCATATCGTGTCCTTTCATGCTTCCGCCGTTGATCGGCGGCTTTTTCTACTTTATTATTCTACCGCACCGACGCTCATTTGTCAATGCTTTTTTTCATAACGTAAAAGTGCACAAAGATTGCCGCTAAAATTTGTGAAAGATACCAGTTGCCATCGGCGCGAAAATGTGGTATCATGTGCTCGAATACAGTCGCACAGCGACACGTGGAGAAAGGAATACACAGGATGAAAAAGGCAGTATTCATTACCAATCCGACCGACCCCGGCACAAGCTATGAAAACGGCTGGCGACGGGAGCGATCGATCAATACAAGAGAGCAACAGCTGGAGCGCGGAGAGGGTCTCTCCATCTTCCGCTGTGAATTTGATACCCCCGCAAGGATGGCGCGTACCGTAGTGCGTGCGACGGCATTGGGCATTTTTGATCTGTTCGTCAACGGTATGCGCGTCGGCGTGCAGATGGATGACGGCTTCCGTTATGACGAGCTCAAGCCGGAATGGACGGATTATCATCACCGCGTGTTTGAATATGAATACGATCTGACTCCCTTCTGCCTCGGCAGAGAGCACCATACGCTGATCGCCGTGGTCTCTCCCGGCTGGTGGTCGGGCAGTATCTCCTTCTGCGAATACAGTAAAACAGGCAAGACCGCCTTTTGCGGCGAGATTGAGATCACGGGTGCAGACGGTCGTACCCAGCTGATCGCAAGCGATGCCACCTGGCAGACGGCAATGGGCGGCTGCATCCGCACCGCGGATATCTGGGACGGCGAGTATTACGACGCCAGAGAGCCCGATCCCTCCTTTTGCCCCGAGGCGTATGCCTGGACAGCGGCAGAGCCTTTTGGCGAATTTACCGGTGTGATCGAGCCGTTTGTCGGCGATCCGCTGCGCGTGCGCGGAGCGCTGGCGCGCTATCCCATCAGCGCCGTGCTGCACGAGGGCACGGTAGAGGACGGCAGCGCGCACGGCGCGATCTGCGTGCTGGAGACCAAGCTCGGTCGCGGCTGTGAGGCGATTACCCTCAAGAAGGGGCAAAAGCTCATCCTCGATATGGGCCAGAACATGGTCGGACGCCCCAAGATCAGCATCTCGGGTGCAGCCTCCGGTACGACGATCACGGGTCTGTTTGCCGAGTTGCTCAACGACAGCGGCGATCCCACACGAGGCAGCGACGGCCCGCGCGGCAGCCTTTACGTTGCCAATTATCGCAGAGCACTCTCCCGTATGGTTTACGTGGCAGCAGGGCGGGGAACCGAAACCTATGAGCCGACGCACACCTACTACGGCTTCCGCTATCTGGAGCTGAGCGCCGACGGTGACGTGGAGATCCGCGGCGTTGAGGGACGCGTGGTTGAGTCCGATATCCGCGAAACCGGCTGGATCGAAACGGATAATCCCATGGTCAACCAGCTGTTCTCCAATATCGTCTGGGGTATGCGCGGAAACTATTTCTCCAATCCCACCGACTGCCCGCAGCGCGACGAGCGCCTGGGCTGGACGGGTGATACCCAGATCTTCTGCGGCGCCGGCGCCTATATCGCCGACACCCGTGCCTTTATGCATAAGTGGCTGGGTGACGTCCGCTGCTGCCAGCTCTCGCATAACGGCGAGGTCGGTGACGTCATTCCCGCTGTTTCCATCGTCGGTCGCAATGCCGCCGCATGGGGTGATGCCGTGGTGACTGTTCCTTATAAAATGTGGCTGATGTTCAACGATGAAGCGTTGCTTGCCGAGCATTACGAAGCAATGGAGGCGTATATGCATTCGCTTGAGCAGTACGGACTGGAGGGTCCCAAGCCCACCTACGGCGACTGGCTCAGCTATGAGAAGACCGATCCCAAATATATCGATATGGCGTATTATGCCCACGACGCCGCGCTCATGGAGCACTTCTCCAATATTCTGTCCCGCTACGAGACAAAATACGTTGACCGCGCCGCATATTATCATCTGCTGCGCCGTAAGATCGTCCGCCGTTTCAGAGAGACCTATCTTGACGAGAACGGCGACCTGACGCAGAATTCCCAAACGGGATACCTGCTCGCACTTGCCTTCGATCTCGTAGAGGAAAAGACAAAGCCCCGCCTGCGTGCGCAGCTCCGCAAAAAGATCGTTGAAAACGGCTATCGCCTGTCGACCGGCTTTGTCGGCACGGGTGTGCTCAATCAGACGTTGGGTGAGCACGGTATGAACGATCTGGCATATGCGCTGCTGCTGCAGACCGAGGATCCCTCCTGGCTGTACAGCGTCCGTCAGGGTGCTACCACCGTCTGGGAGCGCTGGAATTCCTATACCGTCGAGCGCGGCTTTGGCGATGTCGGCATGAATTCGTTCAATCACTACGCCTACGGTGCGGTTGCCGAGTGGATGTTCGGCTATATGGCAGGCATCCGTCCCGATCCCGTACACCCCGGTTTTGAGCATTTCATTCTGGCACCCAAGCCCGATAACCGCCCGGCCGAGGAGATCCCCGCAGGACAGACGCCCATTCGCCGTGTCAAGGCGCATTACGATACCACCTACGGTACCATCGAAAGCGCTTGGGAATATGTGGGAGATCTGCTGCACTGCAGCTTTACCATCCCGACCGATACCACTGCCGCGGTGATCTTCCCGACCCACGAGGGTGCTGCCCGCATCAAAATCAACGATTGCCTGATGGATGCGGCGTCGCTCGGCGCGACGGTCGATGCCGAGGGCTGGCATTTTACGCTGACGGCAGGGCAATATGACGTTGCCGAATGCGAAGCGTTGTAAGGAAAATTTGCCAAAAAACTGCGATTTTTTTTGAACAAAGTGCAAAAAGGTCTTGACTTTTTGCAATTGATGCGATATAATATATACCGTTGCATTTTATGTCAAGATAAAATTGAGCAAAAGACGGTCCCGGTACCGTTGTTCGTGCGTGTTCACGCGCGGTCGCTCGGAGAGGAAGGTACGGTCAATGACGCTGGATATGCGCCCCATGCTCAGGGGAGAGGTCAGCCGCATTGCCATTGACGGTGCTCTTGTTCCTGAGGAGATCTCGGGCGTCAGCTTTGACGGCCCCGCTCATATCCGCGGAGAGATCACCGACGAGGCAGGCTATATGCGCCTTGTGTTGGAGGTGACGCTCGCTTATCGCGGACTGTGCGCCCGTTGCCTGGATCCCGTGTGCGGTGAATTCCGTATGCAGTTTGAGCGTACGGTTGCCAACGAGGGTACGTTGACGGACGAGCAGCTGGAGGACAATGTCGACGAATACGTTGTCATTGTGGACGGCGAGCTGGATCTGGATGAGGAGCTGCACGACGCGCTGCTGCTTTCCTTCCCCATGCGCCTGCTCTGCTCGGAGGATTGCCCCGGTCTTTGCCCTAAATGCGGTAAGCCCCGTCGTGAGGGCCCTTGCAATTGCCCGACCCGTGAGATCGATCCGCGTCTGGCAGTGCTGCAAACGCTTCTTGACGAAGATGATGAAAAATAATAAAAAAATTATACAGCGAAGTGAGTCTTTGACTTACGATAAGGAGGTGTACTTCAATGGCAGTACCGAAGAAAAAGGTTTCGAGCGCTCGCAGAGATAAGAGACGCTCTAACAACAGCAAGCTGACTGTGCCCAGCGTGGTAAAATGCTCCAACCCCGAATGCAATGAGATGGTTCGTCCCCATTGCGTTTGCAAGGTTTGCGGTTACTACAACGGCAAGAAGGTTCTGAACGTTAAGGAAGCATAATTCCGGTTCGTTCCGAACGGAAAGAAAGAAGGACTCGGGGCATCTGTGGATGAAGCGAGTCCTTTTTCCTCTTTTAAAACAACGATTAGGAGATCAGATATGAAAAACATGAAAATGCTTGCGGCAGTCCTGCTTGCGCTTGCGCTGGTCATGAGCGCTGTAGCCTGCACGCAGCCCGAAGATAACACTCCCGACGATCCCACGCCCGATCAGAATACCGAGCAGCCCTCCGAGGGCGGCGATGGGGATCAGACACCCACGCAGGATACCACCGATGACGGTGTTTCTCTGTCCGACTTTAACCCCGAAACGGATTACCACCTGCCCGATTACGGTGCGCTCAATATCAAGGACTACGTTCAGCTTGGCCGCTATAAGAATATGTCGGTCAGCATCGAGCGCAGCGCCTTTACCGTCTCTGATGCCGTGCTGGAGAATGAGATCACCACGCTGCTCGCTGAGCATCATCCCGACGCTAAGATCACCGACCGCGTGACCGCCTGGGGCGATTATGTTGTCATGGATTACGTCGGCAAGCTGGACGGCGTTGCCTTTGGCGGCGGTACTGCGCTGGAGCAGACCATCGAGCTGAGTCAGACCAACGGCTTTATTCCCGGCTTTGTGGAGGGTATCGTCGGTCTGACCCCCGGTAAGATGACCGAGGTTCCCGTTACCTTCCCCGAGGATTACGGAAATACGGATCTTGCAGGCAAGGCGGTTATTTTTGAGATGACCGTCCACTATATCGTCGGCAACCCCGAGCTGACCGATGATTTTGTCACGACCTATACCGATGGCGTTGTCACTACCGCTGAGGAATTCCGCACCAAGCTGCGCGAGGATATGGAGAGCGAGGCGTACGACGCTGCCGTGGAGAGCGCAATGTGGGCAAAGATCATCGATAACTCGCTGGTGAGCAAATATCCCGTTGACGGCGTTATGTTCTATTACAGCTATTATTATATGATGTATAACCAGTACGCCGCCATGTACGGCATGACGCTGGATAACTTCCTGACGGCAACCGGCAACAGCCGCGAGAATATTTTTTCGTATTGCAAGCTGATGACCAAGTCCGATCTGGTTCGCTACGCCGTCTACGCAGACGGTGAATACACCTTTACCGAGGAGCAGTATAACGCCGAGCTGGATGCTTATACGCAGCAGAATTATGCCGCGCTGCGCTCTTCCATGATTGCAGAGGGCGCTGAGGAGTATACCATGGAGCAGGCGCGTGCCTTCTTCCATGAAAATTACGAGCTGCAGCTGCAGGATACCTGCATGAGCAACAACGTGTTTGCCGCACTGAAGGGCAGCATCAACGTCACGGTCACCGAGCCCGAGCCCGACACGGAGGCTGCAGAATGATCGCCCGCCTTGAGGGAAGAACGGAAAAGCTGTACGAGATCGACAGCCACCTTGCTGCCTTTGACGCCACCGTGCTTGCCTGCACAACCGAGCCGAGCGGCGGCTATGCCGTCGTTCTCGACCGTACCGCCTTTTTCCCCGAGGGGGGAGGGCAGCGCGCCGATCGCGGCACGCTGGACGGCGCTGCGGTGCGCGATGTGCAGATCGTCGGCGAGGACATCGTGCATTATACCGACGCGCCGCTTACGGTCGGTGCGCGCGTGCACGGAGAGCTCGATTTCGCCTGCCGTTACCGCAAAATGCAAAATCACTCGGGAGAGCATATCATCTCCGGGTTGATTTATACAACCTACGGGTATGAAAACGTCGGCTTTCACTTGAGCGACGAGGAAATGACCATGGACGTCAGCGGTCCGCTGACACAAGAGCAGCTGCGGGACATTGAGGACCGCGCCAACGCCGTTGTCTGGCAAAACGTCGCCATCCACGCCGAATACCCCGCACCCGAGGTGCTCGCCACGCTGCCGTATCGCAGTAAGCTGGCGTTGACCGAAAACGTCCGTATCGTTACGGTCGAGGGCGTGGATGCCTGCGCCTGCTGCGCACCGCACGTCTCGCGCACGGGAGAGATCGGCATCATCCGAATTGTTGACAGTATGAATTATAAGGGCGGCGTGCGCCTGTGGGTACGCTGTGGTGCAGATGCGCTGGCAAGCATTCGCCGCGAGCACGACGATCTGACCGCCATTGCCAAGCGCTTCAGCACGGGGCGCGAGGACGCTTTGCGTGCCGTAGAAAAGCTGCAGCAGGAGCACGGCGAGCTTCGCGGTGCCCTCGGACAGAGCCGCCGCGCGCTGGCTCTCTACCGCCTGGAGGACGCCGCACGTAAGGGTGAGCGCCATCTGCTGCTGCTTGAGCCCGATGCCGATGCCAATCTGATGCGGTATATGGCAGAGGAGGGGGCCAAGCGCTGCGAGGGTGTCTGTACCATCCTCACCCCCGCGCCCGACGGTACGCTGCGCTACGTCTGCGCTGCCGGCAGCACCGCGCTGCGCCCCATCTCGGGACAGCTCAATGCAGCCTTTTCCGGTCGGGGTGGCGGCTCGGATCTCATGATCCAGGGCAGCCTCCGCACCACCGAGGAGCAGCTCCGCCGCTTTTTTGAGCAGCTGTAATAAAAAAGCACACGGCTTATCGTTTTGCACAAGTCCATTAAAAACGGACAATTGAAAAAAACACCCTCCTATGGTAGAATAGATATATCTACCATAGGAGGAATTTTTATGCCAAGAGAGTATCGACACATCGAACAATATGAAAAGGAAATTTCTGAGCTTCTGGAACAAGGGTTTACCCAAAGGCAAGTCGGTGAAAGATTAGGATTCAGAAAAGAGCAAATCAAAGAATTTGTACGAAGGAAACGCGAAAAAGAGCGCAAGATAGCCGCAGGAATAGCCATTAAGAAGAAAGGCAGACCTGCAAAGGATAGCGTTGTAATTGAAGAAGACAAGCTTGCTGATCTTCGCTACAAGTTGGCTCGAAAGGATGCGCGGATAAATCAATTAGAGATGGAAAATGAACTGATGCGGGATTTTCTCTCGCTCACAGAAAGGAAGTGAGGACAAGCGTAAAATATATGGTCATCTACCGTCATCGGGAAAAGTATAGCATCCGCGAGATGTGCCGGTTCTTTGAGATATCGAGAAGCGGTTACTATGACTATGTCAAAAGAATGGATACACTGGCATGGGATCTACCGCTGGCCGAGAAGATCCGCGAGTGTCAGGAGCATAGTCACAGCACCTACGGCTACCGCAGAGTCCATATCTGGCTTCAAAGGCAAGGAATACATAAGAATCCTAAAACGGTACTTCGCGTTATGCAGAAATACAACCTGCTTTCCGTCGTGCGCCGTAAGAAATACCGTAATTACGGTGAATATCTGCACAGATATCCTAATCTGCTCAACAGAGATTTTCATGCGGAACGACCCAATCAGAAGTGGGTAACAGATATTTCGTATATCAAGACAGGACAAGGTGTACTGTATCTTTCGGTCATTCGCGACCTCTATGACAACAGCATTGTTGCCTACAAGACAGGGACCGAGCAGAACATCAACCTCGTTCTTTCCACGATCAGGGCAGCCAAAAGAAAGGAAAAGGTCACCGCAGAGTTGCAGCTCCACAGTGACCAAGGCTTTCAGTACACATCGCAAGCGTATTATAGCCTAACAAAATCATACCACATTACGCCGTCAATGTCAAGACGTGGAAACCCATATGACAATGCTTTAGCCGAAAATTTTTTCTCTATCCTTAAAACCGAGTGTATTTACCGCGCGAAAATCCGCACCTATGAGGAGG
>JAFTME010000022.1 GCA_017452545.1 Clostridia bacterium | reverse complement strand
TTGGGGTTACGATACGGCGAAGTACCGGGATCTCCATGACCTTCTCCATCGTCAATCACCCGAGGCAAGGTATACGCTTCAATCGGAGTTCCGTCAACGTAAATCACATAGGAATTTCCCGGGCCGGTCGTGATCGGCAATTCATTTGATCTTCCACACGATATAAAAGTCATATTACATATTAACAGAGCGAGAAGTATAAGACCGATTTCTTTCATTCTGATTTCCTCCGTTCATGCTTAATAAAATTGTTTTACGTATCGGATCCGGTATCTGTGATATACAGATATACAAGTAAATTATATAATAAACAAAGCGTTTTCGCAAGGGATTTGAAGAAAAAACTCATATTTTTTGAAAAAAGAGGGGAGGAATCGTTAGAAAGATAAAATATTATGATGAAATTTTGAAAAAACCATTTTCAAAATGAAAAAAGTATGGTATAATATGGAATGGAGAAGTGTGGCGCGAGGGCGTGAGAGGAAAAATGGAAAATTTTCTCAAACATTCATGAAAAAATCACCCAACTGTCGTATTGACATGCTACACTATCATCGGAACGAATTGTATCTGATGCCGCGTGATGCGGAGGAATATTACTATGGAGGACTACGAAATGCTTGACACCAAACTTTTAATCGTGGATGACGATCCTAACATCAGTGAGCTGCTGAAGATTTACTTCGAAAAGGAAGGCTATGAGGTAAGAACGGCGGGCGACGGTGCGGAGGCGATCAGTCTGTTTAAAATTTACGAGCCGGACATGGTTCTGCTGGATATTATGCTTCCCAAGAAGGACGGTTGGCAGGTATGTCGCGAGATCAGAGAGATGTCTGCGAAGCCCATTATCATGATCACTGCCAAGGGCGAGACCTTTGACAAGGTTTTGGGCCTTGAGCTGGGGGCGGACGACTTTGTGGTCAAGCCGCTGGATATGAAGGAGCTTTCCGCGCGTGTGAAGGCGGTTCTGCGCCGTTACCAGAACAATGCGTCGCAGGGCAGCGAGGAGGGCACCATCAAGTTTGACAACATTGAGATCAGCAAGCAGAAATACGAGCTCAAGCTCAAGGGCAAGTCGGTTGACATTCCGCCCAAGGAGCTGGAGCTGCTCTATTTCCTTGCCTCCAACTGCAATCGCGTATTTTCCCGCGACCAGCTTTTGGACAAGGTCTGGGGCTTTGACTATCTGGGCGACTCCCGCACGGTTGACGTACACGTCAAGCGCTTGCGCGAAAAGCTGGAGGGAGTATCCGATAAGTGGGTGCTCAAGACGGTCTGGGGCGTTGGCTACAAGTTTGAATTGCTGAATTGATCCCCATCTCTGTGTCGCTGACACGGATCTACTATACGGACCCTGTCTGCCGCGGCGGAAACGGAGCTTGATCCGCCGCCGCGGCAGATGCTCATTCTTCGGAGGATTTTCATGTTCAAAAGCGTATTCGGAAAATATCTCAGCGCCTTTATTGCCATTATTCTTGTTTGCTTTGGGCTGCTGCTTGTGATCGTATCAGGTATCGTCAACCAATATTCCACCTCGGTCAAGTCCGAGAGTGTGCGACAGGTGGCGTATTCTCTGAGCGATCATTTCACGGATGAGATCCGCGAGGCGCAGACGCCCGAGCAAAAGAAAAGCATTGTATCGGCGAGCAACATCAACGATATTATTTCCGCCATGGATCTTGTCATGACAACGGCTGACCATCTGACGGTCATTATGACGGACGACACGGGAAAGCTGGTCGCAACGGGTGGTGAAAATCATTCGCAGATCTCTCGTGAGCTGCAGCTGCCGAGCGGAATGATGGCGCAGCTGCGCCTTGCCTCGCCGGTCAGTCGCGCGGAGGATTTTCATCCGCTGATCGGGGAGATCCGTTTGGTTTACGCGGTGCCCATTATTGCCTCGGACGGAGAGTTTTACGGCGCTGTCGTAGTAGCGTCGCCCACGGCAGAGTGGACGGGGCTTATGGACGTAATGACCAAAACCATTATTATGGCGAGCCTTTGGATCATGCTCGCTGCGCTGATTGCCGTTTATTTTATTTCCGAGCGCGTGACGGCGCCGCTTAAGGACATGAGCCGTGCGGCAAGGGAGTTTGCTGCGGGGCAGTTTGATACGCGCGTGACGGTATACGGTGATGACGAGATCGCGGAGCTGGGAATGGCGTTCAACCAAATGGCTGCCTCCTGGCAAAATCTTGACTCGGTGCGAAACACGTTTCTGAGCAACGTATCGCACGATCTGCGCACGCCCATGACGACCATCGCCGGCTTTATTGACGGCATTCGCGACGGAGTGATCCCGCCGGAGCGGCAGGGGCATTATCTGGACATCGTTTCCACGGAGGTGCACCGCCTCTCACGTCTGGTCGCTTCACTTTTGGATCTGTCGCGCATTCAGGCGGGCGAGCGCAAGTTTGTGATGAAGTCGTTTGACATCTGCGAGATGGCGCGGCAGATCATCATTTCGTGCGAGCAGCGCCTGGAGGAAAAGCACCTGCAGGTGGAATTCGTTTGCGACGAGGATCATATGCTTGTGCAGGCGGACCACGATGCAATTTATCAAATTCTGTATAATTTGTGTGACAATGCGATAAAATTCTCTTATGAGGGCGCTGTTTATCGCGTGAGCATTGAGCAATGTCCCGATCGCAAGAACAAGCTTCGCGTGTCGGTTTACAATCAGGGCTCGGGAATTGCACAGGAGGATATTCCTTTTGTGTTTGAGCGCTTTTACAAGGGCGACAAGAGCCGCGGACTTGACAAAAAGGGCGCCGGACTGGGACTGTACATTGCCAAGACGATCATTGCGGCGCATCACGAGGAAATCTGGGTGAGCAGCGAGTAGGGCAAGGATTGTCGGTTTACCTTTACGCTGACAAGGCACAATCCGCTGCTGCGTGCCCGTGACGACAAGGGCGAGGGTGCGCATTGATTTTAAACGCAAGAAAGGAAACATCTGACGGAATGGATACAAATTCTTTTGAAAAGGAACGCATAGAGGAGCAGGGCCCTGCGGCGGAGCCGCAAAGCGCGGCGGAAACGCCGATGCCAGAGGTCGAGGTCGCACCTGCTGAGGCAGAGGCGGTTGCGATGCCTGCGGAGGCGAAGGAGACAACCGACACGCAGGAGGAGCAGGTTGAGGCGGTCAAGGCACAGGAGCTTCCCGCTGCGGAGGATGCGACCGAGGTGCAGGAGGCTGCAGAGCAGGTGCCTGCTGCGGTATCACCCGCAGAGCCGCAGACCATATATCGCTGGGATTATGACGTGCAGAGAGCCTCGGATGAGGCGGATCGGAGCAGAAAGCGTCGCAGCGGAATTCTGACGTACGCGATCGTCATGACGGCATTCTTCGCGGTCAGCTTCGTTATTTTGATTTTGTCCTTACTGACGGGTGGCTTGTCCGGCAAGAACGAGGTATCGGAGGGCGGATCGTCGACGCCGACGGTCAGCGACCGCATCGTTTACGTTCGTGAGGATAACGGCGAGAGTGGATATCTGACGCTGCAGGAAATCTATGCGCAGCGTGTGGACGGTATTGTTGCCGTATCGACCAAAAAGGTCAACGGTACGGGTGTCGGTACAGGCTTTATTCTACGCGAGGACGGCTATATTGCGACCAATTATCACGTTGTGGAGGATGCTACGCAGATCGTCGTTCAGCTTTACAGCGGCAAGCAATATGCGGCTGAGCTGGTCAATTACAGTGAGGTTGACGACCTTGCGGTGATCAAGGTGGAGGCGGAGGATCTTCCCGTGCTTCCCGTTGGCAATTCCGGCGACGTTCTGGTGGGCGATGACGTTGTGATCATCGGACATCCTGCCGGGCTGGAATTTGGGTGGTCGACCACGTGCGGCATCGTTTCTGCTATCAACCGCGAGGTGAAGATCAAGAACGCGGACGGAACGCTTAACAAGAAGATGACGCTGCTGCAGACCAATGCCAACGTCAACTCGGGAAATTCCGGCGGTCCGATGATGAACCTCAAGGGGGAGATCATCGGTATTATTACCATGAAGCTGTCCGATGGCTACGAGGGCATGGGATTTGCCATTCCGATCGATGGTGCGATGGAAATTCTCAACGCCATTATTGAAAAGGGCAACGCGGACGGCGTGGATTCCTCGGTATCCAAGGGGCGCGCGGTTCTCGGTGTCACCGGCTTTGACATTACAGGCGGCTACTATTATTATATAGATGGCGATCGGATCCGGATCATTCGTGAGGATGCGCTGGACTTGTACGATGGCGAGTTTTATGCGGAGGTTTCGGGATTTTATATTTCCGAGGTTTCCGAGAATTCGACGTGTAAGGACGTTTTGCAGCCGGGAGATGTTATTTTTGCGATTGACGGTGTTACGACGGATTCCCGCAGCAAAATGATGGCTATCCTCGATGAGAAGAACGTTGGCGATGAAGTGGTGATCGAATACGACCGAAATGGCGAGGTTTTCTCCGCGAAGGTCGCTCTGATCGCTGCGGAATGATTGCGTTGTTTTAATTTGCAGCCGATTTTTGTTTGTTATGCACAAAAATCGGCTGTTGTTTTTGTTCAAAATGCCATCAAAACAGAGAAGAGGAAAAAATGGCGAAAAAAATGAAAAAAAGGTGTTGACAAAAAAGGGGAGAAGTGATATAATAATCAGGCTGCGCAAGAGCAGCGAATGGATCATTGAAAATTGAACAACAAGAGATAAGTACAAAGCAAGGATCGGGTAGAGATATCCGATCAAATGTGTGAAATACAGATCTCGCAATTCTGAAAG
>JAFTME010000021.1 GCA_017452545.1 Clostridia bacterium | reverse complement strand
CCCTTCTTGATGAAGTCGGTCATCTTGCCCAGAGAAACGAACTCGTAGCCGATGACCTGATCGTCCTCGTCCAGAGCCATTCTGGTGCAGTAGCCCTCGGTCATCTCGAGGTATCTTACGCCCTTCGCCTTGGTGCCGTACATGGTACCGACCATGGATCTCTCACCCTTACCGAGGTCCTCCATACCTGCGCCGATAACAAGACCGCCCTCAGAGAAAGCGGACTGGCTGCGGCCGTATACGATCTGCAGGAACAGCTCGCGCATAGCGGTGTTGATCGCATCGCAAACAAGGTCGGTGTTGAGCGCCTCCAGCAGCGTCTTGCCGGGCAGGATCTCAGCAGCCATTGCAGCGGAGTGAGTCATACCGGAGCAGCCGATGGTCTCAACCAGCGCCTCTTCGATGATGCCGTTCTTTACGTTCAGGGACAGCTTGCAGGCGCCCTGCTGAGGTGCACACCAGCCCACACCGTGGGTGTATGCGGAGATGTCGGTAATCTCCTTGGCCTGGATCCATTTGCCCTCCTCGGGAATGGGAGCGGGACCGTGTTTCGGGCCCTTGGCAACGGTACACATGTTCTGCACTTCTGCAGAATAAATGAGTTGATCGTTCATGTTTTTTATCTCCTTTTGAATTTATTAACGGTGGAATGCGAGCGCCCGGGCAGTTCAGTCTTGCTCGTCCTGCTCAAGCAGCGGAATGAGCGCGGTCAGTACGTTCTGTGCGATAAACGCAGCACCGTCCGCGTTGGGATGTACGCCGTCGCCGGAATACTGTCTGTAATCGGTGGAAACCGTAGCGGCAGCAAACAGGCCGTGCAGCGGCAGGTATGCGTCAGCATACTCGCGTGCCAGGCGGCGCTCGATGCGGATCTTGGCATCCAGCTCGGGGAGCATGTTTGCCTTGTCCTCGGCGGGCAGCAGATAAGGCTCGATTATCAGGATCTTTGCGGGTGTTTTCTCCTTGATCTCGGAGAGCACGTGGCGCAAATTGTTCTCGAAAGCCTCGTCGGTGGTTTCAATGGCGTGGCTGTAATGGTGCCATACGTCATTGACGCCGATCATCAGAATGACAAGGTCGGGCTGCAGTGCGATGAAATCATTTTCCAAACGGGCAACCAAATGCTCGGTGCGATTACCGCTGATGCCCAGATTGAAAAACTCAAAGTCGGTCTCGGGGAAGGCGTCGGTGATCATTGCGGAGGCGAACTTGGGGTATCCGGGGCCCATGTCGTGAATGTTACTGCGATCGCGACCGGCGTCGGTGATACTGTCGCCTTGGAACAAAATCTTCATCTGTTCTGTACTACCTTTCGTAATGTCAGTGTATGTTGTCAGCGAATATGAAATTATTTGATGATCTCGCCGTAAACGGTGCCTGCGGCAGCCGCAGCGTTGGACTCATCGGTGTCGATGTGCATAGCCAGAGCGAAATTATCGTGGACACGGCAAACGACGTCCTCGTAGATGACAGGGCGAGCGGTGTTCACGCGAACGGAAACGATCTGCTTGTCGGCAATACCCAGCGCCTCAGCCTCCTTGGTCTGGAAGTGGATGTGGCGCTTTGCAGCGATCACGCCCTCAGCGATCTCGACCTTGCCGCAGGGGCCCTCGAGAATGCAGCCGGGGGTGCCGGCAACGTCGCCGCTCTCACGGATGGGCGCAACCACGCCGATGGTTCTTGCATCGGTCAGCGACAGCTCAACCTGGTTGGCTTTACGGGTGGGGCCCAGAACGCTTGCCTTGATAGCACCCTTGGGGCCGATAACGGTAACCTTCTCCTCGCAGGCAAACTGACCGGGCTGGGACAGATCCTTCTTGTTGGTCAGGGTGTGACCTGCGCCGAACAGGATCTCGACAGCCTCAGCAGTCAGATGTACGTGACGCGCAGAGGTTTCAACGAGAACTTTGTTTTCCATGGTATAGTTCCTTTCTTTGGGGTAAATAATAAAACTGTATTCTGCCAAAATAGGGCAGGGGATGCGCCGCGGCTGCACGGTGCGCCTGCGACAATCCATTCCACATTATTATAACACACAAAAAAGCAAATGTAAAGAAAGAATGCAATATTTTCGCGAAATTCTTTGAAAAAAGATAGAAAACCGCAGTGATCGGAGGAGCAAAAATGAGTGAAGAGAAGGAAGCGGGCGGCGTTTCCGTCAGAATAACCCCGGAGAGCAGTGCGACAGATGTCACTGCAGCAGACGGCAGCGTTCACGTGCTGAGCATCATCGGACAGATCGAGGGGCACTTTGTGTTGCCCGAGAACCAAAAAGCGACCAAATATGAGCAAATGATCCCGCGCCTTGCCGAGCTGGAGCAGGACGAGCGGGTACGCGGGATCCTCTTAGTGCTGCATACGCTGGGCGGCGACGTGGAGGCGGGGCTCGCCATGGCGGAAATGATTGCCTCCATGCAAACGCCTACCGTGTCGCTGGTGCTCGGCGGGGGGCATTCCATCGGCGTGCCGCTGGCAGTCGCCGCTCGGCGCTCGTTTATCGTGCCCAGCGCTACCATGACCATTCATCCCGTGCGCGTGTCGGGTACCGTGCTGGGCGCTCCGCAGACCTTTCGCTATTTTTCCGAAATGCAAAAGCGGATCGTGCAGTTCGTCGTTCGCCATTCCGGCATCAGCGAGGCGCGACTGACGGAGCTGATGATGTGCCCCGATGAGCTCGCAACCGACGTGGGCAGCATCGTCGAGGGCGAAGAAGCCGTCCGCGAGGGACTGATCGACCGCGTCGGCGGCCTCTCCGATGCACTCGCGGAATTGAAAACATTGATGTAAAAAGGCGGGGGAGAAAACTTTTCTGAAAAAAAGTTTTCTCCCCCGTACCCCCTCTTTCAAAAAACTTTGGAGAAAAGTTTTTTGAAGGAAAAGCGTTGAAGTGATTTGAGCGTAGTGTTGATGTTGTACGTGGTTGGAGCACAATCCGATCACCGTATATACGCCGAGCTGCTGTTGTTCCGGTTTTGATATCCCTCCAAAAATATTCTAAAGTTTTTTGGAGGGGAGCCCGAGGGGCACCTTTTTGCAAAAAGGTGCCCCTCGGCAATTTCCCAATCTTACTCAAAACGTTCCTTGCGAACCTCCTGGCGTCGCTTGGTCAACGCCATGATCTTGCCGACGGTCGCATCGGAGATCTCGGGATCCTTGGCATATCGCGCCTCGTCGTAGGTCGTGAAAATAACACGCTCCTCTTCCTCCAGCGTCAATTCCTCCGCAATCTCGTCCGGCGTCATTTGCCGACGGATCATGTATCCGCTGCGGATCCGCTTGAGCATATACTCAATGTACAAAAAGCGCACGCGCTGGCGATTGTCCAGCTGCTCCGCCCATTTCTGATCGTTTTTCAAACGGCGACGGCGGCGAGTGGACTTCTCTCTGTCCTTCCAGATAAAGGTGCGCTCATCCTCGCCCCAGCCGGCCCAACGACCAATGCCGAGAAACTTGGCGATCTTTCTGCAGCACCACATGAAGGGGAAGAAGATCAAAGCACCGATGTTCTCCAGCGCTTCCTCGATGGCCTCCTGAATGCTCTCGCTGAGCAGCTTTTTGAAGGAGCGAATGAACAGCACGGCGGTGATGATCAAAACGACCAGACCCACGCTGCGCTCGACACGTCCCTCGTGCGTTTGCGTGTACCAGCCCGCAGCCAGCATCAGCGCAAAATAGACGGCAGTCAGGATCAGTCGGCTGACGCTGATCTCGCCCCACATACGGCGCAGCGCCTCGGTTAATTTCTTAATCATACGTCTGCACCTCCGTCATCCATTTCCTCCGCCGTCAGCAGCACAACCTTGACCGAGTTGCCCAGCTGCTCCAGCGCGTTGACGCGCGTCAGCGTTTCCTCGCCCATGACGTAACAGAAAATAACGATCTCGGTGTCGCGCAGTCCCTCGGTGATGTCGTATTCGATCAGCGAGTTGAAGGAGGCACCATCCTGCGGCAGCAGCGCCGCCATCGCACGCATGATCTCCATCATGTGCGCCTCGCTGCTGTCCTGCGGAAAGCGCAACGACAGCTCACCCGTCTGCAGCTTGCAGTTGGCGGCAAAGCCGACGGCGTAGCCCGAATAAACGGCGTCACGGATCAATGCCGAGGAGTACGAGAGCCCGCGCTCGGCGCGCCGTGTGTATTCCTCGCCGTCCATGATCGTACCGACCGGCAAATGGAAATCCATATAAACCATCAGGCGGCGAGAGGCGCAGAAATCGCGGTTGTTGACCTTGAGCGGCGAGGAGCTGCTGCCCGAGAGCGGAACGCGCGCGCTCGCCTTGAAGTTGATCTGCGATACCGTGTCGCCAAAGCGGTAGTCACGAATGCCCGACAGGGAAAAGGGATCGGAGTACAGCGGGCGCATGCTCGTATACTCGCCCTGCAGGCGACCGACCGCCAGACGGTAAAGATCCATGGGAATGACCTTGGGATAAACGTACAGCTCGGCGGGCGATTGCATCGGTACCGCGCCGCCGCGGTCATAGATCGACGCCGTTTGCAGCTTGTAGTAGCCACGCGCCGTGCAGCGAATGCGATGGCGACGACGGATCTGTACGTATGGCAAAAGCTGAAAGCGGCTGATCAGCACCGGCATGGACGTAGTCTTGCCCGTGCCGTATTCCTCGATTTCAAAGGACGGATACAGATAGGATTCGATGTCCACGAACAAAAGCGGGAAAAAGCCCTTGTTTCGGATGGTCTCGATCATTTCGACCGTCTCACCCTCGTACACGCCGTCGCGTGAGAAGGTGCGCTCGTATTCGATGTTGCCCAGATGGCTCGTGCGTAACCGGAGATACAAGCGAACCAGTAAAAACAGCACAAGGATAATGCCGGCAACGATCAAAATGGCACGGAAGGTGCCTGAGGCCATGAAATCAAGGATCTTGTTGACAAAATCTACCGTCGCGTCGGAGCCGTCCTCGGCTGCGAGCACCTGCGGAAGATTTCGGATCCATTCCTGTCTCATGCCTGTGCCTCAAAAACTGCCTCGGTGGGAACGGCGGTGGACGAGAGGATGTCGTCGATGATCTCGCTGGCGGCATTCTTGCGGATGCGCAGTGCATTCTCCAGCGTCAGACGGTGCTCAAGCACAGGGTGAGCTGCACGCTTGATGTCGTCGGGCAGAACGTAATCACGGCCTGCGATGGCAGCGTAGCCTTTAGCAGCCTTCATCAAAGACAGCGCACCGCGGGGGCTGACGCCCAGAACCACACGGGGATAAGAGCGCGTTGCCTCAACGATAGAGGAAATGTAGCCCATCAGCTCGCGGCAGATGTAAATGCTCGGCAGTTCCTCGATCGCCTGCTTCATCTCCTCAGCGCTGACCACGCTCTCCAGCGTGGCAAGAGGGCTGGATTTGTCAAAGCGGGCAAGAATGTTGACGCTTTCCTCGTGCGTCGGGTAGTCCATGCTGCCCTTCATCAGGAAACGGTCCAGCTGTGCCTCGGGCAGCGGGAAGGTGCCCATGCTCTCAACGGGGTTCTGCGTTGCAATGACCATAAAGGGAGAAGCCAGCGGATAGGTCTTGCCGTCGATGGTCGCCTGCGCCTCCTCCATGCACTCCAGAAGACCCGACTGCGTCTTGGGCGTTGCACGGTTGATCTCGTCCGCGAGAACGATGTTGGCAAAAATAGGACCGGGAATAAACTCAAATTCAGATTTCTTCATGTTGAAGAAGTTAACGCCGGTGATGTCGGAGGGCAGCAGGTCGGGCGTAAACTGAATGCGCTTGAAATCGCAGCCGACCGATGCTGCTAAGGACTTGATCAGCATGGTTTTACCCGTACCGGGAACGTCCTCCAGCAGAATATGACCGCCGCACAGCATGGAAACCAGCAGCATATCAATGGTGTCGTCCTTACCGACGATGACCTTAGCAATGTTGTCCTTGATCTTTTGGTAAACGGTAGAAATGTAGTTTGGCATGAATTGATACCTTCCTCATGGATTTTACGCATAACCGAAGCAATATCGCTGCGTATACAACGTATATTATATAATAAAAATACGCAAATTGCAAGAAATTTTATAAAATTCCCACAGACATACGAATATTTTTTTAATTTTGTTGCAAAGCGGTCGCATTTGTGCTATAATTTAGGAAACTAAAGTGCGAAAGCGTACGCGAAAAGAGGCAAGAGACATGAGAATCGTCGTAAAAATCGGAACCTCCACCCTGACACATGCCACCGGTCGGCTCAATATCCGCCGCGTGGAGGAGCTTTGTAAGGTGCTCTCCGACCTGAAAAACGCAGGTCATGAGATCATTATGGTCTCCTCGGGTGCCATCGGCATGGGCGTGGGAAAGCTGGGGCTGCGTACCCGACCCGACGATATGCCGGGCAAACAGGCCGCTGCCGCTGTCGGTCAGTGTGAGCTGATGTATACGTATGATAAGCTGTTTGCCGAATATAATCATACCGTCGCGCAGATATTGCTGACGGGCGAGGACGTGCACCATCCCGTGCGCCGTGAAAATTTCCGCAATACCATGTTCCGCCTGCTGGAGCTTGGCGTGCTGCCCATCATCAACGAGAACGATACCGTCTCGACCGAGGAGATCGCCGTCGGCGATAACGACACGCTGGGCGCCATTGTCGCCACGGGTGTGGAGGCTGACCTGCTCGTGCTGCTCTCGGATATCAACGGACTGTATACCGCCGACCCCCATAAGGACGCAAGCGCGGCGCTGATCCCTCGCGTTGATGCGCTGACTGAAGATATTCTCGCTCTCGCAGGGGATAAGGGCTCCGCGCTCGGTACGGGCGGAATGAAGACCAAGCTGCACGCCGCACAGCTTTGCATGAGCGCCGGCTGCGACATGGTCATCGCCAACGGCGAGCAACCCGAGCTGCTGTATGCAATTGTAGGCGGCGAAGAAGTCGGAACGAGATTCGTGGGAAAGTAAACATCCCGCTGTCTGTATTTTTTTCAAAAGTTTTTGAAAGGGGTGTGGGGAAAACTTTTTTCAAAAAGTTTTCCCCATCGCAGCTAACAATGAAACCAACACAAGACATACTGATCGCCGCCAAGGCAGCCGCACGTTCCCTTGGCGCGCTGACTACCGATACCAAAAATACCGCACTCGCCACCATGGCCGACGCGCTGCTCGAGGCAACGAACGACATTCTTGCAGCCAATGCGCGTGACGTCGAAGCCTCGCGCGATAAGCTCTCTGCCGTGATGATCGACCGCCTGACGCTGACGCCCGCCCGCATTGAGGGCATGGCACAGGGCATCCGCGCGTTGATCGATCTGCCCGACCCCGTCGGTGAGGTGCTGGACGTGACCGAGCGCCCCGACGGACTGCGTATCGAAAAGACCGCCGTTCCCATGGGCGTGGTCGCCATCATATACGAAAGCCGTCCCAACGTCACCTCGGACGCCGCCGCCCTTGCCGTCAAGAGCGGAAACGTCTGCGTACTGCGCGGCGGTAAGGAGGCGTTTGCCTCGTCGTATGCCGTCGTTGCCGCGCTGCAGCAAGGACTCGTTCGCGCAGGACTGAGTCGCGACATGGTGCAGCTGGTCGAGGATACCACCCGCGAGAGCGCCAATGCGCTCATGACCGCTGTCGGCTACGTCGATCTGCTCATCCCTCGCGGCGGCGCAGGCTTGATCCGCGCTTGCGTGGAAAACGCCCGCGTACCCGTCATCCAGACCGGAACGGGAATCTGCCATATTTTCGTCGACGCCTCTGCCGACGTCGATATGGCGCTGAATATTCTTGAAAACGCCAAGTGCAGTCGCCCCTCGGTCTGCAACGCTTGCGAGGTTTGCCTTGTCCACCGCGACGTCGCGCCGACGCTGCTTCCCGCGCTGGATCAGCGACTCCATGCCGCCCGCGCCGCACAAGGACAGTCCGCCGTCACCTTCCGCTGCGACGACACCGCACTCCCCCTCATGCCCCACGGCACCAAAGCAGGGGAGAACGACTTCGATACTGAATTTCTCGATTATATTCTCGCCGTCCGCGTCGTTGATGACGTTGATGCCGCCATCTCCCATATTGCGGCACATTCCACCCACCATAGCGAGGCGATTATCACCAAGAGCGAGCAAAACGCCGCGGCCTTTGTCGCCGCCGTCGATAGTGCCGCCGTTTACGTCAACGCCTCCACCCGCTTTACCGACGGTGGAGAATTTGGCCTTGGCTGCGAGATGGGAATTTCCACCCAAAAGCTGCACGCACGCGGCCCCATGGGTCTGCGCGAGCTGACGACCTACAAGTACGTCGTTCGCGGCAACGGACAGGTGAGGTAAGGGCGTGACGGCGGGGGAGAGACGGGGGGAAAACTTTTTGAAAAAAGTTTTCCCCCGGGCCCCCTTTCAAAAACCTTTGGGAAAAGGGAAAAGTCAAATGCTTTTGAAGCATCTCTTGGATTAAAGTTTTGGGAAATTCTTAAAAACCTTT
>JAFTME010000020.1 GCA_017452545.1 Clostridia bacterium | reverse complement strand
GATTCAGGTGCAGGTTATGGGCGAGGTTCAACTGGACGTGCTGGGCGCGCATATCGCGGAGCGATTTGGATTTGACGTGACCTTTGATGAGGGAAGCATTCTTTACCGTGAGACGATCGCTGCGACGGTTGAGGGCCGAGGGCACTACGAGCCACTGCGGCACTATGCCGAGGTGCATTTGCTGATGGAGCCGCTGCCGCGCGGGAGCGGAGTGGTTTTTGCTGCCGATTGCGACAGCGCCGTGCTGGATTACAACTGGCAGCACCAGGTGCTTTGTGCGCTGGAGGAGCGGTCACACGTGGGTGTTTTGGGTGGATTTCCAATTGCGGATATCAAGATCACGCTGGTTTCCGGGCGGTCGCATCTCAAGCACACCGAGGGCGGTGATTTCCGACAGGCGACGTGGCGGGCGGTGCGTCAGGGCTTGATGCGGGCGGAGAGCGTATTGCTGGAGCCGATCGAGAGCATTTACCTTGAACTGCCGACCTCCTGCGTCGGGCGCGCGATGGTGGATCTGCAGGCGATGGGCGGTACATTTGAGCTGCAGACGGTGGAGGGAGATGCAGAGCGCTCTCTGATCGTTGGGCAGGCACCGACGGCAGAGCTGCGCGGTTATGCCTCCAAGGTGGCGGCTTACACGCGTGGCTTGGGCAAGCTGTCCTGTGCGTTTGGCGGCTATGCGCCTTGTCACAACACGGAGGCGGTTTTGCGTGTGCTTCGGTATGAGCCGACGAGAGACCAGGAGCATCCGTGTGATTCGGTGTTTTGTGCGCATGGTGCCGGATTTTCCGTGCCGTGGAACGAGGTGGAGCAGCATATGCATTTGCCGTCCTATTTTTCGATGCACAAGGATGCAGCCGAGGCGGGCGGTATGCGGCAGAGCGGTGGCACGCGCAAGTGGGCGTTTATTGAGGATCGGGAGCTGGAGGCGCTGATGGAGCGTGAATTCGGACCGATCCGCCGTCGGGTATACAGCGAAAAGCGGGTAGTGAGCGCGACCAAGCCGCAGCCAAAGCCGATGTCTCCTGCACACAAGCGCTTGATCCTGGACGGATACAATGTGATCTTCGGATGGGATGCGCTACGCGAGGTGAGCGAGGTGTCGATCGAAAAGGCGAGAGAGCTGTTGATCGATGCAATGTGCAACTATGCGGCGTTTGTTGACGTGCCGGTGGATGTGGTTTTTGATGCTTACCGTGTCAAGGGCGGTCTTGGTGAGGAATACCAAAAGGGCCGTGTACACGTCGTTTACACCAAGGAGCTTGAGACGGCGGATGCGTATATTGAGCGTTTGCTTACCGAGGTGGGGCGGGATTACAGCGTTCGGGTGGTGACCTCCGACCGCTTGATCCAGGTGACTGCCGTTCATACGGGCGTTTTGCGTATGCCTGTGAGCGAATTTATTGAGGAGCTCGCCCGTGTGCGTGAGGAGATCGCCGTGATCACGGAAAATGCGGGGAAGTGAATAAATGCGAGGGGGAAAACTTCTTGGAAGAAGTTTTCCCCCTCGCGCTCCCTCTTTCAAGAACTTTTGGAGAAGAGAGGAGGATCGTATAAACCAGAAAAGTATGTTTCTTTTTGTTGGGGTATTTACAAATGGTGAAAAGTGTGTTATAATACAATTGCCAAACAAACTCAATAAGAAAATGCAAGTATATTTGCCCCAAGGGATAACTATACTCTTTTTGTCATACACTAACTATGTGAATTTGATAAAAACGCAGATTCCATCAAGTTAGTGTATGAGAAGGGTATTCTTGTATTTTCTTGGGTTTGTTTGGCGACAATCGGAGTTTGCGTTTTTTGTGCGTCGGCTTCGGTTGGCGCACTTTTTATTTTGGGAGGAAGAAAATGACTGAAGTACCCGCTACACAAACCCCGAGCCGTGATACACTTGCAGCTTATGTCCATGATGCGTATGAGTTGGAAAAGAAAATTTATGCGATGGAGGAGTTAAGAAAAGAGCTGATTAGTAATCGTGGTAAATTTGAAAAGAAGATCAGAAACTGTCTTCCATCTCCGCCGCAAAGACCCGATAAGCTATTTGAACAACAACCTGAGCATATTATTACAGAAAAGGAAGAAGAAGAAATTATTCAAAGAATAGTTGTTGCGCATGAACGAAAAATGCCTAAGAAAATCAAATTTTTCTCATATGTTTTTGAAGGCTGGAAATTTTTGGATTTTTCGGGTTTTGATAGCGATCAAATAATAGGAGGTATTATACTTCTCCCATTTATTTTGATCTATGCTATATGTCTTTCGGTTTTTAGGTTTTTATATTATCCTATAGCTGCAAAAAAACAAAAAAATAAAATCGCCTATAGCAAAAATGAATTAAAAAAAGAGATACAAGAGAAGAGAGAAGTTATTTGTAAAAAAAATAAAAAAGCGGAAGAATATAATCTTATACTGCCGAAAATCAATGCCCCGATTAAAGTTGCAAATGAACAAAGATTACAATCATATGAAAGATTAAAAGAGGAATTTCGAATTAAAGAAAATAAGGCCTGGGAACAGATAAAACTGCAGCAGAAAGATTATCAAAACCAAATTGATATGATCAGTGATACTATTGTATATTTGCAAGAAAACCGCCGCAAATTGTATGCGTTAGATATTCTTGCTCCTGACTACTGCGAACTGAAGCATCTACATTATATCGACCACTATTTCAAAAATAAGTTGGTTGACACGATTAAAGAAGCTGTAATTATGTATCGTCAAGAGGCATTCCAAGAAATGGTCGGATTGACATTGGGGAATATTTTGGCGAGTATTAACACGCTGACCGGTGAAGTCCGTCAACTTGGTATAGCGCTGCAAAGGATACACATGGAGGTTGCGAATATTAGTCAGGAAGTTTTTCAAATTCGCACATTGCAGGAAGATATAGCGGCAGCAACGCAGGAACTTGCGGAAGCTAGCTATGCCGCTGCTAAGGAAACTCGTGCCCAACGTTATGCAACGGAAGCTTTGCGCGAAAGCAACGCGCGTTTGGAATTTTACGAGCAGCAGCGTTATTACGGATATCTTTGATCTTACATTCGTTATGCGCAAGGTGGGGCGTTGAGGACGCCTCATCTATGAAATATATAAAAAATGGATAGGATGCATTTGTTACGATGCTATCCTATCCCTTTTTTCAAAAGTTGTTTGAAGGGGGTGCGGGGGGAACTTTTTTCTAAAAAAGTTCCCCCCGCCATATATTTCATTCTTCGTTATCTCTGTACTCTGCCCGAGCCGTCGCCGCCGGCGAGCTTTTGGACCTCGTCCACGGTGACCATATTGAAGTCGCCCTCGATGGAGTGCTTGAGGCAGGATGCTGCCACGGCGAACTCGATGGTAGACTGTGCGTCGTAATCCGAGAGCAGGGAATAGATCAAGCCTGCGCCGAAGCTATCGCCGCCGCCGACGCGGTCAACGATGTGCATACGGTACTTCTTGCTGAAGTAATATTCCTTGCCGTCGTAGAGCATAGCAGCCCAGTCGTTATCGTTGGCGGAGATGGAAGAGCGCAGCGTGATGGCAACGTATTTAAAGCCGAAGCGATCGGCGAGCTGCTTTGCTACGTCCTTATAGCCCTCGTGGTTGACCTCGCCCTTGGTAACGTCGGTATTGGCGGCGCAAATGCCGAAGACGTCGGAGGCGTCCTCCTCGTTGGCGATGCAGACGTCTACGTACTTACAAAGCTCGCCCATGACCTCGCCTGCCTTCTGCTTGGTCCACAGCTTTTTACGATAGTTCAGGTCGCAGCTGACGGTGATGCCGCGCGCCTTGGCAGCCTTGAGTGCCTGCACGCAGATGTCAGCGACGTTATCGCCCAGTGCGGGCGTGATGCCGGTGAAATGGAACCAATCTACACCCTCGAAAATGGCATCCCAGTCGAAATCGGCAGCCGTTGCGGTTGCGATGGCAGAGCCTGCGCGGTCGTAGATGACCTTGGAGGGACGCTGGGAGGCACCCTTTTCCAGATAGTAAATGCCGACGCGATCACCGCCGCGAGTGATCTTGGAGGTGTCTACGCCGTAACGGCGCAGGGAATTGACGGCAGCCTGGCCGATGTCATGCGTGGGAAGCTTGGTGACAAAGGCAGCGTCCATGCCGTAGTTGGCAAGGGAAACGGCGACGTTTGCCTCACCGCCGCCAAAGGTTGCGCCGTAGCTTTCCGCCTGCACAAAGCGGTAATAGCCCTCGGGCGCCAGTCGCAGCATCAGTTCACCGAACGTAACGATTTTTTTCATATGCTCATATCCTTTCCGAAGATATTAAAATTTTACAGGTACATTATACTCATTTTTTTGACTATTGTCAAGGGCTCAGACCGATAATATCCAAAGTTATACAATATGATTTCGATTATTTTCAAAAAACGTATTGACAACGAGATGAAAAAGTGATAATATAGTAATGAAAACTACATTTGGTAATATTGAGTGCAAAAGGGAGAGAAATAAGGGGAGGAGCCCGAGGGGTACGACTGTATTTTTACTCTCATTCATTCAACGTTGTTTTTCGCGTTATCGCGTGCTTTTTTAGAAATCCGGGAGGGAAGACCAATGAACAACCGCGACGTTATTCACATTTTTTATGCTTGTGACGAGAATTTTGTCAAGTACACCATTGTATCCATTGCATCCATGATGGAGAATGCGGCGAGAGACCGTCGGTATCATATTCACATTCTGCATACGGACATTCCGACGGCGCGACAGGACACGCTGCTGCGGATGCAGGACATGGATTTTACGATTACGTTTGACAACGTGACGCCGTATCTTCGCTCGATCAAAGGGCAGATGCCGCTGCGTGATTATTATTCCAAGACGACGTATTACCGTTTGTTTATTGCGGAAATGTTCCCGAACCTGGATAAGGCCATTTATATTGACAGTGATACGGTCGTGCAGGGCAACATTGCTGCGCTGTATGACGTAGATGTAAGCGGGCATCTGGTAGCGGCTTGTCATGAGCAGGCGATGGTACAGACGGACGTTTACGGGACGTACGTGGAAAAGTGCCTGGGTATTGACCGCAACCATTATTTCAATGCGGGTGTGCTGCTGATCAACTGTCGCGCCTTCCGCGAGGAGAACGTACTCAAGCAATTTATGAAGCTGCTGGGATTTTATAATTTCACCGTGACGCAGGACGAGGATTATCTCAACGTGATCTGCTGTAACAGGGTACTGTTTTTGCCGCAGGTCTGGAATATGGAGGTATACGGCGAGATCACGACGCCGGCGGAGGAGTTTTGCGTGATCCACTACATTATGGTGGCAAAGCCCTGGCACTTTGCGGACTGTCGTTACGGGGATATTTTCTGGAGCTATGCGGCGAAAACCTCGGTATACGGGGAGATCGTGCAGGTTTTGGACAATTATACCGACGAGCAGCGGGCGGCATCGCTTGCCTCGGGGGAGCGTTTGGCTGCGCTGGCGCTAAGTGAGAGCGAGCGTGAGGACAATTATCTTGCGCGCATTCGTGCGGCACAGGAGCAGCGCGCGTCGCTGGTGCGCGATGAGGGGCGCGTGCGGATACTGGAGAAGATTGCGGCTTACGAGCGCGAGGGGCGCTTTGATGAGGACGTGGAGGACGATCCTCCCGGACGGAGCATTGAGCCAGACGAGGTAGATTATCTTGGCGAGAAGCTATCCAGCAGGCTGCAATGCAAGCTGGCGTTTGCAGCGGCGCGTGCCTTCGTTTACAGGCTGATGCGCAAAAAGCAGATGATCATCAAGGAGATCCGCGGATCGGAGCACATTGCGGCGCTGCAATCGGGGGCGGTGATGACCTGCAACCATTTCAACGCCTTTGACAGCTTTGCCATTCAGCTGGCGTACGAGAGTGGCGGGCAGCAAAGGAAGCGTAAGTTTTACCGAGTGATCAAGGAGGGGAACTACACCTCCTTCCCCGGCTTTTACGGATACCTGATGCGGCATTGCAACACGCTGCCGCTGTCGTCCAATCCACGTGCGATGAAGCAATTTCTTCGTGCGACCGATCGGCTGCTGAAGGCGGGACACTTTGTGTTGATCTATCCCGAGCAGAGCATGTGGTGGAATTATCGCAAGCCAAAGCCGCTCAAGGACGGGGGATTTTATTTCGCCGCCAAGGCGGGAGTGCCGGTGCTGCCTTGCTTTATTACCATGCAGGACAGCGAATATATCGGTGCGGACGGCTTTCCTGTGCAGGAATACACCGTGCACATTGCGCCGCCCATTCTTCCCGATCCGCACAGGAGCGTTTCGGAGAACACGGCGTGGATGAAGGAAGAGAATTACCGTGTATGGAAGGAGATCTACGAGCAGACCTACGGGATCCCGCTTGCATACACGACGGAAAAAGTGAATATCGAAGGATGACCGATACAAAATGCCCTCGCTCATATTTGAGCGAGGGCACCCTTTCGTTTGATTGACGTTACAGATACAGCAGCAGCGCGACGGCGGGCATGGTTGCCAGCGAGAGCAGCGTGCTGATGGAGACCAGCTTACTGGCGTAGACGCTGTCGCCGTCAAACTTTTCAGCAAACATGGAGGTTGCCGTGGCGGCGGGGGTGGCAGCGGAGAGCAGAATGACCACCATGACCACCTCGTCGGTCATGATGCCTGCCAGCATACACAGACGGATGACGCCCCAGACGAGGGCGGGCGAGATGAGCAGGCGGAGGACGAGGTAGACGTAGAGCTGGCGGTCGCGGAAGGCGCCGCGCAGATCGACCTCAGCCAGGCGCAGACCGATGAGCAGCATGGAGAGGGGAGCGACCAACGCCTGCAGGCCATCCATCAGATCGTAGGGGATGCTGCGGGCGATGTCGGCAAGGGTATGCGTATCACCGAGCGGCGCGATCAGGCGGTTGAGCGGGGTGATGAACATAAGCAGTCCGACGTAGGTGGCGATGGTTGCGGGGTTGAAGAACATTTTACGCAGGGAGATGTACTTTTTCTCGTCGGTATAGATAAAGGAGCCGAGCGACCAGCAGAAAATGTTGAAGACGATGACATAGATGGAGGCATAGATGGCGTATTCATCATTGAAGATGGCACAGATGAGGGGGATGCCCATATAGCCTGCGTTGGTAAAGACGGTCGCAAAGCGGAGGACGCGGCGGCGCCCCTCATCGCCTTTACGGAAAACAGTGAAGGCGAGAGCGGTGAACAGCAGGTGGACGATCAGTGCAAAGACAAACACCCAAGCGGCGCGCTTCATGACCTCGCTGTCGTAGTCGCGGACGTAGCCCTTGATGATAAGTGCGGGCTGTGCGACGTACAGGATGAGATTGGCGATGCCCTTGCAAAGCCCCGGGGTGGACAGCTTGCATTTTGCCATGATAAAGCCGGGAACGACCATGAGCAGCAGGAGCATGACCTTGGAGAACAGAATGGAAATATCGATCATAATTGAAAACCCTCGTGTGCGTGTTGAGTTGGTGGTGCGGTTTATTTTTCGGCCTCAAGGCGGGCGATGGTCTCGGGGATAAAGGGCAGCTTATCGCTCTCCTCAAGCCCGAGTAGGTCGATCAGCGGGTTCATTTTTCTTGTGAGCGTGCCGGCGAAGTCATCGGGATGATGTGCGTCGCCGCCCATGTAGAATTTACAGCCGAGAGATTTTGCGACGCGAAGGGGACGCAGGACGCTGTCAAGGTCACCGGCGCTGTATCTGCCGGGGACGAGGTTGAGCTCGACGCCCATGCCGCGGTCACGGATCTTTTGGAAAATATCGATCAGCTCGGCATCGCTGAACAGGTCGATGCAGCGGATGGGATCGGCGGTGCAGACCAGACCGTCGCTGAAATGGGCGATGCCCGTTTTGTAAAAGGGAAGATCCAGCGAGAGCAGGTGGTGGAGACGTTCCTTGAAGCGCTCCTTATGCGTCAGTGCGTCCTCGGGGAAATCGTTCGGAACGCAGTAGTTTTTCAGATGGAGATGGTTGAGAGCGATGACGGCGAAGTCAAGAGCTTCGATGTCGGAGATGGGGGCGCTGAGCTGATCGTTCATATCCATGTCGACCTCGGCGCCGAAGATCATGTGGCAGCGCTTACTCTGGGGCAGCGGCTCAGAGGCGCGCAGCACGGGGATCTGTGTGGCAGGCCAGCAATGGTCGGCAAGGGCGAGCAGCTTGAGCCCTGCGGTGACGCCGTAGGCAAGGATCGCCTCGGGAATCTGACGGGGGTCGTTCGAGCAGGGGGAGAGCTTGGTATGAATATGAAGATCGTGGTCGGGCACGAAGCGCATGACGGTTACCTCCGATGAATGATTTGAGCATAGTATATCACTTTTTTTCAAAAATTGCAACACACTGCGGCAAGAAATTTTCAGCAATTCGCACTTGACGGGAGCGCGGCGATGTGGTATGATAAGAGCAGAAGCTTGAGGAGGTGAGGCAATGAAGCTGATCGTTTGTCTGGATGACAAGGGCGGAATGGCGTTCAACCGCCGTCGTCAGAGTCGTGACAGGCTGCTCTGCGAGGACGTTGTTCGCACGGCAGGCGGAGCGACGCTGTGGATGCATCCGTATTCTGTGCCGCTGTTTGAGTCGCTTACGGGCGATATTAAGGCTTGTGAGGACTATCTTGATGCGGCGGGGAAGCAGGACGTTTGCTTTTGCGAGCGGGAGACGGTCGGGGCATATGCGGCGCGGATCGATACGGTCGTGGTTTACCGCTGGAATCGCCGTTATCCCGGGGACGTCTTTTTTGATCTCGACGTGGGGGCTGCGCCGTGGCGCTGCGTGGAGATCGGGGAATTTGTCGGCTCTTCTCATGAAAAAATTACGAAAGAGGTATACGTGAAATGAAAATGAAGCTGCGGATGCGTGCGCTGTCGGCGCTGCTTTGCTTATTGATGATTTTCTCGCTTGGTTGCACGGGCTGTGCCGAGCTGCTTGCGCTTTTGCCCGACATGGAGGTGCCGGGAGACGGGGCGCCTGCCTCGGTCGCGGACGTGGATCTTGACGAGATCCCGCCGTTTACCACCGAGCCTTACGTAACGGTCAACGGCAACCAACCGAAATTTGAAGAGGATGAGCTGGTCGTTGAGTCGTACGAGTTTTATTCGGAGCTGGATTCGCTCGGCCGCTGCGGCATGACTGTTGCCTGCATCGGGCGCGATCTTATGCCGACCGAGGAGCGAGGCAGCATCGGCTCGGTCAAGCCCTCGGGCTGGCAGACCGTAAAGTACGATATCGTTGACGGAAAGTATTTGTACAATCGTTGCCATCTGATCGGCTTTCAGCTGACGGGTGAGAATGCCAATACCAAAAATCTGATCACGGGCACGCGTTATCTCAATATTGAGGGAATGCTGCCGTTTGAAAACATGGTTGCCGACTACATCAAGGAGACGGGCAATCACGTGCTGTACCGTGTTACGCCGGTGTACGACGGCAACAATCTTGTAGCGCACGGGGTACAGATGGAGGGATGGTCGGTTGAGGACAACGGAGAGGGCATTTGCTTCAACGTTTACTGCTACAACAATCAGCCCGGGATCGTGATCGATTACGCGACGGGCAACAGTGCGTTGTCTGAGGATGGCTTACCGCAAACACCTGCCGTGCCCGAGGGCAGCGGTGGGGAGTCGGAGGAGAGCAAGCCCAACTATGTGCTCAACACCAACACCAAGAAGTTCCACGATCCTGACTGCGGCTCGGTCAAGAGTATGTCCGAGTCCTCCAGAAAGGATTATTTCGGCGAGCGCGAGGCGCTGATCTCGGAGGGCTACGAGCCCTGCGGGAGCTGCAAGCCGTAACGAAAGAACAAAAGCACCGCATCATCCGTGGATGATGCGGTGCTTTTTTGGTTTACGATCAGTCAAGTCTGTCGTAGATATCGAGTGTGGTATTCAGAGCATCCTGTGCCTTGCCTGCGATGCTCTCGTAGGAAGAGGTGAATGCGGTGCTCTTCTGACGTACGAGGTCATAGCTGAAGGTTGCGATGTTACCCCAGTTGTAGATGTAACCGAGGTCGAATACGATGTTGTTGAAGATGATGTTGAGGGACTCACGGGATTCCTCGTCACGAGCGCCGCGACCCTCAAGGTATACGTCGATGTATGCGGGAGTCAGCGTGTTCTTGGAGGCTGCGCCCAGGGCATCAAGCACATAGCAGGTGTTGTTCAGGTTGGCGTCGTTGGTGATGGGGATGACGATCATACCTGCGGGAACGGGGTTGATGATGCTGCGGTAGTTCTCCTGATATTCGTCGAACTTGGGAGTGGGAAGAATACCGAAGTCGGTCTCCATGGCGCGGAACCTTTCGATGTTATGCAGCTCGCAGTTGTTGAAGAGTGCGGAGCCGTTTTCGAAGGTCATCATTTCCTTGTTGGGGCGGTTATCTGCACCGGTGAAGGAGTAATCGTCGTCGTAGATGATGTCGGTGATCATCTCGAAGGCAAGGACGGTGTCCTCGTTGTAGAAGGTCAGCTCGGGATAATCGTCCTCGTCCTTGGTTACGATCTCGACGCCTGCGCCGATCAGACCGGTGCCCATGGTATCAACGGTGTAGATCAGACCGAAGCGGTCAGCGCCGGTCATCTCGTCGTCACCGTCAAGGTCCTCGGAAACGGCAAATACGCAGTTGGCAAGTTCCTCAAACGTCCACTCGCCATTTTCAACCAGCTCGTACATATTGGGGATCTCGGGATGGTCAGCGGCGATCTGCTTATTGAAGTAGTAGACGCGGACCGATTTACGGTAGAGAATACTGATATCGCCTGCGATCATGTAGAGGCGGTTTGCGACGGACAGGTCCTCGACGCAGTTATCAGCCCACCAGGGAGCATCGGTCTGCAGGGGGAGGTCGGTGTCCAGCAGGTCGTGGAGATAGCCGCGCTCTGCCAGCGTTGCTGCCTTACGGGCGCAAACGATACCGGCGTCATAAAGGTCGTCGCCCGTGCTGACGGCGGTATTCATGTAAGCAAAGCCGTACTCGGGGCTGGGGTAGGAAACGATGTCAACGTTGAGCTCCTCCTCAACCTGCGCCATGCGCTTGAAGGTAGCGTCGTTGATGATATCGCTGGTGATCTCGGTTGCAGCGAAGTCTACGTCGTACCAGGTGGAGTTAGCGTTATCGTAGACCAGGATGCGGAATTCCTCCTTACCGAGGTCGAGACCCGCGGGGGTGTCGGCGCGGTAGATGATGGTTTCTTCACCGTCATCCGGTTTTTCGGGAGTATCGGTGGTGTCGGAATCCGGCGTAGCGTCGGGATCGTCGGGCTGCTGCTCATCGGCGCAGCCGATCAATGCGACCGTGGTGAATACGGTGCAGAGAACCAGAAGCAGCGCCAATACGCGGCGAAGCGTAAGAGCTTTCATTGAAATTTACCTCTTTTCCGGGTTGCACAAGCAACCTCTTTAATAGAGTTATTATACCATTTTTTTGAAATATGTCAAGACGTTTGGCAAAGAATTCACAATTTTAAGAGAGGGGTGCGGCACTATTTTTCGCTCTTGCCTGGCGGCGCTGCATACGCTGCCAGTTGAAAAATCCGTAGGCATCGTTGATCAAAAACATGAGAAAGCAGAATACCATGGGAAGGTAGGAGAGGGATACGGCAGAGGCGAGGATCCAAAGGACGATCAGCACGACGTCGTTGGCGGCGTATGCGAGAGCGTAGTAGGGGCTGCGGAGCATGGTCAGTGAGGAGGCGAGAAAGCTGGTTGTGACCGAAATGGTACTGACGAGCAGATTGGCGTTGCCCATCGCCTGCAGGATGAAATAGAAAATGACGGTAACGATGGTACTCAAGGCAAGCAAAAGAGCCCAATGCTTGCCGCGCAGGCGATTGACCTCGACCTCGGCTTGATCCTCGAATGGGTGGCGCAGCCAGGAAATGACGGACAGGATGGCGATGGGGGAGGTCATGCAGAGGTAGGTGATCATCTCGCCGTAATAGGAGAAGAGATAGGAGATGATGCCGTAAAAGACGGCGAACACGACGGTCAGGATCTGGCCGAAGACGTCGCCGCGGGAGACGAAGATTAGGGCGGTGACGCCGATGAGTGAGGCGATGAGCGTCAGCGGATCGAAGGGGCGGACGAGGCAAAAAGAAGTGGTGACGACGGTGAGCGAAAAGAACCAAAGCGCCCATTCACCGCGGCGCAGGGCAGAAAAGGGATTTCTGGGTTTCATGTGTCCTCCTGAAAAACAAAACGCACCCGACCGGCACGCCTTCTAAGACCTTACGGTGTGCTGACGGATGCTACCGCACGGCTACCCGGTGGCAGACGTGCGTGATATGATGGATACAGTATAACACAAGTTTTGGGGAATTGCAAGGCTTTTCTGAAAAAAAGCGGGCTGTCGCCGGTGTGACAGCCCTCGGAATGCGATTGCAGATAAAATTATTCGGCGAACATGGGGGTGGAGAGATAGCGGTCGCCGGTATCGGGGAGCAGAGTGACGATGGTTTTTCCTTTGTTTTCCTCGCGTGCTGCCAGGAGCATGGCGGCGTGAAGAGCAGCGCCGGAGGAGATACCGACGCAGATGCCCTCACGGGCGCCGAGGGCGCGACCGGCTGCGTAGGACTGCTGCTCGGTGACGGGAATGATCTCGTCGTAGACGGCGGTATCAAGGACGGTGGGGATAAAGCCTGCGCCAATGCCCTGGATGCCGTGCGGGCCGGCCTTGCCGCCGGCGAGGACGGGAGAGGCGGCGGGTTCAACGGCGACGACGCGGACGTTGGGATTTTTTTCCTTGAGATAATGTCCGACGCCTGTGATGGTGCCGCCCGTGCCGACGCAGGCGACAAAAATATCGACCTTGCCGTCGGTATCGCTCCAGATCTCGGGGCCGGTGGTTTGATAATGGGCGCGCGCGTTGGCGGGGTTATTGAATTGGTCGGGAATGAAGGCGGAGGGAAGTGTGGCGGCGATCTGCTCGGCGCGGCGGATGGCGCCGCTCATACCCTCGGCGCCGGGGGTCAGCACGAGCTGCGCGCCAAAGGCACGCATCAGCTGGCGGCGCTCGACGGACATACTGTCGGGCATGACGATGATGACGGAATAGCCTCTTGCTGCGGCGACGCAGGCAAGGCCGAGACCTGTATTGCCCGAGGTGGGCTCGATAATGACGGTATCGGGGGTGAGCAATCCGTGTGCCTCGGCGTCAAGGATCATGGAGAGTGCCACGCGATCCTTGGCGGAGCCAGCAGGATTGAGATATTCCAGCTTGGCGAGAATGGTGGCTTGTGCGCCGCAGTCCTGCTCGATATGCGAAAGGCGAAGCAGGGGTGTTTTGCCGATGAGTTGTTCGACGGACGTATAAAAGGCAGCCATATGGGGTTCCTCCGGGAGTAAATGATACTGCCTATAGTATAGCAAAAAACGGGGGGAGAGTCAACATTTTTCTTTTATTAAAGTTTTTTGCGGATTCTTAAGGTGCTTTTTTCCAAAAAAGCACCTTAAGTGGGGGTTGGGGCAAAGCCCCGAACTCTACACGCATCAAAAAGGGCTGCCTTGCGGCAGCCCTTTGGGGATGGATTATTTTTTCTTTTTCTTGAGCAGGAGGACGGCAGTGACGGCAGCAGCGGCGATGGCAGCGGCAGCGGCGCCAAGTCCGATCAGAAGTCCTTGGTTGGATTTTTTGCCGTCATCCGTTGTGGGTGGCTGTTGCTGGGAGTCATCGGGCGGCGTGAGCGGTTGGTTATCCTCGTCCTT
>JAFTME010000019.1 GCA_017452545.1 Clostridia bacterium | reverse complement strand
TTTTCCCCTCGCCTTTTCTCACCCTCCTTCAAAAGCCTTGGGGAAGGGGTTGGGTGTATTCAATAGGAAATGCGTTGGGCAGCGATACGGAAAGGAGCTGCTCCGCGATTTACGAGCCGCGACGCGCCAGGTATTCGGGGGTGATCTCCTCGGCAAGCCCCGCACGCTTGATCTTTTTGGAGCTGTTCTTGGGGAACTCCTCCTCGCGCCAAACGAACATACACATATGCTTATAGGACTGTACGGTAGCGTTGACCTCGTCCAGTGCGTGCTGCAGCTGCTCGCGCACCTGCTCGTCGGTAATGTCCTCACCAAACAGCTCGCGTAATCTCTCCATATCGGGGCGCAGGATGGCAACGATGTCATAATCCTTCTTTTTGTCGTTCATGATACCCACGACGACTGCCTCATCCACGGCATCGCGGCGGCACAGATGCGCCTCCAGCTCCTCGGGGAAGATGTTCTTGCCGTTATAGGTGACGATGACGTTCTTCTTTCTGCCCGTGATATGCAAAAAGCCGCGGCGGTCGATATAACCGAGGTCGCCCGTATAGAACCAGCCGCCGTGCTTGACGGCTGCCGTTGCCTCGGGCATATGGTAGTAGCCCAGCATGACGCTCTCGCCGCGCACGCAGATCTCACCCGTGCCGTCCTCTGCAACATCCACGATCTTGAGCCTGCCCTCGGAGAGCGCAAGCCCGGCGGCGCTGTCGTCGTAATACTTGTCGTGATTAACAGCAGCCAGCGGCGAGCATTCGGTCAGACCGTAGCCTTGGATGGCGTGGAAGCCCAGGTCGCGCAGCCCCTTGAGAATGGCGGGATCAATGGCGGCACCGCCCGACACCATCAGACGGATCCTGCCGCCGAAGGTTTGGTGGATCTCGGCGAACATACGGCGTCTTGCTGCCTGTCTTGCCGAGATGGGACGGATGGCGGCGGTTGCGGCGATGACGGCGCGAACCTTCTTTTCCATGCCCTTTTTGCGAATGTTGCCCCAGATCTTATGATAGACGGTCTCCAGCAGCAGTGGCACGCAAAGAATGGCGGTCGGACGCACCTCGCGCATATCCTTCATCAAATATCGCAGACCGGAGGAAAAGGCGATCTTGACGCCCGAATACATTCCGCAAAGGAAGCCGATGGTGCATTCGTACACATGGTGCAGCGGCAGCACCGAGAGCAGCACGTCGTTCTGATCCTCGTAGACCATGCGCATGGTTTCAAGAATATTGGAATACAGGTTGCGCTGCGACAGCATAACGCCCTTGGAGGCGCCTGTCGTTCCGGAGGTGAAAATGATGGAGGCGGGAGCGTCCTCATCGATCGGGGCATCCAGCGCAGCGGTCTGTCCCTCGTCCAGCAGCGCGTAACCGCGCTCCAACCACTCGCCCAGATTGCCGAAGGGAATGCGGATGGCATCGCAGGAGAGGGCGTCCAGCTTGGCGGAAAGGTTGTCGGCGTACAGCATGACGGCAGGGCGGCACATGGTCAGAATGTTCTGCACGTCCTCGGCTGCCATTTCCTTATCGACGGGAACGACGGTCGCCGCGCCCGACATGGTTGCCATATAGGCGACCACCCACGCGTAGCAGTTTTCGCCGCTGACGAGGATCTTACTGCCGGCGAGCGAGGCGCCCGTGTGCTCACGGATGGCAGCGTCCATCGCCAGGCACAGCGCATCCAGGTCGCGGCCGTATTGCGTGTAGGAATAGTCACGGAAGGTGCCGCTCTCGCGCTGAGAGAAGGCGGCTTTATCTCCGTACAGAGCGACGGAAGTGTGGATCATTTCCCGCAGGTTTTCAATGGGGCGTACGGGATACAGAGAATATGGTTTTACCATGTTAAATCAAGCACCGAGAAGCAAAGCTCGGTCGTCCTTTCAACTAACGTTTTCAGTATGCAATCAAAACAATACGAGGTTATCAGTGATTACCTCGCGTGTGCTTATTATAACACACATGATGCGCGGATGCAAGAGGTTTTTGTGATTTTTTTCGCAAATCCGGGCGAAATCGCCTGCAGGAGGCGATCTTTTTTTAAAAAAAGGGCTGTCACGCAGCGGTGACAGCCCTTCTCTCACCCCCGGTCGATCGTAATGACGGTACAGTAGGTCGCGTCAATGGAGCGAACGGCGGAGTCAATATGTTTGCGCAGCTCCTCGTCGGAGAGCTTGATTTCAAAGGGAACGACGACGTCGAAAATGAGGTTGCTGTGCGTGGCACCGCGCACGAAGCGGAAATCGTGCAGCGACAGACGGCTGTCCAGCTGCTGCAGGCGCTCGTTGACCTGCTCGCGCAGGCGATCCACCTCGGCATCGCCGACAACGATGGGATCCATGTGGACGGTGGCGATGATGCCCAACTCGTCGCCCAGCTGCTTTTCGATGCGATCGATCATATCGTGCATATCAAACACGTTGCGGTTGCCGTCGACCTCGACGTGCAGCGAGGCGATGGTACGGCCGGGACCGTAGTTATGCACCATCATATCGTGGATGCCGAGGGCATCGGGATATGCACCGACAACGGTGCGGATATCGTCCAGCAGCGCGGGGGGCGGCGCCTCGCCGAGGATGGCGTTTTTGGCGTCCAGCAGCACGCGGATGCCGGCAACGAGGATGAGCATGGCGACGGCAATGCCGACGTAGGCATCGGCATCGAAATCTGTCCAGCGGTAGATCAGCGTACAAACAAGCACGGCAAGGGTAGCACCGGCATCGGAGAGCGAGTCGATCATGGTAGCGCGCAGCGCGTCGGAGTCGATCTTTTTACCGATGGCGCGATTGAACAGCCCCAGCCAGAGCTTGACGATGACGGAAACGGCAAGGATGATAACGGTGAGAAGATGGAACTCGGTTTTGACGGGATTGATGATCTTATCGATGGAGTCGCGGAGCAGCTCGTAGCCGATCAGCAGGATGATGAACGAAACGATCATCGAGGTGACGTATTCCATACGGGCGTGACCGTAGGGGTGGTCGCGGTCGGCGTCCTTTGCCGCCATGCGGCAGCCGACGAGTGTGAGCACCTGCGAGCCTGCGTCGGACAGGTTATTCATGGCGTCGGCACAGATCGCAACGGAGTGTGCGAGCGTTCCGGCGAGGAATTTACCGGCAAAAAGCAGGAGGTTGAGAATGATGCCGACGGCGGAGGTCAGCGTGGCGTAAGCGCTGCGTACCCGTGGGTCGCGGGGGTTATCGGCGTTGCGGATGAAGAGCTTGCATAATAATGCGGTCATGGTAAGGTCCTTTCGGTGGGAATGTCGGAATAAAATCAAATTTGGCTATCCGCGCTCGCGCGGCTCTCTTTGCTTGGACTTTAGTCGAGCCGAATTAAAAAGTCTTTGCTTTCAAGCTGGCTCCGCTTCTCAATTTTCGCCGTCCTTTTTGAGGCGGCGAAAGCGGAGGTTAGTCTGACTGTGGACTCCGTCTGCGCCTTCGGATTGCCCATGGCGCAGCCATGGCAATTCGACTTGGAAGCGGACGGCGGCAGCGGGGTATGTTAAGGGGCAGAGCCCCTTAACTCGGTTTTTTGGTACTTTTTGTCCGATGACAAAAAGTACATAACAGGTTGCTCTGTAGGATAGTTTGTTCGCTCAATCTTTGCTTGCAAAAAGTTTTTAGAAAGCAACGGAAGAAGTACGAACATATTTTTCTTGGCAAAGACTATAATGTTCACTTCTTTGGCACGCCCCAAAGAAGTGAACCGAAGAAAAGGCGCTTAGGGGCTGCCGCCCCTAAGTACCCTGCTGCCTCGCGTGCTAACGCCGACGCTCCGCGTCGGCTGATCCGCACGCGGTTGTCAGAGGGAAAAAACTTTGCTTTCGCCGCCTCAAAAAGGACGGCGAAAACAGAGAAGCTAACAAAGGATGGCTTCGGAAAGTTGTCAGACTTGCTCGGCAAAAATTTGCTACGGTTCAAGCCGCGCAGGGCGCGGATAGCAAATTAGGGCAAAGCCTTCCCCACAGGGGTTGGTGGCAGTCGCCGCAGGCGGCTGACGGATGAGGTTCTTGCGACGAAAATTGAGAAGCTAACAAGGATAGGGATCGAAGCGTTATCAGACTTGCTCGGCAGAAATTTGTAACGGCTCAAGCCGCGCTATGCGCGGATAGCAAATTTTGGCAAAGCCCTCCCCTTTGGGGAGGGTGCCGAGCGAATGCGAGGCGGGAGAGGTTCTTGTGGCGAAAAGGGAGAAGGTAACCCATGCAGGAATCGCCAAAATGTTTCCTCCACGCTACGGCAACGGGCGGTATTAAAATCTGAAATACAGGAAGGGGTTGTAGGAGGAATCCACGAGGTAAGCGGTTGATAGAATGAGCGCCGCAAGGCAGAGAGCAACACGCAGCCACTGCGCAGCGGGCAGGCGGCGGCAGAGCGCCTCCATGCAGCGTCGGGGCAAAGGCGTTGCCGCGAGGCAGAGAATGACAAGGAAAATGAGATTGCGCAGCACGTCGTACAAAAGGACGGCATCGGCGAACGCGGCACCGGAGGCACCGAACATGGTGGAAAGGTATTGCAGCGCGGCGTCGCCCGTCAATGTGGGGGCAGAGCCGTCGAACACAAAGATATAGAAGCTGAAGAGCACGATGAGGATGGTATAGACGTGCCCGATGGCGCGCGGTGCACGCTCCAGCCATTTGCCGAGGAAGGCGCGCTCCAGCGCGAGCACGACAAAGAAGAACAAGCCCCACAGGACAAAATTCCAGTTTGCGCCGTGCCAAAGCCCCGTCAGCGACCAGACGATGAGCATATTGAGATAGGTTCTCGCCTTACCGCGGCGGTTTCCGCCCAGCGGAATATAAACGTAGGTGCGGAACCAGTCCGAGAGCGTCATGTGCCAGCGGCGCCAGTAGTCGCTGACCGTGCGGGCGATAAAGGGATAGTTGAAGTTGCGCGGAAAACGGAAGCCGAGCATACGGCCAAGTCCGATTGCCATGTCGGAATAGCCGGAAAAATCAAAGTAGATCTGGAAGGTGTAAAAGGCAATACCCAGCCATGCGCCGAGCACGGTTTGCTGCGCCGCGGGAATGTCGCGCAGCTGCTCCCACATGGCGCCCGCGTTGTTGGCAAGCAGCACCTTTTTTGCAAGACCGCACAAAAAGATACGGAGTCCCTCGTTGATGTCCTCCATGCGGTGAGTGCGACTGACCAGCTCGCGCTCCACGTCGCTGTAGCGGACGATGGGACCTGCGATGAGCTGGGGAAAGAGCGCGACGTAGGTGCCGAAGGTGGCGGGATTTTTCTGTGCCTTGACCTCGCCGCGGTAGACGTCGATGACGTAGGACAGCGCCTGGAAGGTGTAGAAGGAAATGCCGATGGGCAGCGTGACCGAGAGCGACTTGAGGGCGGACAGCCCGGGGATCAGACGCAGGTTTGCAATGATAAAGTCGGCGTATTTGAAAAAGCCGAGCAGCCCCAGATTGAAGACCACGGCGGCGATCAGGATCGCTTTTTTTAGCCGCGGGCGGTTGGCGTAGCGCTCGATCAGAACGCCGGCGAGGTTGTCGACGAGGATGGTCAGAATCATTAAGAAAACGTAGATCGGCTCGCCCCAGCCGTAAAAGATGAGGCTGACGACCAGCAGCACGGGGTTGCGCGCGCGCGGCGGCACCAAATAGTAGATCAGCAGCGTCAGCGGCAGAAATAAATATAAAAATTCAAGCGATGAAAACAGCATGGCTACCGATCCTTTCTGTGGAATGGAAGGAGACTATGGGGCGCTGCCCCATACCCCGCCAAAGAAACTTTTTGGAAAAAGTTTCTTTGGAATCTTCAAAAACTTTTGAGATGATTCGTAAAGGTACTACTCTGGGGGACAACAACTGTACTTGCGAGTACCTTGTTTCCCTTTTATAAAAGGTTTTGGGAGGGGGTGCGGGGGAAGCCCGATGTTTGCCGTTTTCGGGCAAACCCGAAACGGCGGTGTTGAGCCGCCGAGGCAAACTCGTTGATCGCTTGCGATCATACTTTTCTGCCAAAAAGGGTTCCCCCGCCACACATCCGCGTTTCCCGTCACGCCCAATACTTGCGGTCGAGGCTGCGGAGCTGGATGGCTTCGGCGATATGTTCGGCGCGAATGATATCGGATTCGTCGAGGTCGGCGATGGTACGGGCGACGCGCAGGATACGGTCGTAGCCGCGCGCACTCAGCCCGAGGGTTTCGTAGGCGTCCTTGAGCAACTGCATCGCCTCAGCATCGGCAGTGCAATAGCGATGAATGCCGGCGGGGGTCAGCTGTGCGTTGCAGGTCACGTCGGGCGACTCTGCCATACGCTTGGCGGCAAAGGCACGCGCCTTGACCACGCGCTCGCGCACGACGGCGGAGGTTTCTACGTCGGGATCGGGTGTGGAGATCTCCTCATAGGTCAGCGAGGGAAGCTCAATCTGAATGTCCATGCGGTCAAGCATTGGGCCGCTGACGTTGGAAAGATAGCGCGCCACGTCACCCTGACGGCAGGTGCATTTGCGGGTCGGGTGACCGAAATAGCCGCAGCGGCAGGGGTTCATCGCGGCAACCATCATAAACGAGCAGGGGAAGGTCGCGCGTCCGCTGGCGCGGGTGATGGTGACCTGTCTGTCCTCCAGCGGCTGTCGCAGCGCGTCGGTAACTTGCTTGGGAAATTCGGGCAGCTCATCCATAAACAGTACGCCGTTGTGTGCCAGCGAGATCTCGCCCGGCAGCGGATTGACACCGCCGCCCACAAGGCTGACGGCGCTCATGGTGTGGTGCGGCGAGCGGAAGGGGCGCTGTGTCAGCAGCGACACGCCCGACGGCAGCATACCCGTCACCGAGTGTACCTTGGTCGTCTGCAGCGCCTCCTCGAAGGTCAGCGGCGGCAGAATGGAGGGCAATCTCTTTGCCAGCATGGATTTTCCCGTGCCGGGAGGGCCGATGAGCAAAATATTGTGTCCGCCTGCGGCTGCGATCTCCATGGCTCGCTTGGCAAGCGACTGACCGCGCACATCCGAAAGATCGGGCAGATCCACCGCATCTTCGACGGCGGAAAAATCGGGGGAGGGAATGCGCGGCAGGGGCGTTTTGCCGTTGAGATGCGCGACCAGCGCGCTCATGCTCGGTACGCCGTATACCTCGACGCCCGCAACCGCAGCCGCCTCGCAGGCGTTGTCCATGGGAACGTATATCTTTTTGAGCCCTGCATCGCGTGCGGCGGCACACATACAAAGCACGCCGCGCACACCTCTCACCTCGCCCGAGAGCGAGAGCTCGCCGAGAAAGCAGCTGTCGGACAGCTCGCAGCGCGGGTCGATCACGCCGACGCAGCGCAGAATGCCCGTCAGAATGGCAAGATCAAAGCAGCTGCCCTCCTTACGACGGTCGGCAGGTGCGAGATTGATCATCAGAGAGAGCTCGGGAAAACGGTAGCCGCTGTTTTCACAGGCAGTGCGCACGCGCTCCTTTGCTTCCTTGACCGCCATGTCGGGCAGTCCGACCAGCTCAAACGCGGGCAGATTTTCTCTGGCGTCCACCTCGACGGTGACGGCAAATCCGTCAATGCCGAACAGTCCCGCCGCGTAAATTTTTGACAGCATCCCGATACCCTCCTACTATATTTTATATCTATTATTTTAACATATTCCTTGAAATATTACAAGACGCCGACACAAAAATTCTCTGCCGACGCCGCATTTTTCACACTTTTCGCTGATTTCGGCAGAAAAAACGGCGAAATCAAAAAATGTTTACAATCAAGGCCTGCAAAAGCCTTGACTTTTTCGCAATATTGCTGTATAATGAAGAGCGTCGAAATGAACATTAACGGAGGTTTTTCCTGATATGAAAAAATTATTTGCTCTCCTGCTCGCCGTTCTGATGGTTCTGTCCATCGTTGCCTGCTCCGAGGAGGACGATCCTTCCCAGGACAAGGTTATCAACATCGGTGTAGCGGAAATGACGTTTACTGCCGAGGACACCGGCGACGTCTTTACATATGAGTATCTCAACAGCACGTCCATCGTGATCACCGCGTTCAGAGCGGCTGACTACGAGCCCCACGTTGTTACCATTCCTACGAGCATCACCGTTGTTACCGAGAAGAAGGGCTCCGGCGACCAGGTTACTATGGTTATGGATGTCGCTGCCATCGGTGACCAGGCATTCTATGCAAAGTCCGGTATTTCCGAGGTCCGCTTTGAGGCTGATTCCAAGCTGACCAGCATCGGCGCATATGCATTTGCAAACTGCGAGATCCTGGAGTCCGTCGTTCTTCCCGCCGGCGTTACCGAGATCGGTGAGAGTGCATTCTTTGGTTGCACCTCTCTGTCCTCCGTCACGCTGAACGAGGGTCTGACCACCATCGGCAAGGCAGCCTTCTACAACTGCTCTGCGCTTGGCAACATCACCTTCCCTTCCACGCTGACCACCATCGGCGAGAGCGCATTCTCCGACTGCAGCGCAATGACCGAGCTGGTTCTCAACGAGGGTCTGCTGACCGTTGGCAAGCAGGCATTCTACAACTGCGACGGCATTTTGAGCGTTACGCTGCCTGCCTCCATCGAGGAGATCGGTCTGTACGCGTTCAGCACGCAGCTGCGCGGCTATGAGATCGAGGTTGAGGTTGAGCCCGAGGAGGGCACTGCTCCCGAGGGCGGCGAAGCGACTGCTCCCGAGGGTGGCGAGGATGACGCCGAGGAGGTTGAGCCCGAAACCGAGATCGTAAAGATCGAGGTTGTCTTCAACACCGTTGAGGGATCCTACGCTGCAGATTATATTGCAAATCCCCCCACCGCAGAGATTGAGGACGCTGAATAATTTGATTGAATACAAAAAAGCTCGCACCGACAACGTCGGTGCGAGCTTTTTATATCGGTGAAACGATTTGCCCATCCGTTACTCGTCACGTGCGGTCCAAAGCAGGATGATTGCGGCGAGAACAGAAGCGAAGCTTGGGGAGAGCGTTGCTCCGCCGACGCCGAGCAGAAACGCCAGGGCGATCTTGATGGCGCAAGCGATCGGCTCTGTCAGCAAAAGAATCCACGCTGCGGCGCGAATGCTCCCGCGCTCCTCGGTGGAGAGGCGCGGCTCGGTTTTGTTACCGTTGCGCTCGGCATTCTGCCGCCGTGCAACTGCGC